>CAYSOB010000001.1:0-7684 GCA_964432575.1 uncultured Candidatus Saccharibacteria bacterium
CACGCGCATGGATTTTTCCACCTGCACGCATTGATTGTATTTCTTTGTCAGTTTTGATAATGATCATGTTAGCTTGTTAAATAATCTTGAATATCGTCTTTGACTTCTTCAATTGTTTGGTTGCCGTCAATCATCAGCGAGATGTATTTTTCACTGTTTTTAAAATAATTAATTACAGGAACAACTTCTGTTGTAAACCATGATAGGCGCTTTTTCATCCCCTCTTCTGTATCGTCTGCACGATCGCTTCGTGCACCCAAATGATCAAACACCCATTGGTCGGTTACATCAATTGTAAACACAAACCTTTTATCAATATTTAGAAAATTTAACGCAGAATCAATCATTGGAGCCTCTTCTATACGACGAGCAACACCATCCATAATAATATCTTCTGTGCCAGTGTATTGCTCAATTAATTCTTTTGACCATAGATACACAGGAAAAAATGCGGGCATTAATTTACCTGAATCAATAACAGAACGAACATGGTCACCCATAAAATCGTTATGATCGGCAGAGAAGTTTCGAAACAATTTCCCTGTTTCAATGTAAATAACTTTTTTCCCCACTGATTCTAACTGTGCTTTTAATAATTGCGCCTGCGTTCCTTTTCCAGAACCTGATTTTCCATAAAAAATATATGCTGTTGACATAACGCGACTGTACCATATTTGCAGAAAAAAACAAAAACCACCCAAATGGGTGATTGTTTGTTTGGAATTAATATTCTTTCATACTCGCCTGAGCTGACAATTTTTTAATCAAGTCAGTTGAAACTGATACCGCAATTAAAATTGCAGTTCCCCCAATAGCGAATAGTGCGTTCCCAGTCATTTTTTGCATAATAAACGGCATCACGGCAATTACTGAAAAGAATACGGCTCCGAATAATGTCGTTCGTGACAAAATCGTTGCAACATAATCTGCAGTAGGTACCCCTGGTCGTACGTTTGGTACGAATGCTCCGTTTTTCTGTAAATTGTTTGCCATTGCCTCTGCATCAAATGTTACCGCTGTATAGAAATATGTAAAGAAAAAGATGAGTACAAAGTAAGCAATCATATACCAAATATTCGTAGAGTTGAATGTTTTAAATGCATTTCCCAATGACAACAATGTTGCGTTGGAAGATTTCAAGAAAAACATAGAAAGAATTTGTGGTAATTGTAGGATTGATCCCGCAAAGATGATTGGCATAACCCCAGCCTGCGCAATACGAAGTGGGATGTACGTATCAGTTCCTGCGGTTTGATATCCTGCGCGAACTTGTTTTGCATAGTGAACCGGAATGGGTCGTTCTGCTTCGGTGATAATTACTGAAATAAAAATCATCAATAACAAGATAGCCAAGATGGCAATGTACAATGGTAATTGTGATGCGTCATAGGTAAAGGCTCCTTTTGAAAAGTCAGCAGGTAATCGTGATACGATTCCGGCAAACACAATCATAGAAATTCCGTTTCCGATTCCAAATTCTGAAATCAGTTCCCCAATCCACATAACCAACATTGCACCAGCAACTACGGTTAATACAAACAATACTTTACTGAACAAGGTAGTTAGTACCAACACGCCTTGTGATGATAGCAATGCAATCAAACCTAATCCCTGTACAAATGCCATAGCAACAGACAAGAATCGTGAATATTGATTGAATCGTTTTCGTCCCTGTTCACCTTCCTCGTGATACATAGATTTGATACTAGGCACCAATACGGTCAACAGCTGCATGATAATAGATGCTGTAATGTACGGACCTACCCCCAACGCAACTAATGACAACTGGGTTAGACCTCCTCCTGAAAACAATGATAGGAATGCAAAAAATTGGTTGTTTGCAAGGAATCGTGACAATTGCACGGTATCAATTCCCGGTAACGGGATAGCACCCAACAATCGAAAGACTGCAAACATTGCAAGAACAAAACCTATACGAAATAAAATCGATCGGTCGGTGAAAATAATTTTCACTTTTTTCAAAAATGTATCAATCATAGATAATCGCAAACATGCGTGACATCAGTATACCTGTTCCCAAATAATTATCCAAGAAAAGGATTTCCTGAAAACAAATTTCCTCTTTTTATGTCCGAGTAGAAACCCTTGGGGCGCTTGCGTTACGCAGGAGATAAAAAGAGGAATAATTTGTTGTAAGGAATATTACTGTCCTCTACGCATGGTTGGGTATTATGCAACAGATCCCCCAGCTGCCAAAATTTTTGTTCGAGCAGATTCAGAAACGTCACAGTTCGAAACAGTAACAGCAGTAGAGATGTTTCCTGTTCCTAAAATTTTAACACCATTTTTTGCAAGTCGTGGTGAAACCAATCCAGCAGTAACCAATGTTTCAGGGTTTACCAATGTCATAGCTGCCAATTGACTTACGTTAATGATTCCTAGTTCTGGTTTAACGTATGTTCCTCGAGATCGGTTTTTACCAAACCCTCGTCGTTTTGGAATCTTTTTAATGATATCACGCAACATAGGACGCATTTTTGTGTTTCCTCGAGCCTTTTGACCTTTGGTTCCACGTCCGGCAGTTTTACCTTTTCCAGATGATTGTCCGCGACCTACTCGCTTTTGTGTTTTATTCGGATGTTCCCGTTTGATAGTATGTAACATATTATTCGGTGCGAGCCGCTTTTGGCAAAGCAAATTTTGTCAGTGCCTTGATGGTTGCGCGCGCAATGTTAAGTTTGTTTTTTGAACCAGAGAGAACTCGACCAGTTACATCAGTAATCCCAGCAAATTCAATCACGTTACGCATAGCAGAACCTACTACTACTCCTCGTGATTTGTTTGGCATAAGAAATACTTCTCCTGAATTATATTTAGCAGTCACTTCATGAGGAATTGATCCTGTTTCAGTGAATTTAATTTTGATCATGTTTCGTTTAGCATCGTTGAATGCTTTGTTGATAGCCAATGTGGTATCAGTAGCTTTCCCGATTCCAACACCTACACGTCCTTTTCGATCTCCTGCAACTAATGTTACCGAGAAAGAGAATCGTCGTCCTCCGGCAACTACACGAGTTACACGTCGGATTTCAAGCATTTTTTGATCGAATTCTGGTTTTGGTCGTTCAGCGCGATCAGGTCGTCCGCCGGTTCGTCCACCTGGACGTCGTGCTCCGAATCCTCCGCGTGCTCCGCCAGTTGATCCTGCTTCACCTGGTTTACGAGGTGAATTACCACGGTATCCACCAGTGCGAGGTGCGCTGGTTCGTGGTGCCGCAGTTTTAGGTGCAGCAGCAGATGTTGTTTGAGTTGTTGTTGTGTCTTCCATAAATAATTAAATTAGAATTGAAGACCCTTTTCTCGGGCTCCGTCTGCTAATGCTGCGATTCGACCAGTATATCGGAATCCACCTCGGTCAAAAACGACTGCGGTAATTCCTGCTGCTTTTGCAAGTTCAGCAATTTTGTTTCCCATTGATCGAGCTCGGTCAACTTTGTTTCCTGTAGTAGTTTTGATATCACTAACAGAAACTAATGTTTTTCCACTAGCGTCGTCAATAATTTGTGCATAGATGAATTTGTTTGATCGAAACACAGACAATCGAGGTCGTGATTCTGATCCAACAACGCGAACACGAATTTTTTTATGCAAACGATTTCGTTTTGCAAGGTTGTAGTTGTGTAATGTTTTCATATAAATGTAAGTGCCTGAATTTCTGAAAAGTTTTTATTATGAATGTTCGAGGACCGAACCCGCAGCACGCTAAGTGCGTGAGGGCGCCGGCGGAGCCGATCAGCGTTCCCGCAGAACATGAATTTAAAAACTTGAAAGAAATTAAGACGAAATTTATTATGCAGATTTTTTACCTTGCTTGCGTCGAATCACTTCACCGTCATAACGGAATCCTTTACCTTTATAAGGTTCAGGTTTTTTCAATGATCGAACGTGTGCAGAAAATTGACCGACTGTTTCTTTATCAATTCCTGTGATAGTAATAACGTTTTTCTCTGCAGTTACAGTAATTCCTGCTGGAATTTCTACTTTAACTGGGTGCGAGAAACCAAGAGCAAGATCAAGTGTATTACCTGATACCGCTGATTTGAATCCTACCCCTTCCAAGATAAGTTTCTTTTCGTATCCTGTAGTAACTCCGACAACCATGTTTTTAATATGAGATGCGTAAGTTCCAAGGAGACTTCGTGCAAACACGTCTGTTCCTTTCAAAGTAACTTCGATGGTTTGACCTTCTAATTTAATAGAAATTTCAGATCGAAATTCCCGAGAAAGAGATCCTTTTGGACCGGTGATAGTCAGTGTTTTGTGATCCATTGAAGCCGTAACACCAGCTGGCAATTCAATAGGTTTTTTTGCAAGTCGTGACATACAATTACCAGATTTCAAAGAGAACTTCGCCACCGACGTGTTCCTTCTTTGCTTGATCTCCTGTTAAGATTCCTTTTGGTGTCGACAAAACCAAAATTCCATATCCGTTTTTAACGGGACGAATATTCTGTGAACTTACGTACATACGTCGTGAAAGTTTTGAAATTCGTTTTACATCACTGATGCGTGGACGATCACCAACATAGGCGATACCTAATTCCAACACAGGATGTCCTTTACTTGTTTTTTTACTGTATGACGCAATGTATCCAGCATCAAATAAAGTTTTTGCTACTGCTGCTTGAAATTTTGAATAAGGAAGTGTTGTAAATTCTTTTTTTGCATTACCTCCGTTTTTCAAAGAGATCAAAAGGTTTGAGATTTTATCCATAAATATATATTACCAAGATGACTTTCGTACACCTGGAACTTTTCCTTCGTTAGCTAATTCTCGGAATTTAATACGTGACAATCCAAAGTCTCGTAAATATCCTTTTGATCGACCAGTAATACCACATCGATTTTTGTATCGAATTGGTGAAGAGTTTTTTGGAAGAGCTTGTAGTCCTTCCCAATCTCCAGCAGCTTTCAATGCTGCACGTTTTGCAGCATATTTTGCGATAAGTCGTGCACGTTTTTCATTTCGTGCGACAACAGATGTTTTTGCCATAGTATAAAATAGTAATTGTTATAGTTATCCTGAAACAGGAATCTATAGTCATTACAATAAATGATTAAAAGTAGCGTGATATCACATACAATAATTTGTGAGGAAAAATTCATTGAAATTCTGAATTTAATTCAGAATTCATGTATTATTTTTCAGCACGAATCGTCATATGGATCACATTCTACTGCCCAAAATTCTTGTACGACACAAGAACCAGGACGGACCCCATAATAGCAGAAGTTACGTTACCGGTCAAGAGAAAAACCACCCCTTAAGGGGGGTGGTTTTTTGTTATTTAACTCCAAATGTTGCACGCACCGTTACCATAACATCCTTTTGGATTTTACTGGTATCGTATGATCCGTAATCAGAAACATCAACAGATCCACGTGATAATACCTGTACTACCCCCGATGTTGCGGACTGTAGTGATCCGACGCGCTGTCCTCCTGCTTTTGCCATATTTTGTGCACGTGCTTTTGCATCTGCAATTGCTTCACCTAACATGGAAACACGCAAATCAGCCAATTGGGTGTAGTAATATTCCAAACCTTGTGATTGGAACAATACCCCTTTATTAATCAGGTCACTTGCCTTTTGTGCAAGGGCGGTAATGCCGTTTACGTCAGCTGATTTAATTTCAATTGATTGGGTTAATGTGTATCGCTTTGCCTCTTGGGCTACTGGTCCATTATTACTCCAATCTTCATTCATGGTGATTGGTTGAACAGTAATTGCTTCGTCAGCAACATTGTTTGCTTTCAAGAAGTTTTTTACCTCGGTCAAATCAGTAGCCATTTGTGCGTATCCGGCTTTTAATCCAGCATACCCAACATTTCGGGTAATAGCAGTACGCCATAACACCGTATCAGCAGTTACTTCCTTTCGCGCAGAACCAGTTACGGTCAAAATGTCTTTGCCAGTAGTGCTTTTGGTTGCGTAGAAAATTCCCCCAATTAATGTTGCAATAATCAATGCAGCACCAATGGTTAACGCAAGGTTGTTGTTTTCATTAAAAATGAATTTCATAAAAAGTTTAATTATCGAATCTTGTAAGTAATAGATACGTTTGAAGTGACTGTTTGTTCACCAGTTGCAATAGTTGCTTCGGGTGTTGCAGCTTTTCCTGCCATCATTACATCAGCACGTGCTGACATGTAATTTGGATACGCTCCATCACCTGATTCACTGAAACTAACAATATGTCCCAAACGAACACCCAACTGCCGTGAAAGAATTTTTGCTTGTGATTTTGCGTCATCGATTGCTTTTGCTCGCGCGTCTAATTTCAAACCATCAATATCATCAATTGATAAATCTGGACCTGAAACATTTTGAACTTTCAAGTCTGCAAAAATTTGCTGTACCTCTGCAACTTTTCCAATTTCACGAACTTTTACTGATAGTGTGTGTGAAGAAATATATCCTGTAATTACCTGTTTTGTAGGCATTGGTGGGTATGTTTGCATCATCATTTTTGTAACTGGTTCGTTTTCATATTTTGGATTAACACTGGTGTATTCTGTTTTAATATCTTTTTCAGCAATTCCAACTTTTTTCAAGTTTTCAATTACTGCATTAATTTTTGTAGATGTCTGTGCCAATGCAGTTGATTGGTCTTTTGCTGTTTCTTCAACCGTAATGGTAAATTTTGAAACATCAGGAGTTGCCTTTAGTTCCCCTTTTCCATTCACGGTAATTGTTGCGGGCATTGTATCACTTCCTCTACCTGCATTTCTAAAACACCATCCACCAGCCAGGATTAATACTGCGGTAATAGCGATAATGGTTAAAATGGTAATAATACCTTTTTTATCAAATTTATTGGTTTCCATAAAAAATAAGTTAGATTAATTAATAATATCTATTATAGCACGTTTCGCATGTCGGCAAGATTCTTTATAATATCGTTATTTTTAAACAATGCAGATCCAGAAACTGCGTCCGTAACGCCATATTCAGAAAGACGTTTCAGTATTGAAAGGCTTACACCGCCGTCCGCCATAATATGTAATCCGTCAAATCTTTTTTTCAGACTATCTATCAAATCATACGCTCGATCTGAAAATTCTTCGCCTTGAACTCCAACATGTTCAATTCCCATCACCTGAACATTCCGCATGTTGAAATTTTTATACCAGTAATCAAATTTTTGAATATCGGTATCGAGTGAAAATGCAAATACAATTGCTTTCCTGTTTACTACTTCATACATACCATCGCGCTGGTTTAATAATTCTGTCAGCAGTTCATTGTCTGTAATTGAATCCAAATGAAAAATAATTCGTTGCGGTAAAAATGTATCCCATAGTACCATTTTTGCATCAGCATCAGCCACCATTAGATCAAGGTCGATATCAAATTTCAGCAATAATTGAATTAATTCACCATCGTCTTTTATGTTTCCAGCAAGTTCGAAACTACTTTTTGCAGGAACACCGGAATCTGTAAACGGCCATGTTTTTGATAAAACATAATTTCCATCGCACATATCAATTTGAATTCTACCCGAATAACCCGCATCAAAAAGAACCTGAAGTTTTTCAATCAGTTCATCACGAGTCTTTGGTAATATTGCTGGGATAATATTCATACATTAAAATTTAGAAAGCCGATCTATGTGGCGTTCTTCGCCAGAAAATTCTGTTTCAAGAAATACTTTCACGGCTT
>CAYSOB010000001.1:7784-12424 GCA_964432575.1 uncultured Candidatus Saccharibacteria bacterium
TCTATGTGGCGTTCTTCGCCAGAAAATTCTGTTTCAAGAAATACTTTCACGGCTTCGCGTGCCTGATCATCTGTTATAAATCGTGCGCCAAGTGATAACACATTTGCATTGTTGTGTTCTCGCCCCAATTTCACAATTTCAAGTTCGCCACCATAATATTCAATTGCACGGACTTCCTCGAACCGATTAGCATTCATTGCTTCACCTTGCCCAGATCCACCTAATACAATTCCAAAACTATTCATATCCATGGAAACAGCATGAGCAACTGGCGTAACAAAATCTGGATAATCGTCTGTTGGGTCATAGACAAAAGCACCATGGTCGGTGATATCATGCCCTAATTCGTTTAAATATTCTACGAGTTTGTTTTTTAATTCAAACCCTGCGTGATCGGTACCAATATGTATCTTCATATATATGATTATATCATCCAAATGCCTGATTGGCGAAATCAACAAAAAACCACCCAAATGAGTGGTTTTTTGTTGATGATATTACACAAATGTTAGTGCAATACCCTTGTTGTTTCCTCGTCCTGTTCGGCCGATTCGGTGAACATACGTATCATAGGTTTGTGGAACTTCGTAATTGATTACGTGAGTAACCCCAGAAATATCCAACCCTCGAGCTGCAACGTCTGTTGCAATCAAGACTTGTGTTTTTCCTTCTGAAAATCCTTTTAATGCAAATTGACGTTCGCGGTGACGTTTATCTCCGTGGATTGAATCAGATTTAAATCCTCGCGATCGCAATTCATCATGCAATTGATCTACTGATCGTTTTGTTTCAACGAAAATTAAAACTTTTCCAAATGCTGGATCTTTTAACAATCCTGCAAGAATATCAAGTTTTTTATTTTTGTCGGGAACTCGGATAATATCCTGGTCAACGTTTTTTGATGTATCCCGAGATTTCACAGAAATCTTTACCGGATTGTTCAAAAATTCATGAACTAATTTTTCAATAGCGGGCGCCATCGTTGCTGAAAACAACAACATCTGACGATCACCTTCGATATGTTTAAGGAAGTAACGAACATCGTCGATGAATCCCATATCTAACATTCGGTCAGCTTCATCCAATACTACTGTTCCAACGTTAGACATATTGATTTTCTTTCGATCCAATAAATCTTTTAGCCGTCCTGGTGTACCAATAATAATATGGTGTGTGCGTGCCAAGTTTTCCATTTGAAAACGGATAGGTGCCCCACCTACACAGGTAACATTGAAAATTCCAAGACCTCGAGTTAATTCAATACATTCTTTTTGAATTTGCAATGCAAGTTCTCGAGTTGGTGTAATGATAATAGCTTTGTGTTTTTTGTCCTTAATAATTTTATTGATGGTAGGAATTAAAAACGCAGCTGTTTTACCAGTACCCGTGTTAGCAAGTCCGATGATATCACGACCATCGATTGCGTTTGGAATAGCTTGATCCTGAATTGGACTTGGGATTGAAAATCCACGAGCAGTAATTCGATCTTTTAATTTTTGATCAACGTTGAAATCAGCAAACGTATGCACCGGTGTGTACACCTCTTCTATAATTGTTGTTGCTCGGTTGATAAAACGTGATACATCAATGTGTTCACCTGCAAACCGTTTTGGTCCACGGTGGCTACGTCCACTGAACGATACTCCTCGTGATACAAATGTTCGTGACCCTGTTTGTGGTCGTGATCCAAATGATCGTGGTGCTGGTCGATCGTATAAATCGGCTACCACAGTTGGTTTTCGGAATGATTTTGTGTCAGATCCTGATGATCGTGATGATGTAGTTCGTCCAAAAGATGAACCAGTTGATGACCGTCGCGGTCGATCTGAATAATCTCGGTCAGACGAAGAAGCTCCTCGTCCTGAGGTGTTTGTTTTGTTATACATAATTATTTTAAAATATCGCAAAGCGATGTGAGTCTCTCTTATGACAGAGGCGAAGTAATAGTGATTTTCGAAAGCTGAGTATGAATGCCACATTCAAAAAGAACGAGTATCAGACACGGAAGCTGAGAAAAACACTATTGCGGAGTCTCGATAAGGTCACCAGATAAGGCTCGGTTAATTGCCGTTATCTTGCCCTCAGTAATAAAAAGGAGAGTATCCAAATGTTCATATAAATAAATGAACGAGTAAGAGAAAAACAACGATGGAAATATAATAGCATACTTTATATTTTTTGTAAAGAAAAACCCCTTAATTCAGGGATGATTCTTGGAGTGGTTGATTCTCAAGTTCTTTCTGTTTTTTAGCAAGAACCTTTTCTTCAAGTTGTCGTAATTGGATTCTCAAGTTGTTCAAGATCTGCATAAGTTCCTTTTTTTCTATTGAATCTTCATCAATTTTAAGAAGTTCCAAATTATCAAGAGATTTATTGATACTCATCTTTACTTGTTGTAAAGAAAGTTCAGGGTCTTGTTCAAGTAATTCATCATCAGCAAATTCTGCCTGGATTACTTGTTTTTTAAAATTCATTCCTTCAGTCATATATTTGTATAGAGATTATTTAATAGTCACACCGGTTTTTATCACATGTTCGACAAGTGTGTGGGTATACCCCCATTCATTATCATACCATGCTAACACCTTTACCAGATTTCCACCAACTACACGGGTCATTTCCAAATCTGCAATTGATGCATGTGTATTTCCCAGAATATCTGAAGAAACCAACGGTTCTTCTATAACTGCAAATACTCCAGACCATCGCGGATCGATTGCAGCCTTTTTCAAAATGTCATTTACTTCTTTTGCGTCTGTTGTTCGTTTTGCAATAAAAGTTACATCCACAATTGATCCAGCCGGAACCGGAACACGCAGTGAAATCCCATCAAACAATCCATCCAATTTTGGATATGCTTTTGCAACTGCAATTGCAGCACCTGTTGAACTAGGTACGATGTTTTGTGCAGCTGCACGACCTTCACGCAAATCTTTTTTACTTGGTCCATCAACTAATGCTTGTGATGCGGTGTACCCATGAGTTGTTGAAAGAATCGCTTTTTCAACTCCGATTGCTTCATCTAAAATTCCAATCAATGGTGATGATGCGTTTGTGGTACATGATGCGTTTGATGTTACATCGCATGTTCCAAATTTTTCTTCGTTTACTCCCATTAAAATGGTTGCACCTGCATCATTCCCTCCTTTTGCCGGAGCAGAAATCACCACCTTTTTTGCACCCGCAGTAATATGCGCTTTTGCTTTTTCATAATCCGTAAACAATCCAGTTGATTCAACAACCACATCTGTTGCCACTGTTCCCCATGGAATTTGTGCAGGATCTTTTACTGCAAACACAGGAACTTTTTTATCATTAATAATAAGGTAACCGTTTTCCTTTACGGTTCCGTCTTCATTTACTACTGGTTCAATTTTTGAAACTGTATGATTCCAGTTTCGATAGACGGTGTCATATTTTAATAAGTATGCCAATGAATCCAGCGATCCCAAGTCGTTAATTCCAACAATTTCGATATCGTTCCGATCCCAAGCCTGTTTTAAAAATGCACGCCCGATACGACCAAACCCATTAATACCAACTTTAATTTTTTTATCTTTTTTGAATAACATATAACAACAGTATACCCTGTTCCCCAGTAAAGTTCAAAATAAAAGAAGTATATTGACATTTTCATATAAATAGTATATAGTACAATCATACGTTCACTAAAAATTTAATTACAATGTTAAACAATCAGAAAAACACCAGTACAAACTGGAGCGCACTGGCGATCCAAAAAATTCTTTGGGATTTACAAATTATCCCAAAAAAGATGGAGCATGTTACAGATTCAATTTATCTGTTCCTGACGGAAAATGATACAAAAAAAATCGTCACCTTTTTAATGGATCAGGACGATGTGGAGTTTTATTCCAGCCAAAACGAAGTAATCATACCACTTTGCCTGCCGGATTCATTAATCAAACAACTTGTTTCATTCGACGAAACATTGGAAGAAAGAATCAGTCGACACGCCATTGAACACAGAAACAGGTTGGTATACTTCCTGGAAAATTTGTTCGGGTATTCCATCATCACCTGTTTAAGGAAACAAATCTTGAAAAAAACCGCCAGATTAATCAATGGTGACAACAATGTCATTCGGATTGATTGCTTCAACAAAGCCGAAGCGGATTATCTGAAAGATGAATTATCCAGCTACGGATTTTCCGTAAGCACTGCAAAATGTGACACCTGTGTCATTATGGTAGACCTCAAAGAAAGTTCTGTTTCAAAAACATCACGAATCGTGATTGAATTCTGTAAACAGATGGCGGAAGTAGGCCTGAATGATGTATCACGGAAAACGATCCAGATGTACCGGGATCAAAGAATTCCTGAAGAAAATTAAACAACTAAATAAAAAAGCTGATGCAATTGCATCAGCTTTTTTAGTGCATCTATTTAAATAATTTTGCAATGGTAAACATTACCATTGCAATTAATCCACCAGAAACAGTTCCCCATGCCATATCTACGAATGCAAATGCGGTAGGCCAATTTGTGATAGTAGATAAATTGGTCATATCGTAGACTCCATAAATTATTAATCCAAGTAATGCACCATACAATGCAGCGGTACCAATATTTACCGCCTTTGGTAAAACAAAAACTGTTGTCCCAATAGCAAGCAAGAG
>CAYSOB010000001.1:12524-41053 GCA_964432575.1 uncultured Candidatus Saccharibacteria bacterium
TTATTCATCCGTGCACAATATTCACATTCAGTGGCTTTGCCAAACGGTTTTACATTACATGTCCGCAGCATCCAATCCCCTGTTGCCAGTGATTGTTGATATTCCGCAATGTCGCGAATTAATAATTCTATTTGATCATTTCCAATATGCGTACTGTACAGTGCGTTTTTATTATTTTGATCTTCTTCCAAAAATAGTAACCGTGACTGGGCAACATCATTTTTTTCAGCACCTCGAATCAGATATGAATACATGGCTAATTGTCGCATATAATCAGACAATCTACCGTCTTCAGTAATCTTTTCAATTACGCCAGATGTTTTACTGGACCCGGTTTTAAAATCGGTAACCACCAACGTTCCATCAGGGAACCGTTCTGTTAGGTCGATTTTCCCGTACATACTTAAATTTGGAAATTGTTTATCGGTAAAACTGATACTGCGTTCTGCCGTGCGGTCTTTTGCAAGGTTTGCATAATAACCATTGATCCAATTTTCAACAGCAATCATCGCGTCTTTTGATAATCGTTTTGATTCTTTTTCATCATGAATACCTTCTTTTTGTAATTGTGAAATAACATATTCCATCAGCTCTGATTGATTTGGTAGTGATTTTGATTTCAAAATGTATTCAATTGTACTGTGGACCACAGAACCCAGCGCAAGTGATACACCTTTTATTTCTGGGAGTCGTAAAAAATTTCTGAAATACCATTTCCATGGACATTCATAAAAATTATTCAACATCGACACGGAAATTTTTGTTTCTGTAAATCGTCCAGCTACAAATTCCTGAATTTGTTTTGCAATATCAATATCAGAAATAACAACCTGCTGTGAAGTATAGTTGCGTGGATTATCACCAAGAATCAATGCCTCGTTATCATCTGCAACAGTTTTAATGAAATGTTCATCAGACAAATCTTCAATAATATGTGCCAAACTTAATTCTGTGCCGTCATTTCGTTTACCTGCATAACTGATGGTGCAGATTTTTTTTGCACGAGTAATTGCAACATATAATTCACGTTTTGCAGTCAAAATATCACGTTCAGTAATCTTTTCTTTTACTGATTCTGGTAACGTAAATACGGTTGGTTTTTCACTCATCAGAATTTCTTCGTTCATATGCCCTATCCATACATGATCGTATTCCAACCCTTTTGATTTATGTAATGTCATAACACGAATTCCAGATCGATTTCCTAATAAAGCAACATCAACCTGATTTCCGTAGCTATTTAATCGTTTAAAGTATTCCAAAAATTGTGAAAGGTTTTCAATCGGATGTTTTTCAACCCATGACGCGCTGGTATGAATAAAGCTGCGTACAATTTCAATTGATTTTAACAACTCGTCATGATTAACGGATTGATCAATTAATAATTCATTACCAACCGTCGCCACAACCTGTTCAACAGATTGATGTGACAATAACTCAATCCAGGTTTGTAGTTTTTTACCAAATACAGCAATAGAATGTTCCCCTGCAAATAATCCTTCATCAGATCCATAAGTTATTAAATCCTGCAAGGAAAGTTGGTCCATTTTTTTAACATTCTTCAAAAATATATGGGCCTGCATGGGTGGAACCAAGCTGGTTTTATCCAACAAGGCATCAACCAGCAAAACATGATTGAATGGGTTTGCAATAATTCCAAGGACTCGCAGCAAACTTTGTGCTTCTGGAGTTTCAAGTAAAGAAACACTTTGTTCTGAAACTACCGGCAATCCCAATCCGCGCAATAATGCAACAGCAGATCGCACATGTTTATTTTTAGGAACCAATAATGCACACTCATCAGGTAAAACACCGCTGTTAATAACTTGTTTAAAATATAATCCTGCCCCAATAATTTCATCACGTTGATAATGATATGCAGAAAGATTTACTAATTCAGTTCCGGCACGATTACTGTTTAATGATTCGTTGGTTACCGAACTTTTTAATAATTCATCAGCGAGTTTTAAAATAGGTGCAGTTGATCGGTAGTTTTCTGTTAACGTAATCATTTGCGCTGCACCAAATGCTGTTTTAAATTCAGTAAAGTAATCCAAGTTTGCACCAGAAAATCCGTAAATGAGTTGCCGATCATCACCCACCACAAAAATATCAGGTCGTTCAACTTCGGACCACACGGCTTTGAGGAACTGGTTTTGTACACCACTGGAGTCCTGATGTTCATCAACTAGTACAAATTGATGATTTTCTCGCAAATCTGCACGAACGTCTTCGAACTCTTCTGCTAATTGTACAGCATATTCCAATACGTCATCATAATCCATGAAACCGCGTTCACGTTTTAGTGCTTCATACTGTTTATAAAAAGAAACTACTTCCTGGGTACGATTCAAACTGTCAATTTTCTTTTCAATTTCTTTTTTTAATTGCCCTTTACTTGGCCCACGTGATGAAATACTGTCGGGGTCATTTTTTAACGATGTAATATCACGTTCTATTTCAATTAAAAATTGTTCTGGTGACATGCGTTCACGTTTTAAGAGTGAAATCAATCCACGTAAATCATGAAAATATTTTGATGGATCAGTGCGTGGTCGTAAATACTCCCATGTTTGCTCTTGAAGTAATTCATCCACAATTAAAATTGCAGCTGCATCATCCAATAATTCTGGGACATGTGAAAAATCCAATAGTTGATAATAATTCTGCACAATACTAATCGCAAAACTGTGAAAAGTAGTAATGCGTACGTCACGGGCACGCGTACCAATATATCCCTCCAGTCGTTGGCGCATGGCACTAACCCCGGAACGAGTAAACGTTAAACATAAAATTCCTGATGGAGGAATATCTGTTTTCATTAAAATGTTTGCGATACGCAACGCCAATACCTGGGTTTTCCCAGTTCCTGGACCTGCCACCACCATAACAGGACCATCCAATGCATCCACCGCCTTTTTCTGGGCGGAATTTAATGCATCATAAGCTTTTTCAAATAAATCTGAAGTCATGCCGACAGTATACCAAATGAAGCCCCTAGAAATTACTTGACTTTATTTAATTATTCAGTAATATTTGTCTTTAGATTATTAACCAAAAAAACTTAAGAAGAATGCACAAAGGAGCGCCCGGGGTATTAGACCCCATCTTTGAAGAATTATTAGGCATGGAACATGATTATTCGAGAGAACAATTATCCATGTTTGTCAGACAAATGCAGGAACAACGTTTAACGCTTCCGTTATTGTTTGAAAAGCTAATCAAAAATCAGCCAGCAGAATTGGCAAAAGTCCTCACCGTGCTTTGCACCGTAACCGGATCAACGTATCAAACATTAATCCCTGAACGATTGAAACGAATGTTATCGAACGGGGAAAGAAACGTGATTGCCGGATTAAAAGCAGATCCCGGTCAACAACTGGTTTGGAAAAGTTTATTAGAAGTTCACCAACCAGCATCCAGAAACACGCTGAGCAGCGGAGCAGCTTCCGGAAACAATCTTCCGAAAAGTCCTGTTGCCGCAGAAAGCACGTAACAAAACAAAAAAACATTATTCACGAAAAGCGGACACCAAAGGTGCCCGCTATTTTTTTAGTAACAATTTCTTTCCTTTTATTTGAAGAAACCCTTCTTTAGCCATTTGACTAACCACCGCCTGCAGCCTTTTTTTATCCGTGGAAAGAATTTTAATTTCATTGAATAGTTTTTGTTCGGAAACTGTTCCATTATTCTGTAAAATTATTTCTAATATTTTCCCACGAATTTGCCGATCACTGCCTGCAAATTTTGATTGTTTCGTATAATGTTTACTTTGAACATTTGGATTATATTTTTTGCCTTTTATGTTTAACGTGCGACCTAAAAATGAACCATAATCCATCAATGCCCAATACCATTCTTTTGGATTTTTTATATCTATTGTTTTTTCAACCAACTGTAAAATCTCGTCATCGCCAACGTCATTTCGGTCACTAAAAAAATGATGAATGAACACTCGGCGAATATTTGTTTCAATAATGGTAACTGGTTGATTATATGCAAATGCTAATATAGCACCTGCGGTGTAGGGGCCAATACCCGGCAATTTTTGCAACTGCTGGTAATCACTCGGAAATATCCCTTTATTATTATTTACAATAATCTGTGCGGTTTGTTTCAAACGAATTGCACGTGAATTATACCCTAACCCCTTCCAGTGTTTTAATAATTCAATTTGTGAAGCCTGGGCAAGTTTTGCAATGGTTGGAAATGATTTCATCCATGTATTAAAAAAATTAACCACGCGGTCAACCTGAGTTTGTTGTAACATTACCTCTGAAATCCATATACGATATGGGTTAATTTTTGTTCGCCAAGGCAAATTATGTCGTGCAGAAGTTTTATAATAATTCCATACTGTTTTTTGAAATTGCTTGATTTCCTTTTGATCCAGTTTCATATCACTACTTTACCAAATCAAGAGAAAGTGTATAGTGGGTATATTATCAGCATACAAAAATAAGTGTAAATATGTTTTTGAACATTCGAGGACCGAACCCGCAGACAAGTATACGCAATATAATGCAGAAAGCTGGATTCCGGATCGAGTCCGGAATGACAATACAAAATGCATAATACAAGTACTTGTCGTGAGGGCGCTTGCGTTCCGCAGAATGAGAAAAAATATATTTACTATTTACTTAAAAAATCATTATGGAACAAATCAAAAATGTGTCTGGAAAAGCGTCTGGATTTATCGAGGAATTCAAAGCATTTGCATTAAAAGGAAGTGTTCTTGATCTTGCGATTGGTATTGTTATCGGTGCGGCATTTAATAAAATTGTTGAATCATTGGTAGGCGATGTTATTATGCCTATCATTGCAATGATTTTTGGAGCACCAGATTTTACTTCAATTGTATTAGGGCAAGTCAAGATTGGTAATTTTATTACCGCAATAGTAAACTTCCTCATTATTGCACTATCAGTATTTGTGGCGCTAAAATTCATCATGCGATGGATGCCTAAAAAGGACGTTGCACCAACTGTTTAAAGAAAAAATCGCTGTAAAGCGGTTTTTTATTATTAACATTTCACCCCTCCACAAAAACCCTATTAAATGCTATAGTCAGTTCACTTATGGAAAATAATGAACACCTCGCGCCGATGCGCCATACTCTTGCCCACCTGCTTGCCCAGGCAGTTTTAGAATACTACCCAAATGCACAGTTGACCTTGGGACCTGCAGTAGATAATGGATTTTACTACGATATCGATTTTGGAACAGACAAAATTACCGAAGAAGACTTGAAAAAATTCCAAACATCAATGCGTAAGAATTTAAAGAACTGGACAGAATTCACCCACCAAGAAGTTTCTGCAGATGAAGCAAAGAAAGTCTTTACGGGAAACATCTATAAACATGAATTGATTGATGAAATTGTATCCCGAGGTGAAACAATTACATTATATACATGTGGAGGATTCACCGACCTATGTCGTGGTGGACATGTTCATAACCCCGCAAATGAAATTCAAACTGATGCATTTAAACTGGATCGAATTGCTGGTGCCTACTGGCGAGGAGACGAGAAAAATAAAATGCTGACCCGAATTTACGGAATTGCGTTTTCTACAAAAGAAGACTTGGTAGCATACGAAACCCAAATTGCAGAGGCAGAAAAACGTGATCACAGAAAAATCGGTACACAAATGAAATTGTTTACATTGTCACCATTGGTTGGATCAGGGCTTCCACTGATTATGCCAAACGGAATGATTATCCGTGGAGAGATCGAAAAATACTTGTGGGAATTACATAAAAATAAAGGATACCAACGAGTTTGGACTCCACACATTGCAAAAGTTGCATTGTATGAAACATCAGGACATGCAGCAAAATTTGGAGATGAATTATTCCGTGTTCAAGGAAAGGACGAATCATTTATTATGAAACCAATGAACTGTCCGCACCACATGCAGATATTTGCAGACAATCAGTTTTCATATCGTGACATGCCTGTTCGTTATTTTGAACCCGCAACGGTTTATCGCGATGAAAAAACAGGACAACTTTCTGGATTAACCCGCGTGCGCGCAATTACCCAGGATGATGGACACCTATTCTGTCGTGTATCACAAATTAATGAAGAAGTTTCAACCATTGTTGGTATCATTAAACAATTCTACACAACCATGGGAATGATGGATGGGTATTGGGTATCATTGTCAGTTCGAGACCCTAAAACTCCAGATGCATACCTGGGAACAGAAGAGGCATGGAGCGCAGCAGAAAGCGCACTTGAATCAGCCGCAACCGCAAATGGATTAAATTATAAACGAGTCGAAGGTGAAGCAACATTCTACGGACCAAAACTTGACTTCATGTTCAAAGACGCGATTGGCCGGCAATGGCAATTAGCAACCATTCAGTGTGATTTCAATTTACCAGAACGTTTCGATCTTTCATTTATTAATGAAAAAGGTGAAAAAGAACGACCAGTGGTTATCCACCGTGCAATTTCTGGATCACTTGAACGATTCATGGGTGTGATGATTGAACACTTTGCTGGATCATTCCCTGTTTGGCTTGCACCAGTGCAAGTTGCGATTCTCCCTGTTTCAAATGAACACCACAGTGAATATGCAGATGTAGTTTATAAGAAACTGAAAAATGCAGGTGTTCGAATTACATTGCTTGATGATGATTCATTAGGAAAACGAGTTCGAACTGCAAAAATGCAAAAAATTCCCTACCAAATTATTATTGGTGACAAGGAAAAAGAATCTAATACTTTAACGGTTGAAGGTCGCAATGATGTAAAAATTGAAGGAATTACTTTGGATGAACTTTTACAGAAATTAGATCAAGAAATTAATGAACGAACCCTTAATTAAATAAAATCATAAAAACCGCTTGCAGGCGGTTTTTATGATATACTGATATTATTATTCAATAATAATTAAATTTATGAAAAAAGACACCAACAACAATTTATACAACCTTATGACCCAATTAGTTCAAGAACAAAAATCTCTTTGGCGAATTCAAAATGACTATTTAAAAGACGCAGGGAAAGACAAAGAACTAAAAGCATTTTGGACTGAAGTTGCTACAGAAAAACAATTATTAATTGAAGACCTAAAGGCAATCATTACGTTAGAAATAAAATAAAAAAACCGCATATGCGGTTTTTTTATTATAGGTCAATTTCTACAACAGATTTGGCATTTGTTTGAATAAATGCTTTTCGAATTGCCACATCATTCCCCATTAGCATATCAAATGTTTTATCGGCTTCAATAACATCATCAATGGTTACTTGTTTTAAAATACGTCGCGCAGGATCCATGGTGGTTTCCCATAATTCTTCTGCGTTCATTTCCCCCAACCCTTTGTACCGTTGAGTTGAGATACGATTCGACTTCTTTGATTTTGTTGTTTCTGCTTCTTCTGATTCATCTTCATTATCAGATTCATCAGTAACTACTACTGCATCCCCTCCCATTGTTTTAATCACCGCATCGCGTTCTTCATCTGAAAAAGCATATGCGACTTCTTTTCCTTTTTTAATTTTGTACAATGGCGGTTGTGCAATATAAAGATACCCGCTTTCAATTACTGGACGTAGGTAACGGTAAAACAATGTTAACAACAAGGTGGTAATATGAGAACCATCCACGTCGGCATCGGTCGCTAAAATGATTTTGTGATATCGCGCTTTCCCAATATCAAACGTTTCTCCAATAGATGTTCCCAGCGCAATAACAATGTGTTTGATTTCATCAGAACCAACAATACGATCTAAACGAGCACGTTCCACATTCAACGGTTTTCCTTTCAATGGTAGGATTGCCTGTGTTTTTCGGTCTCGCCCTTGTTTTGCAGTTCCACCCGCAGAATCTCCCTCCACAATAAATAGTTCCGAGTCAGAAGCATCTTTTGACTGACAGTCAGATAGTTTTCCTGGAAGCGTAAATCCTTCCAACGCACCTTTTCGCAAGATTGAATCTTTTGCTGCTTTTGCAGCCTTTCGGGCACGCAATGCAAGAACCGCTTTTTGCAAAATAGCTTTTGCATCATCCGGATGTTCTTCAAAAAAAGTTGCAAGTGCTTCGCCAAATACATTTTCTACTGCACCACGTGCTTCGGGACTACCCAATTTTGCCTTTGTTTGACCTTCGAATTGGATCTCTGGCATCTTGATCGAAATCACTGCAGTTAGTCCTTCAAGTACATCACCACCATCAAATGTTTCCCCGTCTTTGAGAACCTTTTTTTCTTTATTATAGGTGTTTAATGTTCGCGTTAGCGCAGTTTTAAATCCAGTTACATGCATTCCCCCTTCAATAGTGTAAATATGGTTTGCAAATGGAATAATTTTACTATCAATATCGTCAACATACTGCAATGCAATTTCAACATTAATATCATCAACGTCTTTTTCAACATAAAACATGTTTGGGTGCACTGTCTTTTTCCCCATGTTCATTGAAAGCACCATAGACGGTAATCCGCTTTCAAAATAAAACGTCATTGACGGTAACTCAATACCTAGTTCACTTAAAAATGTCTTTCCTGAGATATCTGGAAAATTCACTGCTTCACGTGCATCAATAGCAGTAATACGTAATTTTTTTGCAAGATACGCCTGTTCACGTAATCGATTTGTAATTTTTGACCAATTGAATTTAATTTCTTTAAAAATTTCAATATCTGGTTCA
Source organism: uncultured Candidatus Saccharibacteria bacterium (assembly GCA_964432575.1). Classification (GTDB taxonomy): domain Bacteria; phylum Patescibacteriota; class Minisyncoccia; order Phycocordibacterales; family UBA1006; genus CALMMZ01. Next base: position 21,188 of record CAYSOB010000001.1, read on the forward strand.
AACGTAATAACTGTCCCTCGGAATTTTGTTTTACCAACAACTTTTACTTTTGCTTTTGGTTTTCCGATTGAATATTCTTGCATGTGAATTTCACCATCAAGATGAACTTCGGCACGCATATAAATAGAAAGTGCGTTTACTACAGAAGACCCTACACCATGTAATCCCCCAGAAACTTTATATCCACCATCACCAAACTTACCCCCGGCATGGAGTACTGTTAAAATTGTTTCAAGAGCTGAAACTTTTGTTTTTGGGTGGATCCCAACAGGAATACCTCGCCCGTTGTCTACAACACGAACACGATTCCCAGGCAATAAAGAAACCTCGATATGGTTTGCATGTCCTGCCATCGCTTCATCCCGAGAGTTATCAAAGATTTCTGTAATCAAGTGATGTAATCCTTCAGTTCCTGTTGAGCCGATGTACATCCCAGGACGTTTTCGTACTGGATCAAGCCCTTCCAAGACGGTAATGGATTCCGCCCCATAAGACTCTGCTTTTTTAACTTTTTCAGATGTTTCTTTTGCCATAATAATGTTTCAAATTAAGGATATAATGCCGATTAATACGCTATAGTATAGCATAATTTTTATAAAATTTCCACGATAAAAGCCTCCCGAAAGGAAGGCCTTTATATTTAATTGTGAAACATTAACATATATGCCACCATCCCAGTAACCAGGTTATCAGGATGATGAAATCAATCAGAAAATGAATTAATAATAGCTTTCTGCAGGTAGTCTGCGCTTTCCACCATTCATATGCATTTGAAGCATAGATAACGGAAGCCAAGATTATCCAGCAGATGACTCTTAAAATCCATTCTAACAGAGCGGAAACAGGAGTAATTGCCCCTTCCCACAAACTTGTCAGTGAAACTGCCCGGATCATTACAATAATTGCGTAGAGCGTAATTGCAATAATCAACAGCCCGATGATAATCGCCAAGTATTTTGCAATATAAGGCAATATCATCATAAACACGATTAACATAATAGAAACCAATAAGGCAGTTCCTAAAATTTTAAACAGCAACATCCAATCAAAAGGGGTTGATTCGACTTCTTCTTTCTTTTCAGAACGTTTGAAACGTAACCCGGAAAGAAAAGAGATTAACAACGTAATCAGCCCTAACCAAATAGGTAACAAGATCGGTGCCGTAATCGGAGTAATTTCCAACTTACTCATTGGAATTACAACATCCGCTGAAACATATCTCATAGATGGTAGTTTTTCAACTGCAGTCAATGAGTCAACTGTTTTAGAGAATTGAAGTTCCTTTGCATCAAGGGTTATTACTTTGTGTGTAATCCCATGGGAATCCAGATTACGTGACAATAATAAATCTGTACGATTTACCCTATCGATTGCCAGTTTGTTATTTTCCTTTTCAAGGACACCTGGTTGGATACTGTTCATAAATCCATATTTCACAGCTTCAGGTGAAGCTGTTCCTAATAGATTTATATACACAGTTGGAGTTTCCACCGCTTTTGTTTTAGGCTCTGCATTATTGCGGACCGCTGCCATGCTACCATCATAATCAAATGTAGTGCGTAATTTAACACTATTAACACTGTCAACAATCATTTTTGCAATTTGACTTGCAATATAAGATTCTGCAGCAGTGTCGTTCGGTGCAATACATTTAAACTGTGGAGCTACCGGGTATTGGATTGCTTTGGAGAACTCCGAATTCTCCATAATAACTTTTTGGTTTTCAACCTGAACCGGAGAGATTAAACTCCATGGGTTAAATTGTTTTTTGCCATCCACGATTTTGTAAAAACGCGGGTACATTTCTAAACTGTTTCCCTTTATTGCATTGTATGCACTAAAAGAGATTAAGATTAAAGCACTTGCAATAAACAATGCTGTGCAAAAGTTTAAGATAGTCTTTTTCATTTTCTTATTGATTTTGAGTTGAGTTAGATAATTTTCAAACCTCAAATAGTTTAAGGGCTGGAAATTATCTAATTCAACACGTTTTTCAAAGAGCTTTCATTAATAGCATGGTAGCATATTTATGAGTAAATGTCAAGTACCTTACCAACCAAAAAAGCCTCATTTCTAAGGCTTTTCATTTCGCAAAATGACCTACTGGGTTGAGTGTATTATGCTTCGATATATGGCAATAATCCCATAAATCGAGCTCGTTTTACCGCAAGAGCAAGTGCCCGTTGGTTTTTAAGTGTTGTACCTGTTCGTCGACGAGGTAAGATTTTACCTGTTGAAGAAAGGAATTTTTTCAAGATTTCAATATCTTTATAATCGATATATTTGATATTGTTTGATTTGAAATAACATTGTTGTGACATACAGTTTTTTAACTGAATTTATTTTTAGAATGGAATGTCATCAGGGTTGATATCTAATGCATCAGCATCAGGATAATCAATTGCAGCATCACCAGATGGTGCAGGTGCAGCATTAGAGTTCGAATATGAACTTGAACCAGATCCAGAGTTTCCTGTTTGTGGTCGTGATCCAAATTGTACATCTTCTGCAATGATTTCAGTTCGGTATTTTTTCTGACCGTCCTGTTCCCAACTACGAGTTTGAATTCGCCCAATTACTGAAATCTGACTACCTCGCTTTACATATTGTGCACATGTTTCAGCTTGTCGCCCAAACACAACAATATTGTGATATTCGGCCATTTCTTTTCGTTCACCAGTTGTTGCATCTTTCCAGAAGCGATTAGTAGCGATTGAGAAGGTGGTGATTTTAACGCCAGATGGTAATGCTTTCAGTTCGGGGTCTCGAGTTACATTTCCTGCAATGATTGCTTTATTGATATACATAGTGTTTTCTTAATTATTACTAACAATACACGCAGTATATCGCAAAGCATTTTTGATGACAAGTAATTCTAAATTATTCAGCTTCGGTTTCATTTTCAACTAATGATTCGACCGCTTCGTCTTCTTTTTCATTGATCGGAGTCTGCAATTCTACAGCTGCAATTCCTGGATCAATTTCATCTTCTTCGTTATCAATAATTACTTCATCTTCTGCAATCTCTGATCGAACATTTGATTTCAAGATTTTTGAAAGAGGTTTTTTACTGATAATAGTATTTTCAGCAACAGTAAGTGTTAGCAAACTTCGGATGATTAATAGATTTTTATCCATTAATTCCTGAATTGATTTGATAGTATCTGGAGTTGTTGAAAATTTAATCCAACCAAAGTATCCCTGGTCAAATTTAACTTTTTTGTTATCAATAGTACGATCCATTTGATATGCAATATCAATGAATTCAGGTCGCCCTTCTGAAAGAATGGTTCCTGCCGCATTAGTAATAACTGATTTGATTTCGTCTACTTTAGAGTCGAGATCTTCCTCGCGAACTGCTGGTGACAATAGGAAGCCGAGTTCGTAAACTCGAGGCTCCAGCGTTTCAGTCGAGGCTTGAGTAACTGCCTTTTTTCGTGCCATATGTTATATATTTATTTAAACTAATAAGCACTTTGATTTGATTCAAAGTGCCGTTACATTAGCAGATTTTAAGTGTTTTGTAAAGAGACCTTTAGAGGTCAATCCTAAAAAATTGTGACGTGTTTTCAAGGAGTTGGACACGTACAGTTTCGTTATCCAAACCTTTTAATTCTGCAATTTTATTTGCAATTTCAACCACCATCCAAGGTTCGCATGGTTTTCCTCGATACGGAACTGGGGCCGCAAACGGCGCATCGGTTTCAATCATAAGTGATTCAATAGGACATGCGCAAATCATATCATCATAGTCACGCGAAAACGTAATTGGACCATCGACTGATACTGTACATCCTGCAGCAACGATATCCAACATACATTGTTTCGATCCTGAGAAAAAATGAAAATTTGCGCGACCTGCATACTCTTCAGATTTTAAAATCTCAAGCGCATCATAATACGCATCATCAGTTCCTTTTGATGCGCGAACATGGAGCATCAATGGTTTACTGACTTTTATAGCCAATGCAATATGTTTTTTAAAAATTTCTACTTGTTTTTCTTTTGTTTCAAATGATTGGTCACGGAAATAATCCAATCCTGTTTCACCAATGGCAACTACCTGTGCGTGACTTGCCAACCGCTTCATTTCATCCCAATCAGATTCACCACTAGGCACATGTCCGTCGCATGGATGAAAACCAACCGTTGCCCGACAGATGTCAGGATTTTTTTCAGCAATTTCTATCGCCATTTTTGATGTCTCCATACCCGTCCCCACGGTAATTGTCCCAATTCCACTCTCTCGCATCCGATGTAAAATTACCTCCTGATTTTCAGAAAGTGGTTCTAGATTTAAATGTGAATGAATATCAATATAGCGTAGATTCATAAAATGATCATAACATAAATAAAAAATAAAAAGCACAGTATGGGGTGCTTTTTATTTTATGACGCAATTTTTCCTATATGTTTTCCTGTTGTAATACAATCTTCACAAATCACATGCAAATGCCTGCGAATATCGCCACTGTTTACAACATTACTGGTTTTATTGCCGCAAATTTCACAACTACCAATATCCTGAGTATCTTCATCAAATTCCATGCGCATACGTCCATCAAACACAAACATGTTTCCTTCCCATAACCCCTTGCTGCCGTATTTCTCTCCGTATTTTGCAATACCTCCGTCTACTTGATACACCTTTTCATATCCTCGATTTTTCATCATCGCAGATAAAATTTCACAACGGATTCCTCCGGTACAATACGTTACAATTGGTTTATCTTTATGTTTACTGATTTCTCCTTCTTCGATATCTTTTATAAATTCTTTCGAAGTTTTAATTGGTGGTACAATTGCATTTTTGAATTTTCCAATCTTTGCCTCATATTCATTGCGTCCATCATAAAAAATAACATCGTCACCATACTGTTCAACCAGTTTATTTACCTCTTCTGGTTTTAAATGAATACCACCATTAGTCACTCCATGTTCGTCTACGGTAATTTCGTCAGGCGCACCAAACGCTACGATTTCAGATTTTACCTTTACCTTTAACTTTGGAAAATCATCACGTCCACCATCACTCCATTTATAGGTGATTTTTTTCATTAAATGATGTTTATTCATTTCTTTTATGTACGCTTTTACATCTTCGATACCACCACCTAATGTTCCATTAATTCCGTGCACACTGATTAATATTCGTCCACGTAAATTCAACCGTTCACACAAATGACGTTGCCAGTGCATAACAGTTTCCGGATCTGCAATAGGAACAAACTTATAAAAAAGTATGATTTTTTGAAGTGCGTTTTTATGAGTTTTTGAAGATAGATCTGCTGAGTTCATAGTGACTCTATATCACAGATTACCTGTTTTGTGTAGGGCCAGTCTGTTATTTTCAAAACAAAAACCCCATTTCTGGGGTTTTTGTTTTAATGATGTTCTGCAGCCATTGCGTCGGCTTTTGTTTCATGAATAGTTCCCTTTGGATGTTCTACAGGAGTGTAAATTGAATACAGTTTCATAGCAACATCGCCGGTATTAATTACATTATGTTCCAGTCCTGCTGGAATGGTAATTGCAAAATCATCTGATACCTGATATTCCTGTCCATCAATAATAGCTTTTCCAGACCCTTGTTCAATTCGTAAAAATTGATCAGTAGTTGGATGAACTTCGGCACCAATGTCTTCACCTGGTAATAATGACATTACTGTGATTTGTAAATGTTCGCCGGTAAAAATTTCTTTTCTGAAAAAATCATTTTCCAGTGTTTCTTTTTCAATGTTTTTTACGTAAGGAGTAATCATAAATTTTTTAATAATTAATTAAATAATACCTTAATTATATCATACAAAAAAAGCCCGGCAAACCCACCTTGTTACAGGTCCTGACAGCAGGGGCACATTAAGGGTTTGCGGGGCTACCTTGGTATTGTTGTTAAAACCAGGAACACATTTCTTTCCAATCTCTAATCTTGCTATCGATTCAAGAGACTTTATTTCTGTTTCTGATATATCATAAAAATTATTTAAAAACAATTTTTACAATTCCATGACTCATTTCATTGCCGTCTGAATTTAATATAACCACATCAATTTCAGAATCTGATAGCGCAGTTGCAATTATCGTATAAACAATCCCAGGAACAATTGGTTGTACATATGAAACAGATAAATTTTTTGTTAGTGCAGTATGATCAGAGCCATGTAACACAGTTGCAAAAATACCTGCAACGGAATCAATTACGAAACATGTTATTCCACCATGAATAATTCCCTGGTTCCCAGTTAATTTTTCTGGAAATGAAATAGTGCAAGAAATTTTTTCTTTAGAAACATCAATGTTACGAATATCGAATTCCAATAGATCAAGCCATTTTTTGTTTGCATTTGCGTATTTCGCAAGCATGGGTAGCTGGAAAAGTTTTTCAAGCATATTATTTCCGTCCAAACAACGGTTCTGTTGGCTTTTCTCGTTTAATAATCAATTCCTTAATTTTGTCAGCAGTTGCTGGCATGATCGGTTGTAATAATACTGAAACTCGTGCAAGCCCAGTAATCACATGGTGAACATCTGCACGTGCCTGATCTGGATTTTCTTTAAACATCTTGAATGGTTGTGTGTCAGTAATATATTTATCTAAATCTGCAATTTCAGACCAGATTGAATGCGTAACTTCTGCGTAATCAAAACGTTCATATGCTGGATGTGCAATTTCTGAAAATTCAGGAAACACTAAATCACTAATATCAACATCATATGATTGCGCCATAGTTAGCGTTCGTGACACCAAATTTCCAAGTCCATTTACCAGATTGGCATTATATGCAGCTGAAAATCGTTCAACAGTAAATGGCGAATCTTCAAACGGAGAAATTTCTTTTGCTAAAAACATACGCAATGCATCTGTTCCAAATTCAGATGTTATATCATGAGGATCCACACCATTACCAAGGGTTTTTGACATGCGTATTCCACCGTCCGCTGTAATAAATCCATTTACTAAAATTTGATGACTATTAGGTAGATCCGCAGCCATTAACATCGCCTGCCACATCGCAGATTGGAACCGATTGTTATCCTTTCCACAATATTGTGTTGGGTCTCCATGTTTCCAAAATTTTACAAACAGTTCATCGTTATTAAATGGATTTCCCAGTGTTGAAACATAGTTAGTCAACGCATCAAACCAAACATACATTACTTGTGTATCGTCACCTGGAACCGGAATTCCCCAAGGCATTTTTTCTGCCTTTCGTGAAATTGAAAAATCTTGCAATCCTTGTTTCACAAATTCACGAACCTCATTCAAACGAAATTCAGGCACCACAAAATCAGATCGTTCATCATACAATGCAAGAAGTTTTTCAGTAAACGCAGAATATTTAAAGAAATAATTTTCTTCGTCAATGAATTCAATAGGTCGTCCTGGATGAATTGGACATTCACCATTCACTAATTCTGAATCAGTTTTTGCATCTTCGCACCCAACACAATATTTAGTTTGATAGGATCCCTTATAAATATATCCATTATCCATTACTCGTTTCCAAAACTCTTGTGCAATGGCAATATGATGTGTATCAGTTGTTCGGATAAAATGAATATCATGAGTTATCCCAAATTGCTTTAATTGTTCTGTAAACGTATGGAACCCTTTATCAACAAATTCTTGTGCAGTTAGGCCTTCTTCGGTTGCTTTGTTATATATTTTACTTCCATGTTCATCAGTTCCTGTATTGAAAAATACCTCATACCCCATGAGTTTTTTATATCGAGCAAGAATATCTGCGCGTACAAATTCAAGCGCGTGTCCCATATGCAAGGGAGCATTCACGTACGGTAATGTAGTTGTTATGTAAAAGGGTTTTGATGCATTCATAAGACCACTGTACCATCCAATGAACCAATATTCAATCCACTAATAAAAAACCAGCATGATTGACAATAAAACAATATAAATGTACAATTAAACAAACAAAATCCAAAATCATGAGTGATCCTATCAACCACCTCAGAGATGAGGAAGAGAAAAGACAGTTTGTCGCAAAATTCCAAAAAAAGTTCGACGACTGGTTAGAAAAAAAGAAGCGAATTACTAATGCCTATAATTCGTATAGAAAAATAAAAAACAATCCTAAAAAAATTGACCATTTATTTAAAAGATTAGGCATACAAAACAAGAGCGAATTTTGGCCAAAAATCGTAAAAATGCACAGACCAGAACATTTGGAACCTGCAGAAATTGGAAAATGGTTTAAATTTCTGGGGTATATCATGCCCCATAAACCAAAACAAACTCCGGCACCAACCGTGCTGGCAGCAGAACCAAATGAATCAGTAAGCGGTGGTATAATAATAGACTGGCCAATCTGTTATTCACCAAAAACAATGCCGTCGATTTCAGAACGGGAAAGAGCACAAGAGGTTTTTGAAAGAAAATCTCAAAAATTTCAATTAAAAAAAGAATCAGATCCTTTGTTATTTGAAGATAACGAAGACTGAAACAAGCTCGCCAACATGGGATACCTATCCATAACATGTTACGGCGAGCTTTTTATTTGTACAAAAAAAACACCCTTTCGAGTGTTTTTTTTGTGCATTTCATTAAAATGCCAGAAGGGCAAATTAATTCATTGCAAGAATAGCAGTAGCATCCGTTTTTGAAATCGCATTCATCGTAGCAAGTACAATCTTTTTATAGTCAGATCGTTCTTGGTTATATGCTGAAAGAATACCAATAGTATCCTTACCATCATAGTGATGAGCGGTTTTTGGGTTTTCACCTGCCAAGTTTTTTGAAATCACTTCAATTGATTCCTCGTAACTTGAGAAGTTGATCTTACAAGACCCCCAACCAAACGCACTGTATTTTACTTTTTTACAAGCATGTTTACCACCAGTAGATTCAATAACACTGATTGCTGCGATTAATCGCCAGTCAATGTCATATTTATCAGCAGCGGTAACCATCGCAAGTCCATGACCTGCAAGTGGCATATCCTTATCGACAAAGTAAGCGTCGATTTTTTGAGCTCGCTCGGCAACAGTTAACCCGTCGACTAGCTTTTCGTTAGAAACCTCTGTAGGAAGAGGAGCTTCTGCTTGTGTTGTGTGCGCCCAAAGCGAGGTAACCATCAGAACCATAATCATGATTACTGCAGATGATTTTCGCACGCCTGTAAAATTGCTAAAGAAATTAGTGATAATGTGGGCGACACGTGATGAAAATTGTATATATTTCGGCATAATTGACGGTGTGTGCTCCGTCGAACGTCGTGACTGATGATTTACTACTGACCAGTAGCCCCTAAGGAAAACTGACTGTAATAAAAAGACCCGAAATTGGGTATGCCTGTAGTGTAGCATGTTTAGATATTGCTGTCAAGCATTTTTTATGGTCTAATAGGATTAAGGCAAAAAATAGCCTTATAAAATAAGGTTATTTTGGAACCATATAAAAATCCAAATTTTCCTAAAAAACCAAAAAATGAACACTGGAGACCCTTCCACAAAGACCTTTGAAAACAGTCAAAAAATGAGCGATTACTCCGCAGAAAATCACAAAAAATACCCGTTTTTGATGGGTATTTTTTGGTAAAAATTATTTTTGTGGGAATGCAGCTCTTAATTTTGCCTGAGCAGCATCCATTGTTGCCTTGAAATCATTCATAGCCTTTTCAATTGCTGCCTTTCGATTTGCTGATAATGTAGAAACATCATCTTTTTTAACAAATCCTGCTTTTGCAGACTGGAATGCATCTTGGGCAGCTTTCATACTAGCGTCAAAAGTAGCTTTTGCAGTTACTGGATCAACACCTGCTGTACAATCAGCTTTTGCTTTATCAAATGCAGCCTGACGAGCAGCTTTTAAGTTTGCAACGGCAGTATCCACAACAGTGTTTCGATTTCCAGTTACCCCATCAACCCCAGATCGGAATGCTGAAATTGCAGCATCAACCGCTGATCGCCGGGTAGACAATGCAGTAGAAAGAGTTGATTTAAATTCTGATACAGCAGCTTTTTGAGCATCTGTGGTCGCTTTTGATTCAAGTTTTGTAACATTATCACCACGACGACCATCAATATCCTGTCGGTGTTCTGCTAATCGCGCATCACGTTCTGCACGTTCTGCTCCTTTTTTATTAAGGCGATCATGACGACGAATTTCTAGCTTGTCTTTTTTATCATCAATTTTTCCGGTAATTTCACCAGATCGTTTTTCTAAATTAACACAGAATTGTGTACCTGCACTATTTTGTTTCTTTGCGTTATCAGCACCTTCAGCAAAAGAAATGCTTGGTAGCATAATAACAGCAATTAATGCAAATGTTCCGATAAATTTAATACTATTTTTTTTCATATAAATAAAGTGTAGTAACTAATTAACTAATAAGCGTGTCCAAAATATCATTATCACTATCTGTAATTTGTTCTGCCGAAAACTCCTGGTCAATCAAATTGTTTTCGGTAGTAATATCATACATGATATTACTAATTATATCATCTGTAATTGATGCCGCAGAACTGTTTACTGACAAAACATTTTCCGTTGACGTTACAGGTTCCGTATGAACTTTATATAATAAAGGTTTTTTTGGAATAATTACCATAACGATAACAACAACAGCGATAGTGGTCGCAACAAATGCCTTGGTTGATATTCTGAAAAATGAACCAAAAGGGGAAACGATTCCCTTCTGATAGGTATTACGAGTTTTTGCGGGATCTGTGACAGTAGCAAGGATTGTCCGAAATTCATCACGGGAAGGAACCGTGATCTGATCACGTTCTTTTTTGAACACCGATTCAATTGGTAATATGTTTTTTGTCATAAAATTTTATTCATAATCAGCATAATAATCTTGGAGCGTACGCACACCACGTGACACCGACTGTCTCAAGGCAGACTCTGACTTTCCTGTAATAGACGCCATTTCCGAATAATCTAAGTCTTGTAAGTAATGAAGTATCACCGCTTCCTTTTGGGTCTCTGGAAGCATTGCAAGAGCTTTTCGAACCCAGGTGACCTGTTCACTTGTCTGTGCAGACTGTTCTGGTAACGGGATTGAGTCATCTGCAATACGTTCGATGAAGTTATCAAAGTCATCTATTGCGATTGAATGTTTTTTTCGCAAATAATCGATGATCTGATTGCGTGCAACGGTATATAAATAAGGTAGTGCCTTGTCCAAACGTATTGTATCTTTATGGTTAAACACATTTAGAAACACGTTTTGTACAATATCCATTGAAAGATCCTTGTCCCGAAGCCGATAAAAAACATACCGATAAATTGGTGAAAAATAATCAGTGTATAACACCTCAAATACATCGTCCCGATGAGAAGCTTCGATAAGCGTGTCATTAAATTGATCAAGCATATTCATCATGTTATTACGTAGTGTACCCTATTTTGTGACAGAATGCTTTTATTTTACTATGGTATAGTATATACACAATATATGTATTCCTTTTTTAAAAACAAAAGATTTTTATTTGGTGTGAAAATAGCCATCACGGCATTGATATTTGGCATACTTATTATTCATGTATGGAAAGAACTTTCCTATTTCTGGACCATACCTTTTTGGTTGTTAGCTGGATATTTATTTGGGAAACTTACCTGTGGAACTCATACTAAAAAATATGGATTTTGGTTAACCTTTCTACTATTTGTGGTATTAAACTTTATTCATTCCCTGTTTGATGGATTTTTATCCCTGGCTATTTCAACGGATTATCGAAACCTAGCAATCTATTCACATGAACTGATCCGTCAACCGCCTCTTTATATTATAATTACAGCCATGTTGGCACCGTTTGGTAAAAAGTTATTAACTATCCCGATGTCCGTTTTTGCAGTTACTGGAGTTTGGATAATTGGAATGTATGTCGGTGTTACTAATGCACACTATTTGCAAAACGTAGCGTCATTAAGTAGTTTTGTAACGCTTACACTTTTTATATTCCTAGGCGACATAATTCATCACTTGATTGATGAATATAGTGAGTTAACATAAAAATCCACATTACGTGGATTTTTATGTAATAAGTGTTGGGTGTTTTTTGGCAATACTGGTAACTACAGGAATAAAAGCTAGCCCCGCAAGAAATACAAATAATGTTGCAATTTCAAGACCAGTACGCAAACTATACCGATCGGAAATTTGACCAATAATCGCAGGAGAAAACGCTTCACCGATCAAGTGAATGAATAACACATACAGTGCAAATGCTGATGCCCGGAATTGTTTTGGTACAATGTCATGCAGTACTGCAGTAACAGGACCCAGGTAAACCGAAAGAAAAATAGCACCAGAAAAAAAGAATACAAGAAATAATAATTTATTAGTATCTGCCAAACCAAAATACATTAACGGAGCTGAAATCATAAGTGATACTGAAACAACAATACTGCGACCCCATGCATATTTTTTATGAAGCCAGTCAGCAAGATGTGAACCAATTAATACCCCAATAACACTGGAAATCATCATACCAACACCTAATACTAACGAGGCATCGCGAATATTATAATCTTTATACCGACTAATAAATTCAATCCCCCATGTAATAAATGCCCCACTGGCAAATGAAATCAGTGTTCCGCTAACTAAAATCCAAACAAAAGCCTTATTCCTCATTAATGATTTCAATGGAATTTTTGGTTCATCATGTTCAACACGTTTGTCGTTTAGACGAAAAGCTAAATATGCAAAAATAATACCTGGGATTGAAACAATGAAAAATGCGAGTCGCCAGTTGTTTAAATAATAAGCAACTAAACCACCAATAATCGCACCCGACGTTCCCCCGATCAACATTCCAACATTAAAAATACCTTGGATTCTGGCGTTATACTTATCAGGAAAATTATCAGTAATCATTGCAACTGCCGCAGGTGCATAGGTTGCTTCACCGATTCCTACCAATGAACGCATACCTAATAATCCCTTAAAACTGTTCACCAATCCGGAACCGAACGAAGCAACGCTCCATAAAGCAACCCCAACTCCAATTATCGCCCGACGACTGAATCGATCTGCCAACATACCCATAGGCAACGTTGCAAGTGATTGAACCAACAAAAACATGGTGCCTAATACTCCCAGATGAAAGTCGGTCAGTCCAAATTCAATTTTTAAATGCGCAAACAAGGGGAAAATTACCTGGCGATCCAGATAATTCAAAAAGTTAATCAATGTCAGCACAATAATCATGACACGCTGATCTTTAGACATAGATTTAAACATATCGGTGAGTATAGCAGAATAAAATAAAAAAGCGTAACATGCAGTTACGCTTTTAATCAAGAATTTTGAATTTTAGAAATTAAATCCATCAACCGATCGGGTGATTTCATTTCCTATATCATGAAGAAGTCCTGCTTCTTCTCTGGAAATGTGACCGACGATTACTCCACTGGAATCAGGTGTCCCCATAGGAGGCAATACGCTTGCTCTTGTAATCGCCTTTGCCCTCAATTCATAAAAGTCTTTCGGGGTATGGTTTTTCCTCATTGGGTCTGCAAGCCATTTTTTACACATGACCTGCTCTGCTGGAGTTAATTTTTGGAAATAAGAATCGTTTTCAATCTGGTTAAAATTGTCTGCAGTTTTTCCAATAACTGCTGCTTGCCGGGGATTAGGGATTCGTTTTGCCATTTCAATTATTTATTTGTGAACGTTGTGAACTGAAAAATACATTACCACATATTTAAATAATAAGCAAATAAAAAACGGGACAACCCGTTTTTTATTTGAACCATACTCCTTGCCACCCTTTCATCATATCTATTTCTTTGTTTTGCGCAGAAATAATATCATTTGCAAGTTTTATTAGTTCTGGTCGTTTTGAATTTTTTAACACTGATTGTGCCATTTCTACTGCCCCCTGATGATGAACAATCATTTCTGAAAGAAACGCCTTGTCAAACTCATCACCAGTTTTTCCTTGTAAATTACCCATCATTCCCTGCATCATGTGTCCCATGTCTGACATAGAGTCGTTACTCATCATAGACCCATTTGGCATTCGATGTATTCCTGACATCATTGATCGATTAGGACTGCTGCCCCAAATTAACCAACCCAGGAAAATACCAACAATAAGGAAAATTAGACTAAACATTGTAACACTGTTTGGATTTTGCATATTTTTTAAAATTTAATAATAATATTTCCCCCATAACTACCCTATATTATTATATCACACGTAACAACTTGAATCCTTGAAGGATTTTATATCTTTCCAATTAAATCAACGCCTGGTTTTAAGGTATCGTCACCCATTTCCCAACTTGCAGGGCATACATTTCCGGTGTTTTCGCGAACAAACTTTGCAGCTTGTAATTTTCGAAGCATCTCCTTTGCGGAGCGACCAATACTGTTATCATGAATTTCAATTGTTTTTAATACACCGTCTGGATCAATAATAAACGTACCGCGCAATGACAGACCTTCTGATTCAATATACGTTCCAAATAATCTTGAAATATTTCCTGTTGGATCAGCAAGCATTGGGTATTCTATCTTACTGATTGCAGGTGAATTATCATGCCATGCCTTATGAACAAATGCAGTGTCCGTACTGATACTTATAATTTCACCACCAAGCTTTTTGATTTCTGTATAGTATTTCTGTGCGTCCTCAAGCTCTGTTGGGCAAACAAACGTAAAATCAGCTGGGTAGAAAATTAACACAACCCACTTTCCTTTATAGTCTGATAATTTAATTTTCTTGATATCGTTTGCCTGATATGCATCAGCTTCAAAATCGGGCACCGTTGTATTTATGGTAATCATATTGTTGAATATATCACAACGCGAATGGATATAAAAGCAAAAATAAAACCACCCGATGGGTAGTTTTATTTTTTCTTAAAAGGCTTTTTTGCTGCTTTTGCTGCAATTGCTGCATGTTTTATTGAAAGTCGTTTTTTGGTTTTTGGTGAATTTTTTGATTTCACATGTTGCGCCAAAGTTGTTCCTCGTTTTGCCATAAATAAATAAGTTTAATTAATAATGCTCTATAATGATAAATAGTACCCTATTAATCGATTATCTGCAAATATTATTTATTAAACATTTTTGCAAGCCAACCAAATAGACTAAATTTTGTTTCATTGGTTTTAAGAAAAGCTTCGATAGTAGCCTTTTCTTGTTCGATTAACTGAATTTGTTTTTCAATTTCAGTTTTACTTGCTGTATCAGAAACTTTTTCTAGCAGAGTTTTTAATTGATTGATTTGATTATTAGTCGTAACAATTTCGCTGCGCAATTGTCCAATATTTTTATAATCAGTACCAATAAAGAAAGTTTTCAAATTACTTCTATTTTTAATGGTATCAATTTTTTCTGCAACAACATCTTTTGTTTTTTCTTGTTCTTGTGCAACAACTTTGATTTGTTGACCAATTTCAGTTTTTTGTTTATCTGCAACCGTCAGTAAACCTTGTACAAATGTTGCAACAGTGCTGCGATGTGTTTCCCCGTTAAGTGATGTATTGTCATCATCACTGTCTTGGTCTTGGGAATCGACTTTCTTGTCATCATTACGATCATTAGAAATATCATCTTTATCATCATCACCTTTGGATGAATCATTTTTTATATCTGAATCTTTCTCTTCCATTTGTGAATCATCTTGATCATCGCGAGACTCAGAAGAAACAACTCCTTGAGTAACTAAATCCTTGCGGTACTCTTGAGCATCTTCATTTTCCTTTGCAAAAGCAACTGGTATAGAAACAATCATCCCCAGTAATACAACACTACCTATCCAAGTATATTTTTTAATTAAGTTCATAGTAAAATTCATTATTAGTCTGTTAATATATTCCCCTAGTACATCCCTATGATAAGTATACCACTTATTCAGACACAAGAGATTACCTATTCAAATAGGTAATAGTTAGTTGTAATACAGTCGCAAATGAAACCCATAGTAAATAAGGAATTTGAATATAACTAATCCATTTTGCATATGGATATATGGCAATCATTGCCCAAATTAAAGTTGTTAGAACTAATATAATATCAAGTGCCGCAAAAAGGTTATTTTTTAAACCAAACTGAATCGGTGAAAAAGCAACATTAAAAATTATATTAAGAACGAAAGGAATAACTACAATAGTAGGAATACTTTTTTGCCAAGCCATCAAAAAAACTTTCCCAAACGAAATAAAAATTAAGATATACAAAAATGTCCACACTGGACCAAATAAATATGATGGCGGGGACCACGTTGGCTTGATTAACTGTGAATACCAATTATATGTGTTCATATCGCAATAGTACCATAAATCAATAGTGTTTACTTAAAATTAAATAGTAAACACTGCACGTAGTGTAACATAATTAAAAGTAACTAAAAACGCCTATAGAAACCAGGTTTCTGTTATCCAGAATTTAAAGTAATATTTGGTTAATCAGTTGGTTTACGTTATAATTTCTCCATGTGGTTTTTACTATCTCTCGTTTCTGCGTTTTTTTCTTCTGCAACATCTCTTCTTGAAAAGAAGGTTTTATTAAAAGAACATGCGCTAGCTTTTTCCAGTACACTGGCTTTTTGTACATTTTTAATCAGTTTGCCATTGTTTTTAATTTTTGATCACAATAGTATTCCTCAACTATTACCACTTGGAATTATTGCAATTACTGCAGTACTTGGTGGATTTGCCTTTTTGTTAATTACGGAAAGCGTTATTCATATGGATGTCAGTGAAATTTCACCCCTTATTGCTGTTGGCCCCGCAATCACTGCATTGTTCGGTTTTGCATTTCTTGGTGAAATTCTGACAATCTCACAAATAATTGGTATTACAATCATTATATTAGGTGTTTATATTTTAGAATTAAAAGAAACATCTCATCTATTAGCCCCATTCAAAGTAATTTTGAAAGGTAGATATGTTCACTTTGTATTCGTTGCATTACTTTTGTATGCATGTACGGATGTGCTCGGAAAAATTGTATTATCGAAATATGCTTTTCAGGCAGGAACCTATTTATTTTATTACCAATTATTCACCGCTTTTTTCTTCTTGATATTACTTTTAATAAAAAGAAGAATCTCAACAACCACCCCAAAAATATCCTCGAGTATTTTCTGGATATTATTAATTGCAGTACTAACTATTATTTACCGATATACTCATATCTCTGCAATGAAATTAGCACCTATAGGACTTGCTATTGCAGTATTCCGCAGTTCCACAGTTCTTACTACTATACTTGGTGGAAAAATCTATAAAGAAAAAGGAGTGCTCCGCAAACTATTGGCAGCATTGATTGTTATTGCAGGCGTTGTGTTAATTGCATTATAAATTTATAGTACACGTTCAACTATCTACCAACAGTAACAAAAACCCACCTTTTTCGTTGGTGGGTTTAACTTTCAAAATCGCAGTATTAAATCAATAATTAAACTTTAATAACCTGTTCAGTCTGTTTTTTGTAAATCTCTGCATGTGCCTGAAAAGCTATTTTTTCTTCTCCGGGTTTTGCATGGGATAAAATACTGACCCAAAGATACGGACGCGGGTAACCTATATAGGTCCGGTCTACGTTGAATTGAACCAAAACGTCTTTTCTTTCAAAAGCCTTGTACAACTGTTTTATTTCTTTGAAATGTCGATTAGGGACAACTATCCCAAAAGATTTATCATCCCAAGCAGTTGCAATATGTTCAGGGTTATTATCCAACTCTTCATTTCCCCAACCTTTTAAAGGACCCATTCCTGACTCGAAAGTTAAGCAAGTGTGCGTCGTTCCTTTTTCAAAGAAAAAACGTTCTTTTGGAAATTTAGTAACGGTATACATTTTCAGTCCAAAGTTTTCAGGAATGAGTTTATGAGGAACACCTAATTCGTCCCACATAATTCTAAGACCTCTTGCGTGTTCAGGTACTGCATCAAACCCAAAATGGATTCCAATAAAAATACCCTCTCTGTCCTCTGCTCCGTAAATAATGCCTGGTGACCCAAATGATGAGCCGTTGAAAATAGTCTTTTTCATATGCTTGTTTTTAGTTTGAAATTTAAAAACACATTACTTATTTTTACTTGTTCTGTCAAATGGTTCAATTACCTGCCAGCGGTAACAAAAAATACTTTTTAACGAAAATCTTTTCCTACTCTTAAGTTATGCAAGATGACCCAAAAACATGATTAAACCTGTCATGAAATAATTTTTACCCACAACATTCCAGGATAACCATCATCTGGATCTTTGATAATTCCACGTTGAGTAAATCCAAGTTTTTCATAAAATTTCCATGAGCTCTCATGCGTCTCAGGGCTGTAACATTCTATTTCTGTATATAACTGAATCTTTGCTTCCTTAATCACTTTTTGCACCAGAGCATTTCCGACTCCTTCCCGTTGTAATTTAGAGGCTACAATATATAGTTCCACAGGATTTTCTGTTGTTGCATGGGCACGAAGATATTCGGGTACTTGTCTAAAACCTGCAATTCCCACTATATCACCCTCTCTTTCTGCAACGTAAAAACATGTTTCATTGCCGTCTATATTGTTTATAAGTTCATTTAAAAATTCCTCATCAGTCCAATACTTGGCAAAAATGGCCTGCACAGCACTTTTATCGTGTTCACTGTAGTTTCTAATTTCCATATGGTTAAATTATATACTAATCTTTAATTAAATAATAAAAAATATCAAAAATTTCAGAACTACATACAAAAGTTGGTTAAAGTCATTACTATTGATATGCTGTTTTATATGAAAGAACCAACTATTCAAACTCAAAAAATAAAACTATCATTTTTTATGGTGCTGATATTTATACTTACCTACTTTGTATTATCTATTGGAATAAATATGATTTATAGTGGTAACTCAGGTCTTATATTTTTTGACATACCTCTACTTGGGGCGATTATTGCTTCTTTTCTTGTAAAGCTATCCTCTAAAGTAAAATTAAAAAATGATACTCAAAATATAACTTTTAAGAAAAATCCGATGATTTCAATTACTTTATGGACCATTTTTCCAATCCTTTTAGGCTTTTTACTATTTTGGACAATTCCAATGGCCTTCCTTACTTTTGGCTTACTCAGTGCCTAGAAATTTATCAATTGGATCGTAACAAAAAACACCTATATGAATTAGGTGTTTTTTGATTAACTCCATCTATCAGTTACACTTCGAACCTGCGTGGTTGATATACAAAAGTTAATAAAAGTAATCTAAGGTAACTAAATAAAAAAGACCACACAAATTGTATGGCCTAACATAGAAATTCATAGTCAAACTACTGATATGAAAATTTTTCTCTTTGATCATTTTCGTCAGATTTAATTCCTGCGGGTGAAGGTGTGGTCAACTTACTTTCTTCCAATTCTTTTTCAGACATTTTCGTTATCATTTCTCCTTCGCAAGAGCGCAGGTCAAAATCACACTTTTGAATAGGAGAATTATTTTTTTGATTCATACCCTTTGGCTGAATAAAAACGTGGAAACATCCATTGATATGCCTTAAAAAAGATGTTGCCATACCGGTAAAACCACTTGCCTTATCAGTCACATTGGTGCCCAGTATTTCAATAGGGACCTCAACTTCTTCAAAGTCATTTTCTGTGACGTTTAAACGGCTTGCTTCGAGGTACAACTTGTTTACTGGCTGACCCTCCTCATCAAGACCTTTTGGTTGAAATAAATAACTGACGTTTCCTTCCATGTTGTAAATCCAGTGAGTAAGCATTCCTGAAAGTTCGGTAGCCTTATCCTTACAAAAGGTTCCCAGTTTAATTACTTTAATTCTTTTCATTTTTTTATAATTTAGAAGTTTACAATTTTTTACCACATTACTTATTTTAACCCATACTGTCAAATAGGTTCGATTACCTACAAGGGGTAGCAAAAAACACCTATGAAACAGGTGTTTT
>CAYSOB010000002.1:0-37695 GCA_964432575.1 uncultured Candidatus Saccharibacteria bacterium
GAATACAATGAATATTTTTGTTCCAAAAGATTCAAATGAAAAAACACCATTTATATTGCTGATACATGGTGGTGCATGGATATCTGGAGATAAAAACGATGTTGCAATTGTACAACTAGCGTTAGGAAAAGAAGGAATTGCCAGTGCGGCCATTAATTATCGATACGCATCGAAAACGGTTCATTATACAGAACTGATGAATGATGTAAATTCTGCGGTTGATTATATTGTTTTACATGGAAAAGATTGGAATGTAAATACAGAAAAAATGGCAATAGGTGGCATTAGCGCTGGTGCACACATGGCAATGTTATATGCGTATCATTATGATTCCGGGAATCATATCAGTTCTGTAATTTCTTTGGCTGGACCAAGTAACATTGCAGATGTAACTATTTTAAATGCTTCTGTTGTTAATAAATTAATTGGCGGTGTTGAAAAAATGGTAGGGACAACATATACTGCAGGACAATCCTTGAATCAAAAATTCAGTGATGCAAGTCCTATTAATTTTATAAAAAATGTTCCAACGTTATTAATTCATGGAACAGGCGATACAATTGTTGCCTATGATCAATCGGTAAAAATGGACGCAGCTTTAGCTGCTGCTGGAGTACCACATAGATTAATGAGTATCACAGGAGCTAATCATGATTTAGGGTTAGGCAACCCGACGACTGCAAAAAATATTGCAGATGAAGTGGTAATGTGGGTAAAGAATTATCATTAATAATTTTTTGTGTTATAATTTTAGTCATGTCTAATAGTGGTTTTGATAAAAATTTTTACAAAATTTTAAAAATAAATAAGTCTGCAACAAGTCTTGAAATTAAAGATGCTTTTAAGAAACTAGCAAAGGAACACCATCCAGACCATGGTGGTGATACACAGAAATTTAAAGAAGTCCTGGAAGCGTACCAAATTTTAAGTGATCATGCCTCTAGAAAATCCTACGATTGGTATTATGAGTCACATTACAATTTTTCAGATGAAGAATATAGAGATAATAAAGAACAAAAAACGTACAAATCTCAAGAACCAGATATTTCTGATAATAAAAGAAGAATTGATAAAAATTTAAAAAATATAATTTGGGCCATGGTCATAGGGATCTTTTTTGTCATTATAGCAAGTATTTCAAATCTTGATTCACAAGATAAAATAACCACAACAAATTTTAGCTCTACAAAAACAGAAAGTAATATTGTCTGGTTGGGATCTGAGGCTGTTACTATAAAGAATAATTCTTTTTCAATGAATTGGTTTATCTTAGGAGACACTATTACTTCAAATAAAGTTGTTACACAGTTCGATTATTTGTCTAGTGCACCTTCGTCTTTGTCGGGGCAATTCATTATTGTTGTTTTGTCAGATAAAAATAGCGGAAATAGTTACACAAGTTCTACTGTTAAAAATATAAAAATAGTTGATGAAAATGGAAGGGAGTTTTTCCCATATTATTTAAATCCAGAAATTATTGGAATTCGTGATGAAAATGGTAAAGTGGTTAAGGTTAATAAAACATTTTTAGGAGCTGCACCAGGACTGGTTGATAAAACCGCTTATGTTTTTGAAGTTCCAAAAGATATAAAAGCAATATCTCTTGGATTTAGTATGGAATAAAAATTAAAATAAGAATATGTTTTTTAGTAAGTAAAAATAAAAAACACCCAATCGGTGTTTTTTATTTTGTGGAGATGGGGGGAATTGAACCCCCGTCCATATGGGTCGATACAAACGTCTACATATTTAGTTGCTTTCAATACCGCTTGCAAGAGCGATGTTCCGCACTAACCTCTGGAAAGAAACAAAGAACGGGTTAGTGTTTGGATGAAAAAATGTTTCGATCACTGTGTTCATCAGCACAGGGAAGGATGAGTCTGAAGATATGACACGAAATTGGTTATGTCAGACACACGACCAGTTCGCGGCTTAATATAAATTAATTAAGCAAGTACTGCTCCGTTAAACGCAAAAGCGTAAGGCGAAGGAGTTGATTTTGAGTTTGCATTTCAAAGTTTGCAAGATTTACCAGATTGCGCTGGACATGCATTGGTATCGAGGATTCCACATGTCAAAGCCGGTCATCCCCAATTAGTTTTTCAATAACCTACGGATTTCACGATCCGCATCACGTTTTTTGATGTCTTCGCGTTTATCGTGTTTGTTTTTTCCGCGCACCAGACCAAGTAATATCTTGATCTTGCGGTTTTCAGTATACATCTTGATTGGTACTATTGTCAATCCCGCTTCTGATTTTTTTCTGAACCAGTTATTAATTTCTGTTTTGTTTAACAATAATGTTCTGGCACGATAGGGGTCATAGGAAGGAGGTGTGTTTTTAACTTGATAGGGAGGTATAAATGCTTTTACTAATTGTAATGCCCCATTTTGAAAGACAACAAACGAATCATTGATGGTTCCGTGATTTTTCCGCAATGATTTCACTTCGGCACCAGAAAGAACAATACCTGCAGAAATAGTATCTAATACATCATAAGAACGATAAATATGTTTATTTTCTAAAACATTCATACGAATGATTGTAGCACAGGCGACAGTCATTGACAAATTGTTATTTATATGTAAAGTATATCTCAAATACAATGCCTATGTTTTCAATGGATTATTCAATCCTTGTCTTGGTTACTATTGTTTCAAACGTTTTATTCCTTATTATAGCAATATCCGATATAAGGGTCACTTACCAACAGATTTTTGCAAAAGAAAAAAAGAATTTTAAATCTAGTCTGTGGTTCGAATTCTTACTGTTTGCGGTAGCATTGTGGTCTGCGGGAGATTTACTTTTAAATGAAGTCACCCCTGCTCGGTTTGAATATTTTTTGTTAATTTCTGGAATAAACTCGGCACTCTTTATTTTATTGTTAGCGCTGGAAAGAGCTTTAATCAAGACAAGGTATTAGAATGTGGTTCCCAACAATGGGAACCCTTTTTTATTTGTTAGAAATCTGTATACTGGGTGCATATGTCAGCACCAAAACAATCAAAAAAACAAAAGAAAATGCCAGGTAAAACAACCTTTTTCCAACAAGTCATTTCAATGATCTTGGTTTTATTGGCAATTGGGTTTTTGTACTCATCATTTAATAGTGAGGCAAAAAAAACAACTGAAATAACCCTTTCACAGGTTGCCGAAATGGTAACTGCAGGTCAGGTTGCAAATATCACTGTAAAGGGTGACACGCTTACTATTACAGCAAAAGACGAAACAAAGAAAACTGCTAAAAAGGAAACCGGCGCATCATTACCTGAAACACTTGCTACCTATGGGGTGTCCGGTGATGTGTTACGCAATACACCAATAACAATAAAATCAGAAAGTAATGCGTGGATTATTGTTTTAAATATCCTTTCCATCCTTGCACCAATTCTATTTATTGGGTTCTTTTTCTGGTACATGTCACGACAAATGAATGGCGCAGGTGGCGGAATGAAAGCGTTTTCTTTTGGGCAATCAAAAGCACGGGTAACTGACCCAAATGATAAAAATAAAAAAATCACTTTTGCTGATGTTGCTGGAAACGAAGAGGCAAAACAAGAATTAACTGACGTCGTAGATTTCTTAAAAAATCCAAAAAAATATTTTGATGTCGGCGCAAAAATGCCAAAGGGAATTTTATTAACTGGTGAACCAGGGACAGGAAAAACATTACTTGCCAGGGCAGTTGCTGGTGAGGCAGGTGTGCCATTCTTTCACTTGTCTGGTTCAGAGTTTGTGGAAATGTTTGTAGGTGTCGGTGCATCACGTGTTCGTGATTTATTCGAACAAGCAAAATTAGCATCACCTGCAATTATTTTTATCGATGAAATTGATGCCGTAGGACGTTCACGTGGTGTTGGAATTGGGGGTGGAAACGATGAGCGTGAACAAACATTAAATCAAATTTTGGTAGAAATGGACGGGTTTGAACCAACTGAAAAACTGGTGGTTATGGCAGCAACAAACCGTGCTGATGTGTTGGATGCAGCACTGTTGCGACCTGGGCGATTTGACCGAAGGGTGTATCTTGGTCTTCCAGACCGAAAAGATCGCGCGGCTATTTTAAAAATCCATTCCAATGAAAAACCTCTGGAAAAAAATATCAATCTTGAAATAGTCGCACAACGAACACCTGGTTTTTCTGGAGCAGATTTACAATCATTAATGAACGAGGGTGCAATTTTTGCAGCTCGTGAAAATCGAACTACGATTACTCAGAATGATTTATTATCAGCAATTGAAAAGGTTTTGATTGGACCTGAACGAAAATCTCATCTACACACAATACATGAACGTAAACTAATTGCGTATCATGAAGCAGGTCATGCAATTCTTGCGTCTGTGTTGCCACATGCTGACCCGGTACATAAAATTACTATTATTCCACGAGGGTCTGCTGGTGGATACACGTTGAATATTCCGGTTGATGAACGAAAACTGACAACCAGTGCTCAGTATATTGATGATATAACAGTGACATTGGGTGGTTACGCAATTGAAAAAATCATTTATGGTGATGTTACTACAGGGCCATCAAATGATTTACAAGTAGTAACCAGAACTGCGCGGGACATGGTAACAAAATGGGGAATGAGTGAATTACTGGGACCTGTTGCATATGCAAAATCATCAGGAATGATTCCAGGATCTGGTGCTGGAAATGAATCAAAAGAATATTCCGGTCACTTGGCACAAAAAATTGATGAGGAAGTTTCTCGAATTATTAATTCAGCATTACAAGTTGCAACAGAGACTCTTCATCAATATCGTGATGCAGTAGAGGCAATAGTAGTAAAATTATTAGAGGTAGAAACCTTGGAACAGGAAGAATACAATGCAATTATTAAACAATTTGGTATTGAACCAAAAGTTGCCCAAAAAACTGCCTAGGCAGTTTTTTGTTTGACATTGATCATTAAAAAGTTAATATTGAAAGAAATTAAAACAAAATACTATGGAACTCTATGCTATTCTTCAAGGTTTTCTGGTGGGAATAGCGATAGCTTTCCCTAAAGGTCCCGCAGGTTTTTTGGTTATTACACAAACGATTCGTTTTGGGTATACCAGCGGAACGCGGCTTGCAAAAGGTCCGATTGTTACCACATTTATTTCGTGTGGAATACTTATCATTCTTTCAGAATGGATTGCTATTACAGGTGATCAAATCCATCAAATCAGAGATAATTTCCTTATACATATTATTGCTGGATTTTTCCTCTTAGCGGTTGGTTTGTATATTATGTTTTTCTTGGAAGAAAAACCGACTACCGCACAGAAATTATTTCTGTATACACTACTCGAGCCGATGTTGTTTCCTGGGACGATTGCTACATTTATTTGGATTTATCCAAACATTTTTCAAGAGTCTTTTTCTATGAAGTTGTGTTTTTTCTTGGGCATAGTTATAAGTACGTTTTTGTATTACGGAATTTCTGTTGTATGTTTTAGCAGATATTTTCAAAAAACAAATTCAGAAAAAATAAGGAAAATACAGATATTTTTTGGAGGAATTTTTGTTCTTTTTGGATTTTTCACCATCCTACTTGCAAACTATAAAACAGTTTTCTTTTGAAAACTGTTTTATTTGATTTACCTTGTAAAATAGGGTAGTATTCAATTACCAATGGGAATATAGCTCAGTTGGTTAGAGCACAGAGCTTATACCTCTGCGGTCGATGGTTCGAATCCATCTATTCCCACACACTTGTTAAAAATTTTCATAAAATAAAAAACCACGTCCTGTGGTTTTTTATTTATTCAAGATGAGGCGCTTTTGCTAATGTTTCAATGTATTTTTTTAGGACGATATGTGTTTTTAATTCTGGATCATCTGCAATTATTTGTTTTGCTTCTTCACGGGCATATTCAACTAATTTAATATTTCGTAATGCATGCATGGCAAGATCTGAAATACCCCATTGTTTTGCACCAAGTAAATCCCCAGCACCTCGCAAGTTTAAATCCATTTCCGCAAGTTCAAATCCATTTTTCGCTTCCAAAAAACTCTTTAATCGTTTTTCAGTAACACTGCCCATTGATTCGGTAA
Source organism: uncultured Candidatus Saccharibacteria bacterium (assembly GCA_964432575.1). Taxonomy (GTDB): domain Bacteria; phylum Patescibacteriota; class Minisyncoccia; order Phycocordibacterales; family UBA1006; genus CALMMZ01. The sequence continues at coordinate 6,048 of CAYSOB010000002.1, forward strand.
ATAGAAAACAATAGGGTTGATGTGAACTTCGCATAACTCGTCCGCGTAATTGATGTAACTGAGAAAGTCCAAACCGTTCTGTTCCTTCGATAATCATCACACTTGCATTCGGAACATTTACACCCACTTCAACTACCGAAGTTGAAACTAGGATATCAATTGTATGATTTGCAAACTCCTGCATGACATGCTCTTTCTTTTGTTTAGTCATTTTGGAATGCATGATACCAACGGTATATTCTGGGAAAACTGTTTCCTGTAACCGTTTTGCTTCGGCTGTTACTGACCGTAATTGTAATTTTTGCTCAACATCTGGATCAGAATCACTAATACGTGGACAAATTACATATGCTTGGCGTCCTGCATGTAATTCTTTTCGCATAGTTTCATAGGCACTGTCACGTTTGTCTGGTTGTACTAATTCTGTTTTTACAGGTTTTCGACCACTTGGCATTGTGTCCAATACTGAAATATCCAAGTCACCATAGATTGTCAAAGCAAGTGTTCGCGGAATAGGTGTTGCGGTCATTGATAAATAGTGAGGTGCATGGCCTTCTTTTTTTGCAAGTTTCATTCGTTGATTGGTCCCAAATCGATGTTGTTCATCGATGATTACCAATCCAAGATCATGAAAATCAATTGATTTTGAAATTAATGCATGGGTTCCAACCGTGATTGCGATTTCTCCACTTTTTATCCATTTTGTTAATTGTGTTTTTGAAATTTCTGTCCATGGTTTCTGACTTGATGCAACCTTGGTAGGGAATTTACGACAACCTGAACCAGTAACCAGTCCAATTGAAATACCGGTATTTTTAAAATATTCGATAAAGTTTTCAAACAACTGAACCGCTAATACTTCGGTTGGTGCCATGTAGGCAACTTGCAGGTTTCCATAAGTTTGTCCTGCTGGGCGATTCATAATGGTTGCATAACTTGCTACAGCTGCTAAAAATGTTTTTCCAGAACCTACATCACCCTCGATTAGTCGCGACATCGGTTCTTCAGATTCCATGTCGCGGAATATATGTTCCAGTGCACTCATTTGACCTGTTGTTGGTTTAAATGGAAACGTTCCAATGAAGTCAGTGATATCTTTTTTTGGAATTGATAATTTAAATGAAAATAATTCTTGATATTGTTTTCGTTCGAATGCTTTCTGTACATGGATGAGAAAAATTTCCTGAAATGCAAATCGTTTTTGGGCTGCGTCGGCATGCTCTTTTTTCTCGGGCATGTGCATCCAAACCAAAGCCGTTTTTAAATTAGGTAAATGAAATTTTTTTAGGACACTGTCTGGTAGTGGATCAGGAATAGTTGCATGAATGTTTTCAGAAAATATTTTTTTTACTGTGTGATAAATCCACTTGCTGGTAATTCCACGAGTTTCCCGGTAAATAGGGAATCCGACGTCTTTTGCATCTTCTGTGTTTTCAAATAAGGAATCAGAAACATCAACAGGTAAATAACCAGTTTTTTCGATATGAGGATTCATGAAAATACGACCATTTTTTCCTTCACTGATTTTTCCGGTTAGTTTTACTTGGTCACCTTCGGAAAACATTTTTGCCATATAGGGTTGGTGCATCCAGATGATTGAAATAGTTGTATCTGAAATATCCCGTAAAGTCGCTTTTGCCATTGGAATTTTACTTTTCCATCCCTTGGTCAAACTGATTTTTGACAAAACACCGTATACGGTTATTTCTGTGTCTGGTTCTGCGTTATCTAAAACAGTTATAGTTCCAACATTGCTGTAACGAATTGGAAAATAATATAACAAGTCATGAGCGGTCTGGATACCCATTTTCCCCAGGGCCACCGACTGTTCAGGAGATATTTTCGTTATTGCTTTTATGGCAGTTTCGGGCTTCATAATACGTAGTATAACATAACAAAATAAAACACCTTGCGGTGTTTTATTTTCCAATAATCGCTTTAATTTTTTCAGCCAATTCATCTAGGGTAAAGTTTGCTTTTACCAGGTATTCACTTACACCCAAGTCGAGACATTTTTTAATATCATCTTCTTCTCCAAGATTTGAGAATACAATTACTTTTAATTTTTTGGTAGCCTCGTTTTCTCGAATTTTTTGAAGTACTTCAAACCCAGAAACATTTGGTAGCATTAAGTCTAAAATAACTAAATCAGGCGGAAGTGCCATAATTTTAGCTAATCCATCGTCACCAGTTGGCGCGATGTCCATTACAAATCCTTCCGCTTGTAATTTTGTTACTGCCAATGATCGCAAGAAATCGTCATCTTCTACAATTAATATTCGGTATGCCATATGGGAATAGTATACGGCACAACCTTATTTTTTACAAGCCAACCTAATTATTTCAAGTCTTTTTTTATTTATTATTTTATGGTAGATTAGCAACGTTCAGGTTGTGCATAGACGGAGACGTGTCAGAGTGGTCGAACGTACCTCTTTGCTAAAGAGGCAGGGTGTTATAGCCCTCGCGGGTTCGAATCCCGCCGTCTCCGCACAAAAATTGGAGGATTGGATGAGTGGTTTAAATCAACAGTTTACTAAACTGTCGAGCCGTAATTGGCTCCGTGGGTTCGAATCCCACATCCTCCGCAAAGACATAATTAATGATATACTTTCCTTACGTATGGAACAAAAAATTATTGACCATCTTTTAAGTGTATATAAACCAAGAGCGATTATTCTCCACGGATCTCGTGCATCAGGAAAAGCAATACCTACAAGTGATTGGGATTTTATTATGCTTGTAGATGAACCTAAAGAACCAACACGTGGATATGTTGATGGGGAAAACGTAGAATTTGTTCAAAAAAAGCTTCCCATAAAACCAGAAGATGCTTTCAAAGTTTTTGGTATCAAGTTTCGAGGGGGAAATGTGCGTATTGTTTATGACCCAGAAAATATTGCAGCACCACTTGTTGCTGCATGTAGAGAAGAAATTGCAAAAGGTCTTGAATTAACCAAAGAGGATAAACAGGGACGCAGAGCATTTATGGAGGGATTGTTAAGTAAAATATCTCGGTTTCATGATAATTTCATGCGTTTTGAACCTATGGGAGATTTTATTAGCCGAGCAACGTATTCATGGTTCCCAGTAAAAGAAAAAAGATATAGTATAGCGACATATGACGCATTAGCATATTTACAGGAACATGATCCTGAATATGTAAAAATGCTTGAGAAGTTTGGAGGTGCCTCGGGTGATCAACAAATTGAAGTGGGAAATAAAATTTTAGACTACTTGTTTCCTAATGAGCAAGAGTAAATGCAAATACTGCTTTTGCATAAGGGAGGAGAATGGTGCGGATTTCATCAAGAGTTCCACCGGTTGTAGTTACGTCGTCAATAATGATTACTAAGGATTGACCGAGATGCGCAGCATCTCGGTCTTTTTGAATTGAAAAAGCTCCGCGAATGTTTTTTAATCGAATTGATTTTTCACTAACCAAAGCTTGTTTGTCAGTCTTTTTTGATTTAACGATCAGGTCAGTTTCTATGTAAACAGGAATAGATATGTTGCGTTTATTTTCAACAATTACTTTTTGAAATGCTTCTGCAATTAATTCTGCTTGATTATACCCTCTGTCAATAAATCGTGAACGATGAATAGGTACTGGGATAATTACTATTTTGTTACAATTAAAATTTTTTAACAATCCCATTGCCCAACCAAAAATCATAAACTCATTTTGTTGGATAATTTTATGCAGCAGTGCTTGATCAGGAAAGTTTTTAATATGCCGAACACATAACGAAACCGGTTCTGTTTTGTAGCGATATAGTGAAAAAATCCATGGTCGTCGAGTTTCGCGACTTAATTCAAGTCTTTGGGAACAGTCTTTACAAATATTGATTACTGTATTTTCTTCTTTACAAATAATACAGGTTGGGGGGAATAGGTAATTAAAAATGTGTTGTATAATTTTTGAAATCATAGTGGTATTTTTATTATAATATATGATATACTACAGTCATGTTTGACGCTATTAAAAAATTATTTCAAGGCAACACTCAAAACGGCGGAACTTCAGGTGGAAGTGTTTGCGGTATTGATATTGGAAGTGGATCAATAAAGGTTGTACAAATAAAAGAGGAAAAAGGGCGTATTATTTTGGAAACCTATGGGGCTCTTTCACTTGCACCATTTGCAAACGATTTGATTGGTAAACCTGCAAAATTATCTGAAGCAGATACTGTAAAGGCGATTACACAAGTATTAAAAGAATCTCGCGTTACTGCAAAAAACTTTGTTGTATCACTTCAATCAAATGCAATTTTGGTGTTTGTGGTTACATTACCTCGATCAAGTCAAAATCAATTGGATGCAGTTATCCCAAACGAAGCGAGAAAATATATTCCTGTCCCACTTACAGAAGTTTCCTTAGACTGGTTTATTATTCCTGATAAAGAAACGTATAACCAAGAGGCAAGTGCACCTTCGCCAACCATTGAAGTTTTAATTGTTGCTGTTCGAAACGAAACATTACAAAATTATCAAAATGTGTTAACCCAAGCAGCTATAACCAATCCTGCGTTTGAAATAGAAAGCTTCGCAACTATGCGTGCAGTGTTGCGTCGTGAAATTGCCCCAGTACTTATTGTTGATGTTGGAACTGCGTTTACCAGCATGATGATTGTTGAGTATGGAATTATTAGAATATTCCACGTGGCAAATCGAGGATCAGCCTTTGTAACTGAATCATTAATGCGCAGTCTATCTATTCCATTTGAAAAAGCAGAAGAAATGAAATATAACGCTGCAAAACACCCAGAGGCACAGCCGTTACTGGATGCCTCACATGAATATCTTGTTTCTGAAATTAAACGAGTATTATTGGAATATGAACATACTCAAAATCGTGTGGTATCAAAAATTATTCTGTCGGGTGGAGGTTCAGTAGTTTCAGGATTTCATGAATTGGTTGCAAAAGAAACAGGATTAGAAACAATCATGGCTGACCCATTTGCAAAAGTTGATGCACCTGAATTTATGCGACCTCTTTTGATTACTTCTGGACCAGAATTTTCTGTAGCAACAGGTCTTGCATTAAAAAACATGTTGTCTTTTTAAATAACCTATCGTATACTATTAATAACTTTCTATGGAACAAGAATTTCGAACAACTTTCATTCCCAAAAAACCGATTGTACCTCAATCATCACAATCATCTGCTCCGGTTTCAAAACCAGTCGGAATTCTTTTTGTGATTTCAGTTATTATTTTTGTGGTGAGTCTTGCTATTGCTGGTTCTGTTTATGGGTATAAAGCGTATCTACAAAATCAAGTTTCCGAACTTGCTATTTCTCTTGATAAGGTTCAAAAAACTCTTGACCCAAATACAATAAAAGAATTTACTGTGATGGATAAACGATTACGAAATTCAGAAACTCTTTTAAATCAACACGTGGTCATTTCACCTTTATTTAAAGTTTTAGGAACAACAACTTTGCCAACTATTCGATACACAAAAATGGATATGTCGTTTGGCGATACTGGAAATTTACTAGTTTCGATGTCGGGTGAATCTGATGGTTACCGATCTATTGCATTGCAGTCTCAGGCACTTGCTCAGAATGCTGATCTTGGTGACACTATTTTTTCAAATTTTACCGTAACTCCAAAAGGTCGCGTTTCATTTGATGTTGCTTTTACTATTCCTAAAAACGATCTTGTATTTTCAAAAAACCTTCCTGATGCTCAATCACAAAATGGGCTTGGTCAATCAGTAGACGCGCTATCAGGAAATACTACAACAGATATGATGGCAGAGACTCAAGAAACTGCTGTAGAGGTTGCTCCAGTTGAAACTGCTCCGGCTCAACCGATTACTAATGGGTCGTCATCAAAACGTTAATCAAACTAATCAACTTATTATGAGAACCATCTTTTCCATTACTATGTTACTTGCATCTATAGGTAGTTTTATCGTATACACGGTTCCTACTTATGCTGATGTAAAAACAATCGGTGTTAAAAAAACCGAGTATTTGGATTTACTACAAAGTGCTCGGACACTTGCAGAAAAACGTGATCAGTTACTACAAGTTTATAATGGCATTGCACCCGAAGATATTGCACGTTTGGAAAAAATGCTTCCTACTAATCCTGATAATGTGAAATTGATTTTAGAAATTGATGCACTTGCAAAAAATCAGGGGCTTGCATTACAGAATGTAAAAATTAAAGACGCATCTGATGCTAGTTCAAAAAACAAAGCAAAAGCAAATACTGACATAGGAACACTAACTCTTGAATTTACAACAGTTGGGCCGTATGCTGGGTATGTAAATTTTATTAACATTCTCGAAAAAAACTTGCGTGTTATGAATGTTAAAAAAGTTTCTTTCTTGGCTCCAGATGATAAAGCTAATTATCAGTACCAGACGACTGTCGAAACGTATTGGGTGAAATAATTCTTCCTTATTTATGAAAAATCAAAAACTATTCATCGGAATTGTTGCACTGCTTGTTATTGCTTTAGGGGCATATCTTTATTTTTCTAAAGGTTCTTCTATAAAACAACCAGTAACCAGTACCATTGCATCAACAAATACAGGATCTAATCCAGTTGCGCTTGGAAACAATGCTGAAATAACCGCTTCGTCTTTTGCAGGTAGTGATATTGCGACCATGCTGAAAAATATTTCGCAAATTAAATTAAATACGGGAATTTTACAAAACCCATCATTCTTGTCTCTTGTTGATACAACGCTTTCGTTGCCACCTGCAACAGTATCAGGACGTATTAATCCATTTGGACGATCTGGTGCATTGGACAGCGCTACTCCAACTTCATCACAAATTAACAGTGGTGATACTGCGTCGCCGTCTACTCCTGTGGTTTCTCCAACAACAACTCAGAATTCAACAACAAAAAAACCATAATAAAAAAATCAGCACTATGCCTGGTTTTTTTATTATGATATAATCTTGTCATATGGGATTTCTTGAAAAACTGGTTGAAAAACAAATCATCAATCGATATCAACTAAATGATATTTTAGAAAAGACAAAAGACATGTCAGGTGATATTGATCGGGTTCTTGAATTATATAAAGTTCCTGCTGATGCCGTACGATCTGCAAAAAGTTCTTTTTTTGGTGTTCCTGAAATCATTGCGCCAGAGGTGATCCAAAGCGACCTCCTTTCTATTATTCCTATTGATGCTGCACGTAATTATCGATTCGTACCTATTGCTCGTGAAAATGATGTGTTAAAAATTGGGATGCTTGATCCTGGAAATTTGGAGGCAAGAAATGCATTACAATTCATTGCTTCACAGACGAATATTCCTTTTGAGGCCTATGTAATTTCGCTTTCTGATTTTAATAGAATTGTTTCACTTTATAATGGTTCTGAAAATGACGTATTAACCACCAGTGTTAACCGAGGCGAAAATGTTTCAAATTTGGAAACCGATGCAGGTACCCGAGAGGAATCAGACAATATTTCATTTGCAGGATCTTTTGATGCGGATATCAAACAAACTAATGATAAGAAAATTGTAGAAGATGCACCTGCAACAAAAATGATAGCGGTGATTTTGAAAAACGCCATTGAGGGTGGAGCTTCGGATGTACACATAGAACCGACTGGGAGTGATGTACGTGTTCGATATCGTGTTGACGGTGTGCTGCATATTAGTTTGCGTACTAACAAAAATATGCTGGATTCATTAATTGCGCGGTTAAAAACAATGACCAATACCATGAAATTAGATGAACGACGTAAACCACAAGATGGTCGGTTCATGGCATTAACGGGTGGACGTAAAATCGATTTTCGTTTATCAATCTTGCCAACATTTTTTGGTGAAAAAGCAGTAATTCGTATTTTGGATCCAGGTCGCGGTGTAAAGAAACTTGATGACATTGGAATGAGTAAAACTCATTTAGAAATGGTTCGTCATGCTCTTGCTTTGCCATATGGTTTAATTCTGATTACTGGACCAACAGGATCTGGTAAGACAACTACATTGTATTCAATGATGAATGAAATTGATCGTGAACGATTAAATGTTGTTTCATTGGAAGATCCGGTGGAATATAATATTTCAGGAATGAACCAATCACAAGTACATCCCGAAATCGGGTATACATTTGCAAACGGACTTCGTTCTATTCTACGACAAGACCCAGATGTGATTATGGTAGGGGAAATTCGTGATAAAGAAACGGCGGAACTTGCTATTAACGCAGCGCTTACAGGACATTTAGTGATGGCAACACTTCACACAAACAACTCTATCGGGGTAATTCCACGTTTGGTTGATATGGGGGTTGATCCGTACTTAATTGCTCCTACGCTTGTGTTATCTATTGCTCAACGATTATCTCGAAAATTCGTAGAAGGAAAAGGCGAGGCGATTCCGATTGATGGAGCGATTGCTGGTTTGATTCAAAAGCAATTTGCTGACTTGCCGGAACAATATCGTCCTGTGTTTAGCTCTACTGATATGATTCATGATATTCCAAAGGTTGGCGGAGAAGGTGTATTACATGATCGAATGCCGGTATTTGAAATGTTTGCAGTTGATAAACCGCTTCAAAATATTATCTTGAAAGAACCAACAGAAAATGCGATTTATGATTATGTTCGTGCTCAAGGAATGGTAACCATGCGCGAAGATGCAATTATTAAATCAGTTGCTGGTGTAGTTCCATGGAGTGAAGCAAATGCGTTATAGATTTAAAAAGTTCCCCAAATGGGGAATTTTTTTGTGGAAAACTTTATAAATTTATTGCGTTTACATTTCAAGTAATGGTATACTGTAAAACATGGAAACCAACTACAAACAAAATCTTGAAACATTATTAGATTTAGTAATTCAAAATGGGGCGTCTGATCTTCATTTAGGTGAAGGGCGTCATCCATTTATTCGTGTTGAGGGTGAATTAACACCCATTGTACAATATCCCCAATTATCAAAAGACGATATTGTAGGAATGTTAAGTATCATGATTACTCCTGAAGCATTACGAAAAATTAGTAACCTTCAAGAGGTTGATTTCGCCTATGATTTTGCAGGTAAAGTTCGGTTTCGAGGAAATGTTTATATTAAATCAGGAACTCTTGCAGTTGCGTTACGTGCAATTCAAAAAGTTCGAACATTGCAAGATTTAAAATTACCTGACGTACTACAGCAATTTATTCAACCACAACAAGGGTTCTTTTTAGTGGTAGGACCAGTAGGACAAGGTAAATCAACAACACTTGCTGCAATGATTGATATGATTAATACAACCCGAAAGGATCATATTGTAACCATTGAACATCCTATTGAATATTTGCATGTCGAGAAACAGTCAATCATTGATCAGCGAGAAGTTGAATTAGATACTATTTCGTTTGCTGATGCACTATCATCAGTATTTCGTCAGGATGTAGATGTTATTTTGGTTGGTGAAATGCGTGATCCTGAAACTATTAAAACTGCAGTAACTGCCGCTGAAACAGGTCACTTAGTATATTCAACACTACACACTAACTCCGCATCACAGACTGTAGATCGAATCATCGACTCATTCCCTGCAGAACAGCAGGATCAGGTTCGTATTCAATTAGCCGGAAGTTTGTTGGGAATTTTTTCACAACGATTAATCCCAAGTCAAAAAGGAGGATTAGTTCCTGCATATGAATTACTTATCAATACCAAGGCTGTTGCCAATGTTATTCGGGAAAATAGAACCCATGAAATTGATATGTTAATTGAAACAGGAACAGAACATGGAATGATTTCTATGAACACGTCTCTTTTGGAATTAGTTCGATCAGGAGACATAACACTGGACGAGGCTCGGTCATATTCTTTGAATCCTCAAGCTCTAGAACAGTCAATATAGGTTTCTGTTATTCGTTATGATATTATTACATTATGTTATTTAACTATACGGTATTAACCCCAGAAGGCTCACAATCAAAAGGTCAAATCGACGCACTGTCTGCAGATGCTGCAATTAGTTCGCTGCAACGGCGTGGCTTTGTGGTTGTTTCGGTTAATGCTGATCAACAAAAAAACTTCTTACAAAAGAAGTTTTCAGTGTTTGACCGTGTACCAATGAAGGATGTTGTGATTATGTCACGACAAATTGCAGCATTGTTTGAGGCACAAGTATCAGCAATAAAAGCTTTTACTTTGCTGGCTGAAAACGCTAATAATAAAGTTTTATCGTATGCGCTTTCAAGTATTGCTCAGGATATTCAAGGGGGAATTACTATTTCTGGTGCTATGGAAAAACATAGTAATGTTTTTTCTCAGTTTTATATCAGTATGGTTCATGCAGGTGAAGAGTCTGGGAAATTAACAGATTCATTCCGATATCTTGCAGATTATTTGGAACGAGAATATGAACTTACCAGTAAAACAAAAAATGCATTAATTTACCCGGCCTTCGTAATTGTAACATTCATTACGGTTATGGTTTTAATGCTTACCATGATTATTCCTCGTCTGTCTGTTATCTTGATTGAAACAGGTCAGCAGCTACCAATCTATACACGGGCAGTAATTGCGCTTTCTGATTTCTTTGTACATTACGGTATCTTTATGTTGATTATCGTAGTTGCAATTGGATTGTATATTGGGCGGTCTCTACGAACAGTAGAGGGTAAGCGTAGAATTGATGGTTGGAAAATTAGCTTGCCAGTAGTAGGAGAATTATATAAAAAAGTATATCTTTCTCGAATTGCTGACAACATGGATACTATGCTTTCATCAAGTATCCCGGTATTACGAGCTCTTGAAATAACAGGTGACGTAGTAGATAATCAGCTATACAAAGATGTAATGCAACAAGCGGTGAACGATGTAAAGGCAGGAGTTTCTATTTCTTCATCATTTGAAAAACACGCAATTATTCCACCTATTATGGTACAAATGGTGCGAGTAGGTGAAGAGACAGGTTCCTTGGGATCTATTTTGAAAACATTGGCACGATTTTACAAACGAGAAGTTGACGGCGCTGTGGATACCTTAATCGGTTTGATTGAACCAATTATGATTGTAGGTCTCGGTGTCGGTGTAGGATTCTTGTTGACATCTATCCTTGTTCCAATTTATAATATTGCTAGTTCCTTGTAAGAAAGGATTTGTGATATACTTGATTTATTATTCGCATTAACCGATCTCTTTAGTTTATTTTTATGAAAAAACTTTTTAAAAAATCAGAGGCAGGATTCACATTGATCGAACTTTTGGTGGTGATTGCTATTATTGCAATTCTTTCAACAATCGTTCTTGCTTCGCTTAACCAAGCTCGTGCACGTGCGCGAATTGCAAAATTACAATCAGAAATGAAAAATATGCAACCACAAGCGGAATTATATTACTCTGGGCATTTAGAGTATGCTTCAGGAACAGTTTTAGGAACCAGTGGGTGTAGCGCAACAAATTCAATGTTTGACGCAGATGTTTCCGATGGTGGTGTATCAGCTCTTGTGAATTCTATTAATGATGTTGCTAACAATACACTTGAATGTTATTCAAATGGGTCATCCTGGGCAGCAATTGCTCCATTACCAAATGCTAGTGGTGAAAAATGGTGTGTTGATTCAAATGGATATTCAGGAAAAGCTACGTCAGCAACTAACTCTGTTTGTGACGGAACTCAGCAAGGTACCCCAATTATCCCTGGGGGCGGTGGATCAGTAAACTAAATAGTACCAAAATAAAAACTTTCCTTTGGGAAAGTTTTTATTTTGGTGTATAATTTAGATATATGAAAACACGAATGCAAAAAGGTTTTACCGTACTTGAATTTTTAATTGTTATTGCGATTATGTGTATTTTAATTTATATCGCACTTGCAAGTCTAACTTCTTCACGTGAAAAATCTGTCGATGAAAAGAAAATAACAGAACTAAAAACAGTTGCACTTGGAATTGAACAGTTCAAGCAAATTTGTGGGACGTATCCAGCTCAAATTCAACCTAATCAACAGTGTACCGGAAATGACAATCTGGGGACCAGTACATTAAATGATTTTATTCCAAACATCGAAGCGTATCGTTTTAATGATCCCACATCTGGCTTTTACTATACTCCGATTACGTATGATCCAAATAATTCTGATTTTTGTGATGGTTTTCATTTGGGGGTAGAATTAAAAAATCCTGTTGATGGAACTGTAGCTGTGGGTGATTCAAACATTAATTCAGGTGATCCGATGTATCAACCGTGTACAGCAACAGGTGCAACAGGGGCAACTATCAATGGAACTGATCCGCGCATGTTTGATATCTTTAAATAGTATATGTTTTTTCTTTCTACTACATTTATATCCATATTGTTTGCTTTATTTGGTTTGATCGTTGGGAGTTTTTTAAATGTTGTTATTTTGCGACATAATAAAAAAACACTTGGCGGTAGATCAGAATGTCCTCATTGCCATAAGCAACTTTCTTGGTATGAACTTATTCCAGTTATTAGTTTTGTGATACAGGCAGGGAAATGTCGCGGTTGTAAAAAACAAATATCGACACAATACAGTATCGTTGAACTTATCACAGCTTTTGTATTTTTTGTGAGTGGTTTTTACTTACAAAATTACATTATTACACTACATCATCCATTACTATCAATTATTGCTGTTATTTCATTTCTTACAACTGTTTCCTATGCAATTATTATCTCTGTATATGATATAAAAACTAAATTAGTTCCATTAGTTTGGTTTATAGGGTTAGTTGTTTCAAGTATCATATTTTTGATTAATTACTATGTAATTATTGGGTTTTACGCACCAAGTTTATTACCACATCTTGTGGGATTAATTATCTGTACTCCATTCCTGTTTATATGGATTATCTCAGGAGGAAAATGGATCGGGTTTGCAGATATTGAAATTATAGCGTGGATCGGTCTGTGTTTGGGTGCTTTTTCTGGGATCATGACGGTACTTTCTGCGTTTTATATGGGCGCATTATTTGCTATTCTATTTATTATTTTTAAAAAATTATTAGGTTTTTCATATAAAACAATACGCACAATACAGATACCGTTTACACCGTTTTTGATACTTGCCTGGTTTATATCTACCGTATCTTCTTGGGATTTCTTTTCCTTGATTACCTCATTTTTTTTGTGATATACTATAAGGGATAATTTATTTTCTATGAAACTTTTTCAAACCTACATTAAAAAATATTCACTGGGATTTACACTAGTTGAGTTTATTGTCATTATGGCAATTTTCGCCGTTATGGTTGGTGTAGTACTATTTAACTTTACAGGGTTTCGATCAAGGGTGACTCTTGATAATCTTGCACAAGATATTGCATTGTCTATTCGAAACATCCAAACATCTGCAGGGGCTTCAATTTCCACAGATAGACCAGAAAGCGAAATTCCTCGCGGAATTTATTTTCCGTACAGTTCTGAGTTAGGTACGTATGATACAAAATTTATTCTCTTCCAGGATAATGACGGAAGCGGTTTGTATGATGCGGGAGAAGAAATTGATACAATCGTTCTACAAACACCTGACCGCATTACTGATATTGTATATGGGTCAGATTTAACAACACTTATGACACCAATTGGTAATGAATCACTTGGAATTACGTTTCGACGATTTACTACGAGCGCAACATTTAGAGATTCTTCTCTCAATGAGTCAGTTACTAATGCAGGTGTTATCCGTATAAAAATATCTTCTCCTGATCGACAACTATCCCGATTTATTACTATTTCAAAAATTGGACAAGTAAGTGTCCAAAATGATGATACGGTACCACAAAATTCTTAATCTTATGAAGTTACCAATTCCAAAATTAAAAATAAACCAAAACGGATTTACCTTGATGGAGGTAATGGTTTCTGTGTCTATATTTGCCATTATTATTACAATTGGTATTGGTTCATTATTAACTATTTATAGTACGTTACAAAAAACTCGCGCTGATCAACAAACCATTGATTCATTATCATACGTGTTAGATACTATGACGCGACGTGTGCGTACTGGACATACTTATACAGGTGGTGGCGACTCTATTACCTTTATTGATCAAGTAGAAAATGAATCTGGTGGAAAATCTATAACATACTATCTAGAACAAGATCAAAATGGAGTTAAGAGATTGCATGTAATAGAAAGTGATGGTCAGAAGTATGACATTACCCCTCAAAATATTTCGATCGATGCGTTTAATGTAACTATTTTTGGGGGAACATCCGGTACTGGTGGCGGACAACCAATGGTTGAATTTCAGCTTCAAGGAACTGTAAAAAATGGAAAAAATGAGTCACCGCTCGCAATTCAAACAACTACATCCCAGCGCCCGTTTGATACAGGGATTTCGCCTTAGTGGACTAGGAAGTAACAATACAACCGGTGATACGGTTGGCGATACGCCGCCGCTCACAGCTCCAACAGAAATACTAAACCCAAGACAGTCTCCTACAGAAATACCGAGAAGAACAAATCCTCGTAATACTTCTAATGGTACCCCAACGCCAGCAGTAATAGAATTAGCCCCAATAACGGAAACAACTGACACTCTGTTTGTCAGATAAAATTTATGAAAAGTATTCTTAAAAAAAATAATATTACCGCACAAGGTTTCACATTGCTTGAAATGCTTTTTGCGGTCATTATTTTTTCTTTTGCCTTGGTGTCTCTTATGACTATTGCAGGAAAAGGGGTAATCGCAACAACAACTGCTCGTGAACAATTAACTGCACAATTTTTAGCTGAAGAATCACTCGAAATTGCTCGAAATATTCGCGATAGTAATTATATTAACGGGAGTAATTGGACAGACGGATTAACACAGTGTATCGGGGCAAGTTGTGATGTAGAATATGTGCTAGGACAAAAACCGACACTCGAACCATGTTTATCAGGTGGTTGTAATAGAATACTTTACAATATTTCCGGCCAATATCGACCTGATCCATCATTTGGTGGTACCGCAACACAATTTACTCGAGAAATTAGAATCACTGAAATAACTCCAGATAAAGAATTATTGATGGAATCCACTGTATATTGGAAACAAAAAACATTAAATCGAAAGTTGACAGTACGAACGCGTATTGCTAATTGGTAATAAGTATATGAAAAAAAATCTTCAACAACTACATACTTCTCATCAATCAGGGTTTGTCCTACTGTTTTCATTGGTTGTATCTGCAATTATTTTCTTGGTAGGTGCTGGTATTTTTTCACTTTCATTTAAAGAATTATTAACTTCAACGCTTGCACAAGAATCACAAAAATCAATTTTTGCAGCTGATTCTGGTGTTGAATGTGCACTTGCTTCTGATACTCAAAATCCATTTACACCAGATTTTCAGGATACAATTACTTGTTTTGGTCAAAACATACTTCCTACTAACTCTGCTGGTGTTATAAAATTTTCCATTGCATTTGCAGATAGCGGAACCTGTAGTGTTGTACAAGTTGATACAAATGATCCTGATACTGTAACTGTTACTGCACAAGGGTACAATAAATGCGTTTCCAGTGATCCAGTATATAACTATCCAGGCCTTACTGAGCGCGTATACCAAGTAAGTTTCTTTCGTTAAAAAATCCTTTACAAAAGGATTTTTTTGTTATGTTTGTGATAATGGATACATCTTGTTTGATATACTGACTGTATGAAACAGTTTGATCAGCGGAAAAAACTTGCCCAATTACAAAAACTTATCGAACAGCATGGTGCTTTGTACTATACAAAAGATTCTCCAGAAATTTCTGATGAAGCGTATGATGCACTTGTTCGCGAACTTATTGAACTCGAAGATCAATTAGAGGTACCTGAAATTGAGCGAACGAGTCAACGTGTTGGTGGAAAAATTCTTGATGGCTTTTCTAAAACAATTCACCAAATACCGCAATGGTCATATGATAACGTGTTTGGATATGATGAGCTTGTGCGGTGGGATGAACGTAATAGAAAAATTTTGGAAAAAGCAGGGAATAAAAAAGCACGTACAGGGTGGCATTATGCATGTGAATTAAAAATTGACGGACTAAAAATCATCTTGACCTACCAGTCAGGGAATTTGGTTATGGGTGCAACACGAGGAGATGGTACTGTCGGTGAAGATATCACGGAAAATATTCGTATGATCAAAAGTATCCCACAGAAAATTTCTGACACACGCGATGTGGTCGTTATTGGTGAAGTGTGGATGAAAAAAACAGATTTGGAGAAAATAAATAAAGATCGCGCAAAAGAAAATCTGCCTTTGTATGCAAACCCTCGTAATCTTGCCGCAGGAACACTTCGACAATTGGATACCAATATTGTTGCGTCACGTGGCCTACAAGTTTTTTGCTATGATTTAACGGTAATTGGTGACGATGAAGCATTTCTAACACATACTGATGAACTTGCACATCTTAAAAAGCTTGGTTTTTCAGTGAACCCAGAAACAGAAATTGTGAAGACTCTTGAAGATGTAGAACGATATGTGGATGAATGGACGAACCATCGAAATGATGAACAATACGGTATTGATGGTGTGGTGATTAAGCTCGATGATACATCACTTCGAGCGGATTTAGGATACACTGCAAAATCTCCTCGGTTTGGTGTTGCGTATAAATTTCCTGCAGAGGAAGTTACTACCGTAGTAGAAAATATTGATATTCAGGTAGGGCGTACAGGGGTTTTGACACCAGTAGCGCATGTGCGACCGGTACTGGTTGCAGGTTCTACGGTATCACGAGCAACACTGCATAATCAGGATGAAATTGATCGACTGGATGTGCGCGTAGGCGATACGGTAATTTTACGTAAAGCAGGTGATATTATTCCAGAAATTTTACAAGTATTGAAAGATTTGCGCCCAAAGAAAACTGTGCAATTTCATTTACCTAATCATTGTCCGGTATGTAATGCAGTTGTTGCCAAGAAAAAAGGAGGACTCGGTTCTGATTCTGTTGCTTTGTATTGTACGAATCGTCACTGTCCGGCACAATCATTAGAAAACTTGATTCATTTTGCAAGTAAAAAAGCAATGAATATTGTCGGACTTGGTGAAAGGATCGTTGAAAAATTAGTGACTGAAAATTTGATTACCACACCTGTTGATATTTATTCCTTGAAAAAGGAAGATTTGGTGAGCTTGGAAAAATTCGGGGAACAATCTGCAGATAATTTATTAGAAAACATAGAAATAAGCAAAAAAACAACATTACCGAAATTCCTGTTTGCGTTGGGTATTCATCATATTGGCGAGGAAACTGCAGAATTAATTGCTCAGTCTATTCAATTTAAAAATAACAAAGAATTACTTGAAAAACTTTTTAGTATTACTGATAATGATCTAATTGTCATCAATGGAATAGGTGACACTGTTGCAGAATCGTTTGTAGATTATATGCAAGATCCAGAACGGCAAGTAATTATTCGTGGGTTACTTGAAATTTTAGAATTCGAACAGAAAAAAGTAAGTTGTGGAATATTAACAGGGAAGACATTCGTCTTAACAGGAACGCTTGAAACCATGAGTCGTGATGAAGCAAAAGAAAAAATTAAAGCACTTGGCGGTAAGGTTTCATCATCGGTTTCCAAAAATACTGATTATGTGGTTGCCGGATCTGATCCAGGGAGTAAGTATGATGAGGCGGTGAAATTAGGGATACAGATTTTAAACGAAAAAGATTTCAAAGATTTCTTTCAAAATCCCTAAATTATGGTAGGATAGCCATATGACTGACGCAGATATTAAAAACCTTGCCCATTTGGCAAGAATTGAAATTACTGATGATGAGGTTCAAAAATTCAAATCTGATATTGAGCCGATTTTGGCGTATGTGGCGCAAATTAACGATGTGCAGATTGATGATATTCATCCTGACTATATGACTAAAAATCTAATGCGTGCTGATGTTGCAGATTCTGCAAATACTAGTGAACATGATTTGGTAGTAAAAAACGCACCAGATATGCAGGATGGATTTTACAAGGTACCAAAAATTCTGTAATATATGACACTTGATCTCAAAAATTTAACGATTGAATCTGCGCATGCAATGCTCGTAAACAAGGAAATCACCGTTCGTGATTTAGTTTTTGCGTATCTGGATAATGCAGAAAAACGAAATACAGATATTTTTGCATTTATTGAATTTTTTGATAAACATCCAGATTTTGAAAAAAGAATAAGTGGCGCACAGGAAATGATTGATTCTGGGAATGCACACCTACTGACAGGGATTCCGTATGGAATAAAAGACAATATTTTAAACCAAGGGCATATCGCCAGTGCAGGATCAAAAATGCTTGAAAATTATACCGCCAGTTACAATGCAACTGTGATTGAAAAACTAAATGCTGTTGGGGCAATTTGTATTGGCCGAACCAATATGGATGAATTTGCTATGGGTTCCAGTACTGAAAGTAGTTCATTTGGAATTACAAAAAACCCTGTTGATATGTCACGTGTTCCAGGAGGTTCATCAGGAGGATCGGCTGCAGCAATTGCGGCAGATATGTGTTTATTTACACTTGGGACTGATACAGGGGGTTCTGTGCGCCAACCAGCCGCTTTTTGTGGGGTAGTGGGTATGTATCCAACCTATGGATCTGTGTCACGATACGGTGCTATTGCTATGGGTAGTTCATTGGATCAAATTGGTCCATTTGGAAAAACGGTGCAAGATACAAAAATTGTCTTTGATACTATTTCAGGTTTTGACTCTATGGATTCAACATCCTTATCTGTAGAAACAAGAACAGATTTAAGCAATAAATCTCCGATGAAAAAAGTCATAGGGGTACCCCGACATTTTGTTGACATGGATGGGATTAGTTCAGAAGTAAAGAAAAATTTTGAACAATCACTTAAAAAGTTAAAACAAGCGGGATATGAGATTCGAGATATCCAATTACCAAATGCACATCTTGGGCTTGCGGTATATTATATCGTAATGCCTGCAGAAGTTTCTTCGAACTTATCTCGATATGATGCTATGAAATATGGGTTAAGTGTTCGAGAAGGTGATTTGTTGCAAACATATTTACAAACGCGACATCGGGGGTTCGGAGTAGAGCCACGCCGTCGTATTTTATTGGGGACATATGTATTGTCAGCAGGGTATTATGATGCGTACTATAACAAAGCGACTAAAGTTCGTGAAGTTATCAAACAGGATTTCAAAAAAGTTTTTGAATCAGGAGTTGATGCAATCTTAACACCTACTACACCAACCACAGCGTTTAAATTTGGAGAAAAGGCAGATCCGCTGTCTATGTACTTGGCGGACATTTTTACCATCAATGCAAACTTGACCCATATGCCAGCAATTTCTATTCCATCAGGAACAGATGAGCAAGGATTACCATTTGGAATTCAATTTGTCGGAGATCATGGTTCAGAACAAAAATTATTTACCATTACTCATGATTTTGAAAAAAAATAACCCTTTGGGGTTGTTTTTGTTTTTCCTATGGTATAATCTTTTTATTATATGCCTGAAGTTCGATTTATTAATCTTGAATACTTTTTTTATAAAATATACGACTTTTTAGGAGGTGTTTTTGGTAACGGTTCTGGAAATAATGGATTTGGGATTTCATCGGGAGCTCATCGGACTTTTGGTCAATGGTTGGTTGATGTCTTGAGTACTACTGCATCAATTGTATGGGTATTGATTATTATTGCTTTTCTGGTATTGTTTTGCGTTATTATTTATACACGATTACGTATGTATGAATTAGATCAAAAACACAAAGCTGCCTATAATAGTCATTTTATAAAACCAGAACCAAAAGTTCATCAGTTAAAAAATCCACGATGGGAATATGTAGAAAAACTGTTTGCGTCAGATAATTCAAATGATTGGAGGGTTGCAATTATTGAGGCTGACACTATGCTTGACGAACTGGTTCAGTCGTATAATTTCCCAGGAGAGAACCTAGGAGAACGATTAAAAAATGCAAACCCTAAATTAATGCCGACGTTACAAAGTGCGTGGGAGGCACACAAGGTCCGAAACAGGATTGCTCATGATGGTGTAAATTTCCAATTATCAGAACGAGAAGCTCAAATTACCAAAAAACACTTCGAATTTGTTTTTACTAACGCAGGAATTCTTTAGTGATATAAACAATAAAACACCTTTTAGGTGTTTTATTGTTTATATAGTGTTGCGGGACCCGGATTCGAACCGGGGTCTTCAGGTTATGAGCCTGACGAGATACCATTACTCTATCCCGCGATGATGCTGTTGAAAGCGACTGTAACTATATCAAAAATATAACGTTTTTGCAAGTGGATAACTTTTCCATATGAAAAGTCCTGTAAACAGGACTTTTCATGGCGCAGTGAAAGGGACTTGAACCCTCGACCTTCCGCGTGACAGGCGGATGCTCTAACCAGCTGAGCTACCACTGCAAAAAAATGATTCAAGAAAGTTCTTACGTAAACAATGGATGAATTGGTTCGCTGGCCATCCGGCCACGAGAACCTCTTTCTTGAATCCTGGTTACTATAGCATATTCTTTTCTTTTTTCAACCAGGATGCCCTGGTTTTGTGTCGAGGGTGGGAATTGAACCCACGACCTTAGCGTTATGAATGCTACGCTCTTACCATCTGAGCTACCCCGACATTGTTACACACTAAACACAATGATTATACATAAATTATCTAAAATTTCAAGATAACTGTGATAGTATAAATATATGAAAAGATTGTGTAAAAATCTCACGCGATGTTCGTGGTGTTCTGGAAAACCATTATACGAAAATTACCATGATACTGAGTGGGGTGTGCCAGTATATGACGATAAGATATTGTTTGAGTTTTTGGTTTTAGAAAGCGCGCAGGCAGGGTTGTCCTGGTGGATTATTTTACAAAAACGTGAAGGATATCGGAAATTGTTTTTGAATTTTGATTATAAAAAGATTGCCAAATTTACCGAACAACAAATTGAGACTATTTCAGCAAATCCGTTAATTATTCGTCACAAAGGAAAGGTGGCTGCCACGGTTGAAAATGCAAAATGTTTTATAAAAATCCAAAAAGAATTTGGGAGTTTTTCAAATTACCTATGGGGGTTTGTAAAAGGTGAGCCAATTGATAGTGGGTATCACGATATAAAGCAAATTTTACCAAAGACCGAGATTTCCGACAGGTTGTCAAAAGACTTAAAAAAGCGGGGATTTAAATTTATGGGGTCAACAATTGTGTATGCGTACATGCAGGCATGCGGTCTAGTAAACGATCATGTTACTGACTGTTTTCGATACCAGCAAGTGAAAAAGACCAAGTTGAAAAAAAATAACAAATAGGGTATAGTCCGTTTGCTTGATTTTTATCAGGCTTCGGACCAGTATCGAAGTTTTCATTTTGCGTATTTAATAGATACTGTCCGATTATTTTGCTGTTGTAGCTCAGTTGGTAGAGCACGTCCATGGTAAGGACGAGGTCGCCGGTTCAATCCCGGCCAACAGCTCATATAAAAAATTGACATATTTTTAAATACATGTATAATGGTTAACAAATAAAACTTTAAATGAAGAAGGTTATAATAATGAGCTTTTTCCTGATAGTGTTGGGGAACTGTTCGCACGCGGAAACGTCTTTTTCGGCAGAGACGATTAAAATAACTACCGACATTCCATCTGGATTTTTATATTTTCAATCACCATTCGCGATTGATTCTATATGGATTCAACGATCGAAAACCGGAGATGTCGTGTTTCAAACCGACGTAAAAAATGACCAGGCAGACATTGGATCCTTTTTGCAGGAAAAAATGAGCCAGGACAAGTTGTCCAATCTTTACTTTATCACTTTTATAACAAGGGACAAAAAACAGTTACTTGGAAGGTGGTTTGTGTATTAGAAATCGATGTAAAATTTAAAAAAGCCATGATCAATGTATCATGGCTTTTTTGTATGTAAAAAGGTGTATAAAAACTTGACTTATATATTATATTATGATATAATTAAGTCATGAAATAAAATAATGGTTTTCGTGATATAATTATTGCATACAAAATTATTGTTAACATTTTATTATTCATTAATACAACATAAATTATCTATGGAAAATCTTGGAAAAAAAATTCATCAAAACGTTAAAAAATTATTAACCGTCGGAGCTTTTGTTGGTACTGCTGCAATGGGTTTTTCAAAAGAATCAGGTAAAACAATCGAGAAAGATCTTGCTTCAAATATAAATACAACAATTGCACACAATGGTCCTGAGTCAAACATTGGCGTAGTTACTGATAATGTTCAAGAAACTGCACAACAAACTCTTGTGAATACTCAGATTGAATTCAAAACTGCAATTGCGGATCTTCAAAAGAGATTTGCACATGACCCTGTTATGTTGCAAAAAATTAACGAAATTTCAGATTTGTCTCAAAAAGCTGCAGTGTTTGCAACTGGCTTTATGAAAGACCGAATGGAAGGTTTGGATACAGCAAAAGTTCAAGAATATATTACCGATGCAATTGATGCAGCAAAAAGTCCTGAATCTCCAATGTTCTTTAAAGAAAACGCAGCATTGAAAGATCTTGATGGACAATTACTTGGATCTGTTATACATCAAACCGGATTTAATGGTAGTGAGAATCATCTTGCTGATGGTATTATTGTTTCTAAAACTCAGACTATGGACGCATTGCTTAATGGACAAGATGATATTATGTCACGCTTGATTGCTTATAACATTAAATTTATTGCAGAAAAAGCAGGGGTTAAAACTCCAAATTCTATGGATCAAGCAGTCAACAATGTTGATAATCTTGCATCTCGATAATAGCTTTATAACAAAAAACCGCTATAAGCGGTTTTTTGTTATATGTTATATATGAGCCGATGGGCAGAATCGAACTGCCGACCTTTTCGTTACGAGTGAAATGCTCTGCCAACTGAGCTACATCGGCTTTATTTTTTAGAGTATAATGAAATAATATCTTTTTCAAGTATAAAAAAGGAGTGGCATTCTATGCCACTCCTTGTATGATTTTAGAAAAAATATATTATTGTTTTATATATTTTTTTGTAAATGTTTTGTCGTTAATGTTTATTTTTAGAATATACATTCCGATTGAAACATTCTCTAACAAGATATTTTGATTCCCGGTTTTTCCGTTAATCTTTTTATCCCATATTTGTTGCCCTAAAGCATTCAAGCATGAAATAGTAATTGGTGTATCTACTGGTAAAAATATGGGTAGGTATTGGTCATTGTTTCCTGGATTTGGAAACACATTACTAATTTTTACATCAAATCCGTTTATTTTTGCAGATACTATTGTTGATATTTTATATTTTTGTGAATAATCCAGTTGATATAAACGATAGTAATACAATATTTCTGGGTTTACGCCATAATCGTCAAACTCATAGTTTTGTATCTTATTTGAGTTATTATAACCATCTACCCAATCAATCCTTTCCCAATTTACTGCATCAAGACTTCGTTCAATATAAAAACCTTTATTATTTAATTCACTAACAGTTTGCCAGTTTAATCGAATAAATTCGTTATTTATTGGTCTTGCGGAGAATTCTACTAACTCAACTGGTAATTGAGGCCCATAACCTGCCGCAATTACAAGGTCTTTCGAGACCCCTTTATAGGGTTCTCCGGGTATTATAAGAGCTGAACCAGTCCAGTCACTATACTGACAAAATGCGTCGGTGATAGTACCGACTACTGTTTCTGCAAAACCCAGCCAGTCATTAGTTGCGTTTGATGATTGAAATATTCTACGTGGACCTAATCCAGATCCGCATGCATTTGTATGCCCATAAGCAGTATAAATGTAATCGTTTGGCCCATTGAATCGCCAAAAATCATTTTTCAGACAGGTAAATTCAACCCATTGAGCATTTATACCTGGAATACAAGGATTAGGAAAATTTCCAGAAAAACCACTTGGATAAAATTTACTAAAATAGAAAGTTCCAGGGTTTGTGACCGTTTTCACAGAAACATAATCCCCACCCGTTGTGCCTAAGCTAGAAAAGTTTAAATCAATACGATGATAGCCCGCCGTAGAGTTACCAATAGGAAATGTATATGTGTTTAGTGAATTAACTAACATTTTTAACTCTCCCGTATTATCGTCAACTTTAAAATATTTTGTCGGGCCATATCCAATTATTGCACCAGGCCCACCAGTTTTTATGGTAGCAATCTGTCCACCACTTAAATCGATTAAACCGTCCGTGTTAAAGGTTATAGAATCAGCATTAAAATCTCCATCAGCAATGATATTTGTTGAATTTGATTTTATAAGATGACCAAGATTATTAGAACCTATAATAGGATTAGTAATATATTGGTTACCTGTACCTATAAAATATTCACGACCAGTTGAGACATAATTATTTATAACCGTTAAGTCTCCGGTCAACATAATTACTCCTTTATTTTGAATAGTTCCGTCAACGTAAATATTTTTATTAACATAGACAGTGTTATTATTTTCAACATAAAGAGAACTACTGGGGCCAACATAAAGTGTTTGCGCTATTGTCGTACCTGTTACCAGGCTCATCCAGATCCATAATAAAATAAATAAGGATGAATTTTTAAGAAAACTTCTCATCTTCTATAAGTTGTAATAGTGAAAACACATTCTGTCGCACTAGTAGAGTTTCCTCCAATTATTACACCAACAGATCCTCCAGTGCGGATAGTCCTTAAATCAAACGTATATGACCCTGTTGTTGGAATTACGTATACAGCAGTACTACTGTAAGGAATCCACCAAGGCGCATTTACTGAACTGTTTATTTCTCCTCTTGAATAACCTCCAACTGAAATTAATGAAGTATTTACAAACGGAGCAATATCAATTGTGGCATAACCTGTTCCGGTTGAATAAGCCATATTACCTGAGTAATGGATCGTAACAACGTCACCTGCTAAGTAATTAGCAGTCAATGTTGTTCCAGGGATTATTTGCCATGAAGCATTTGGAATCACTGAACCAGTACTTTCAACTGACTGGAATAATGGACCAGTAATAAACCTGTCCCACCGTGTACCGGTCCAATAATAATAACCAGGGGTTACTGCCGTAGAGCCGGTTCCAGCGATTATAGTGTTGTAAACAATCCCTCCTATTGGAGGTGAAGGTACGACAGTTGTGACATCTGCTGTTGAAGTTAATGCTACTTGGTTTGGAACCATGGCTTTATTATTATCCCATAAATAAAACGAAGACCCCGAGGGGGCTGGGATAACAGGACCTGTTCCTGTAGATGTTTGTGCATAAATCTGCGTAGCGATCATCATCATGATGATTAGAACTACATTTCTAAATTTCTTTCTCATACTCTTATTGTTTTAGTTTATTTTGTTTTTAAAGATTTTAATGAGTATAGAATAGATAAATATTTTTGTCAAAAAAACAAAATGATGCATAATAATCATATGCACCCATGGGAATCTGAATATCGCAATCCGCAATTTATTACATTGGGCACAGAACCAATTGCGGCAGTACGTGATTTTACAAAATGGTTACGACGCAATAAAAAAGTCGACATGACTGATTTTATTGTTTTTGATGCAGGGTGTGGAAACGGAAAACATGTAAAATATTTGGTAGAGAATTTTTGTTTATCTGGAATTGGTTATGATATTTCGCCAACAGCAATTAAACAGGCTAATGACCTGAAGGGCGACTTACCGATTAATTACCTGGTGAAATCTATCGGATCAAAACTTGACATAGCTGACGCGTCGATTGACTTGGTTATTGATGCAACAAGTTCCCATGCGCTTTCTGTGGATGAACGCGGGAAATTTCTGAAAGAAATTTCCCGCATCATGAAACCTGGCGGGTATATGTTTTTACGCACATTAGCAATGGAAGGTGATGTGAATGCAAAAAATTTAATTAAACAATTTCCAGGAAGCGAGACTAATACGTATGTATTACCAGGAACAGGAATGGCAGAGCGAGTTTTCTTACAATCAGATTTAGAATCTGATTATTCAACGGAATTTGATATGGTGCATATTGAAAAAACATCAGGATATCAAAAATGGGGGAATCAATCGTATAAACGAAACTACTGGGTGGTCTATTTACAAAAGAAATAATATGTGATATGGTTTTTTAAATTGATAACTTAAAAAATCATACACCATGGCAAGTTTACATCTCGAAGAACTAAAAGAAATCATAATAAGAATTTTTCAAAAACCAAGATTAAGAGTTGTTTTAGAAACAATGAGCCCAAATGAAGATATTCCGGGATTAATCTTGTTAGATGAAGAAAAAAGAGATCTGATTTCTGCTTTCAAATTTTCTAAAAGTAATGCATCTGCATACCTTGAAATCGTTGAGTCGGTTAAAGATAATTTCCTACACCTTCACCTTCAGGAACATGACCGGTTAATGAATGATCTTTTGTTTGACGACAATTTGTCTTTAAGAGCAAAGATTTTGAGTAATCAATCAAAAGATTTCAAACCATTCATTCGTGCCTATCAGGTTGCTGGTAAACCAATTAATGCTGCCAGACCAAAAAATATTCTGTGTTTAAGCCCTTCTCCGAAATGTTATGTGTACAATGAAGAGATTAAGCAGCTGCAGGATGAAATGTATCAGCGTGGAATGTTTGGTGGAATTATTATTTCTACCACTACCATGGATGCGCGGCCTTTGTTGGAAACCAGACAGATTGATGGAATTTTTAACTGTGACTGGGGAAGGTATGTTATCCGATCTTCTAAGGAGGAAATTCTTTCTGCCTTAAATGTAAACCCGTTGAACGGAGAAAGGTTTAACGATCAGGCGTTTAATAATTACGTCATGTCACTACCGATGAATTATCACCATAGTGACATATATGACTTTTTTATTGAACTCAAAAAAGGAAAAAGGTTGGAACAAGGTGAATTACAATTAAAGTAAAATTGAAAAAGAAAGCATCGAGAAGCCCGCATGTTATATACTGTGGGTTTTTTTTAATTCATTTTTCAGTATACTGTCACTAATCATGAGTAAAGAAGAAATACAATCAAAAATTACAGAACTGGAACAGTCCATGTATGCGGCTGATTTTTGGAGTGATAAAGACCGTGCACAAGCAATTTTAAAAGAAATTGATGATTTAAAAGGAAAACTGGAAGGTGCTGGAAAGTATGATAAAGGTGATGCTGTGCTATCAATTTTTACTGGTGCTGGCGGCGATGACGCAGAGGATTTTTCTGCAATGTTGCTCAACATGTATAAAAAGTATATTGAAAATCAACATTGGAGTTACACAGTTTTAGATGCAAATGAAAATTCTCTGGGTGGTTATCGCAGTGTGTCCATTGAGATTCATGGTAAAAATGCTTATGGAAAATTAAAAAATGAATCAGGTGTACATCGATTAGTGCGCATGAGCCCGTTTAATGCAAAAGGAAAACGCAATACAAGTTTTTCAATGGTAGAAGTCTTGCCAAAGTTTGATAAGACTGATTTTGAAATTCCAGAATCAGAACTAGAAATTAGTTTTGCACGCAGTGGTGGAGCAGGTGGACAAAACGTAAACAAACGGGAAACAGCTGTGCGCATGACACACGCTCCAACAGGATTATCTGTATATGCAACTGCAGAACGGACCCAGGAAGCAAATCGTGATGCTGCACTAAAATTATTACTTGCAAAGGTGTGGAAATTAAAAGATGAACAGGAACGATTACATGAACGCGGTATGGCGATTTCTGCAACAACTGATAATGAATGGGGAAGTCAGATTCGTAGTTACACACTGCATCCTTATAAACTTATCAAAGATCATCGAACGGGATTTGAAACGGGTAATGTTGAGAAAGTTATGGAGGATGGATATTTGGATGAATTCATCGAAGCAGAAAAAGATTTGTAATTAAAATGACTCCACGACTGTATTGGCCGCAGAGTCATTTACTACTGATTATTTTTAATATGTCAAGATAACTCAAAATACCCAAAATTCATCGTTATGCTATAATACACCCATATGATTATTACTCATCACGGAAAACAATTTTTTAAATTACAGACAGGGGATCGTGTTATTGCCCTTAATCCTATTGCAAAAGATTCAAAGTTTAAAACCAGTGGTTTTGGAGCCGACATTGCACTGATTACTGAAAATCATCCTGACTACAGTGGTGTAGATACCGTCACCTATGGCGATCGAGTTCCTTTTGTGATTAAGGGACCTGGTGAATACGAAGTTTCTGAAATTATGTTTCGAGGGTTTTTATCAAAAGGAACTGATGGCAAAAACGACTTAATCAACACTGTTTATTATTTTGAATTTGATGATATAAAAGTTTGTTTTTTGGGTGCCTTGTATGAAGGAGCTCTTTCTACCGAAGCGCGCGAATCAATTGATCAAGTAGATATTTTATTTGTACCCATTGGTGGCAAAACAGTTATTAATGCTGAAACGGCTGCAAAATTGGCTCGAACATTTGAAGCAAAAATAATTATCCCTATGGATTATGGTAGTGACCAGGAACCTGATGCGTTGAAAAAGTTTTTAAAAGAATCTGGTGCAAAAGAATCAACACCCGTTGAAAAACTTACATTAAAATTAAAAGATTTTACAGGAAAAGAAGGTGAAGTGATAGTATTTGCATAATTGTTAAAAAGTATTAGTTATGAAAAAAATTCTGCATTCAATTCGGAATAAACCAGATCATATAAAATCGCGATATGTGATTTTATTTTCTGTTATTGCTACTGCATTAATTGTTGGGTTATGGATTATTACATTGCAATTAACAAAAACTTCTGACGATACCATACAAACTGAAAGTCCCGTAAAGGTATTTAAAGAACTTATAAAAGGAACAACTGCAAATGTTCAGAAAAAAGAATCTCCTGTTCCTGTGGATCAAGGCGACCAGCAGCAAGATGAATCGCGCGCTATTATTGATGATACAAATACAGCTGCTCAAATTGAAACCACTTCTGATGTTCCTGTTTTACCAACATCAGTCGCAGAACAAAATTAATCAAAAAACTCTTTTAAAAGAAGGGTTTTTTTGATAGAAATTGGGTGATTTTTTTAAAAAAATATGTTATACTTTTTTATATGGCAAAAAAAATAACTTCAGAATCTATTCCCGAAGAGTCTCATGAAGAGGGTCGAACTGGTGTAATTCCAATGAATATTTCAACAGAAATGCGCGATTCATTTATCGCGTATTCAATGTCCGTAATCACACAACGTGCATTACCTGATATTCGTGACGGATTAAAACCGGTACACCGTCGTATTCTTTATGCAATGAGCGAACTTGGGTTATATTCAACTGCAAAATTTCGTAAATCTGCATTAGTGGTTGGAGAAGTGCTTGGTAAATATCATCCACACGGAGATAGTTCAGTTTATATGGCAATGGTAAATCTTGCGCAAGATTTTTCTACACGTTATCCATTAATTTGGGGACAAGGTAACTTTGGTTCGATTGATGATGATCCACCAGCTGCAATGCGTTATACCGAGGCAAAGATGGCAAAAATATCTGCAGAATTATTGCGTGATATTGAAAAAGATACTGTTGATTTTCGTCCGAACTACGATAATTCACAAAAGGAACCAACAGTTATGCCAACAGCTGTGCCTACTCTTTTGTTAAATGGTTCTTTTGGTATTGCTGTTGGAATGGCGACAAAAATTCCACCTCACAATCTTGGTGAAGTAGTTGACGCAGCTGTTGCGTATATTGACGATAAAAATATTACAACCGAAGAGTTGTTAGAATATATTAAAGGTCCAGATTTTCCAATCGGAGGAATTGTATATGGACAATCTGATATTACACACGCCTATACAACAGGTCGTGGAGGTGTTGTATGTCGCGGTGAAGCCGAAATTGTAGAACTTAAAAACGGATCATTTCAAATCATTATTACTTCAATTCCATATCAAACAGTTAAGCAGTCATTGATTGAAAAAATTGCGAACTTGGTACAAGAGAAAAAGCTGATTGGCATCAAGGCTCTTCGTGATGAATCAACAAAGGAAATGCGCATTGTGATGGATTTGAAATCCGGAACAAATCCACAAAAAACATTAAACTATATTTACAAGCATACAGAACTTGAATCACGATTCAACTACAATATGCTTGCATTGGTTGATGGATCGCCACAAACGCTTTCGCTAAAAGATTTTATCAGTAACTTCATCAGTCACCGACAAGAGGTGGTGAAACGAAGAACAATTTTTGATTTAAACAAAGCAGAGGCACGCGCACATATTTTGGAAGGTTTGAAAATTGCACTGGATCATATTGATGAGGTAATTAAAATTATCAAAGCATCAAAAGACACTTCTGATGCTCGTGATAATTTAATGAAGAAATTCAAATTCTCAGAAATTCAGGCAAATGCAATTTTGGATATGAAATTGCAAAAACTTGCAGGTTTGGAACGCAAAAAGGTAGAAGAGGAACTTGCTGAAGTTTTGAAATTAATTGCTTTCCTGAAAGACTTACTTGCCAGCGAAAAGAAAATGCTAAAAGTTATCCGTGATGAGTTACTTGAAATTAAGGATAAGTACAGTGACGCACGACGTACAAAAATTGTAAAAGCTGCAGTTGGAAATATATCTGATGAAGATTTAGTCCCCGATACAGAAACAGCATTGGTATATACTGCGGGTGGTTATATTAAACGAACCGACCCATCAGAATATCGTTCTCAAAAACGCGGTGGTGTGGGTGTGGTGGATATGGATACAAAAGAAGAGGATGTGGTAACTCATTTATTAACTGCCTCGACTCATTCAAATGTATTATTCTTTACCAATCTTGGGAAAGTGTATCAATTAAAAATGTATGATTTACCAGAAGGTCGACGTGCAACCCGTGGAAAATCAATCATGAATTTTTTACAACTTGCCGATAATGAATTAGTTACATCTATTTTACCAGTTCCAAAAGGAAATGAAGTAAAAGATCAGTCATTATTTTTTGTTACAAAACAGGGTGTTATTAAAAAAGTTGCAGCTGATAGTTTTGCAAGTGTTCGCCGAAATGGGTTAATTGCTATCAATTTGCGTGACGGTGATACATTACTGGGGGCAATGTTAACAAAAACAGAAGATACGGTAATGTTGGTGACTGCAGATGGTCAATCTATTCGATTCAAGGCATCACAGGTTCGCGATATGGGACGAACTGCAACCGGTGTTAAGGGGATGGAATTAGATAAAAATGACGTTATTGTAGGACTTGGTATTATTTCTGATACCATGAAAAATCCGACCGTAATGATTATGTCTAATAATGGTTATGGTAAACGTACTCCAATTGATGAATATAAGGTTCAAAATCGTGGAGGTTCTGGAATTAAAACAGCAAACGTAACTGATAAAACAGGTCCGATTATTGGTGCAAAAATTGTTACTGATGATGATTCAGAGTTAATTGCAATTTCACAAAAATCACAAGTAATCCGTACAGAATTGGATAGTATCCCAGTATTGGGACGTGCCACCCAGGGTGTTCGTATTATGAAACTACGAGATGGTGATAATATTGCAAGTCTGACATTGCTATAGAAAATAAAAAAACCACAATGATGTGGTTTTTTTTATTTGTGTTTTATGGTATTATATACGTATGATGAAAATTCTTAACAGTAAAAAATTTTTTTTCACCGCATTTTCCATTCTCTCTGTAGTAGGTTACGGAGTTTTTGTATTTGCTGTTGCACCACCAC
>CAYSOB010000003.1:0-29713 GCA_964432575.1 uncultured Candidatus Saccharibacteria bacterium
CCTCGTCAGGATTGTTTTCGAAAAAAGTTCGAATTTTGTATAATAGACACCGCAATAGCAATTACATATCAGGCCAACCCAGTACCCAAAAGGGGTATTTTAAGTTAGAATGCTAATATGAATCAAAACCCACTAGAGTATAGAGCAAGTAAACCAAATGCTAAGGAATTTTTAAATACTCATCCGGATTTTAAAAAGAAAGCAAATGAAATATCGGCAGTTCTTGGGTATAACAGGAAGATGTATGCCCTTGGAGTATTTGAACTATACAAGGAAGGCAAATACAAAGGTTATGCTTGCGGTCCAGGAAAAAATCAAAAAGTAAATTTTTGGGAAGACTACATCAGATCTGTTGGATCTGGTTTTGCTATTCGTCAACTTGAACTGAATGTATCAAATAAATTAGACGAATATACCGGCGGAAGAGATGAGGTAAATTATGATACAGAAAGGGATCATTATATTCTCTATGAAACCAGAAAACTTAAAGACGAGAGCGAATCAAATGGAAACTTGCATATCGATACTGCAGAATCAATATATCTTTATGAAACAGGTAAAAGAGAAGTTGATAAAATTGATATTAAAAATCAAGCCGACGAATTAATCGAATCGATGCGGTTACCTCAAGGATCTATTACTGAAAGATATTATCTCAAGCACTCTCGAAGATGCCCACTTGAAGAATTTTTAAAAGCCTGTGTAGAAGCAGATGGGGCAAATAATGAAATACATAATATCAACCCTAGCCAAATAAACCAGGTTAATAATTTTTTCAAATCTCATTCTTATAGAACATTCACCGACGCAGGCGACTTCGTCGACAAAGAAAAATATGACTACGTACTTCTACCTAATAAAAACGTAATTATACTGAATAAAGATGTTCTCCTTGATCCGGAAACTATCGCAGAAAAAGAATTGGCTGAGAGCGAGAATGTAAGACTGGAAGAGCTCTATGCAAAATACCTTACTCAGAATACCAATAACACTATTCGAGGAACGGAAGAAGATTTAAAACAGTTTACCGATTTTTTACAGTCGCTATAGATGATCCATCTACTTAAAGTTGATTTACAAGAAAATTCTAGTGTACCCTTACAAAACTTGAGGTCATAAGTACTCAACTCAAATGGCCCGCCTAATAAATAATTTTTGTTGTTTTAATTAAAAACCAGGCAGATGAGCTTTTTAACTTTAATAGAAGGGTTAAATTTATTACATTAATCAAAATATCTAAACCCATAATAATATGCCTATACACAAAAACAAGACAGTTTGGTTATTAGTTGCAATGAAAAATAATTGCTTATTGTTAAAAAAGAACTTCCACGAAGGAAGAGATATTCTTCAACTTCCTGGTAGTTCTTCAAAAAAAGATTTTAATATACTAGTTTCCAATTTGTTTGGAATTAGATATATAGACCAATTAACAGATTTTGGCGTGATCCAAAATACTATCGTAAAGACAGATGAAATTGTTGATTTACATATTAATATATGCCGACTAGATATTACCGATCAACACGGGATTGATTTTGGTGACAATTATGAATGGTGCTCAAAAGAAATGTGTATTTCTGATAAGAGAGGCAAAAGAGACTCTCGGTTACACTCCAGATTATTTGAAAATCACCCCGTTTCTTTAAATTATACAGAAGAACAACTCAATGGTTGGTACGATGCAAAAATTACATCTTGGAAAGAAAACAGTCTATTATAAGTACACAAAAACCACAGATGTGTCTGTGGTTTTTGTATGATTGCTTTCATTTCAATAAAATTAAGTGGTATACTAATCGTATGAAATTACGAAACAGTGTTGGTATTCTCTTTTTCATATTTTGTATTATTTTCACCTTTGAAAACACCTCTTTGGTTCTTTTTCGATGGTTTTCAATTCTTCTTATTTTAATCCAAGCACTAGCAATGTATTACGCCTACTGCAAAGAGGCGGGCGAAAAAACAGAACAAGCAAAAGGGTTAATTATTGAACAAACAAATCAAAAAATGGAATCCATTAACCAGGCAAAGAATGAGTTTTTGTCATTTGCCACCCATCAACTACGAAGCCCCCTAACCTCTATTAAGTGGGGACTTAATGCGTTGTCAGACTCTGTTAAAAACAACCCTGATCAATTGAAATTGGTGGAACAATTGCGATCTATTGCGGACAATATGGTGAACACTATTAGTGACCTTCTTGATATTTCAAAAATTGAACAAGGGGGTTTGGTAATGACCACTGAACCAGTTGATTTAGTTGAAACCCTTGATCACATTGCAGAAGACTTTAGAATGATTGCAACTGCAAAACAATTATCGCTTCAATTTACGACAGATCTACCTATTGCTGTTATTTCCGGAGACAAAACAAAGTTGCGACAAGTTTTTATTAACCTTGTTGATAATGCAATAAAATATACCGCTGCCGGATCTATTAGCATCCATTTAACTTATGTGGCAAATCAAAATGAATTTGTTATCGACATAACAGATACTGGACCAGGAATTCCACCAGCAGAACTTGATAACCTTTTTGAAAAATTTGCACGCGGGACTGCCGGGAAGGCATCCGCAACAAAAGGTTCTGGGCTTGGGCTTTATTTAGGGAAAAAGATTGTCGAACTACACAATGGAACCATATCAGTTGCCTCTGCGGGTGAAGGTACTGGTAGTACATTTTCTGTTCATTTACCAAAAAACGTTTAATGCGTTTTTTTGTTTGTATTGATATTTAAAATCAAGTATACTGATATTAATGATGATTCACGAAGAAACAACCGAGTTTTCTTGGGACACACTTGAGTACGAACACCGAGAAAAAAGTGCCGATTGGTTTTGGGCATTAGGTATTTTAGTTGTTGTTGGTGCTGCTATTGCCTTTATCAGTAAAAACTTATTGTTTGGGTTCCTTATTTTACTGGGTGGTTTTATGATTGGACTATTTGCCAATAAAAAAAATAATCCGATATCTGTTGAAATCAGTGCGCATGGAATTACTGTTAATAAAAACAATATGTTATTTAGTTCTATTAGCGCATTTTGGCTTTACAGAAATCCATTTGGAATTAGAAAACTTGTTTTGAAGACAAATCAAAACCTTACACCTATTATTTCTATCCCTCTTCCTGATGATATTAATGTAGTAGAGTTGAGAGATTTCTTAATAAAAAATATCCCTGAACAAGAATTAAAAGAATCATTTATTGATTTAATGTCAGAAAAATTGGGGTTTTAAAAAATAACCACAAAAGGTTGTTTTTTGTTAGAAAAAATGGTGATTGAAAAAAATAATGAATTATGGTACTGTTTCGCCACCTGCTCTCGTAGTTCAATGGATAGAACATCAGTTTGCGGTACTGACGATCTAGGTTCGATTCCTGGCGAGAGCACATTCAAGGCCGACGCGGAGGCCTCATAAATCTTGCAAGGTTCATATTTTCATCATATATATTTTGTAATTATTTTATGGTAAGGTTCCATAATATATTTGCGTATGTCTGATGCGAATAAAGAAACAAATCAAGAAAAACCAAAGAATCCTCTTGAAGGGTTTTTTGGCATTAAAGACTCAGCCAGTCTATATAATTATGTTTTGGTATTACTTCGTCCAAAAGGAGTAGCGTATGAGATTGATCCCCTTTGGACTATCTATCAAAGTATCTTGTCAGGAACAGATGTAGATATTACTACAGAAGTGATCATGGAATCATTGGAGTTGCTATTCAGCCTCATTGAGCATACACAAGGAAAAGACTGTAATCCATCGCCCTTTGTCACATACTGCGATAACGTTGGTTTCTCACTCAAACCGCGGTTGAAAGAAATTGTTGCCTATGTGTCTGAAACTGCAGAAAATTATAGCTACTCAGAGCTATCTACCCAAATAGAAAACATATTGACCGACACTGTTATTGATTCAATTAGTAATAATAATGGTCAGGATTTATCCCATGTAAAAGAATTTATAAAAGAATTCGTTGGTTTATATTTTCAAGCTCGCCTAGAATTTAACAAAGTATCAGGCCGACTTCTGTACAAGATGCCGAGATTTGAAGTTTTTGAAATTCTGAAGAATGATGAATACGGCCTATATGGTTTTAATATGTATTTTTAAATGGATTCAGTGCAAATTATGAGCGGGTGGGAGAAAAAAGAACAGGAATGAACGTGATGTGTGACTACCCAATAAATTTTCATATTGGTGGTATGCATTCAGACCTAAAAAGAGACTAGTGTATTGGAGATAAGCACCTTTACGAAATAGGTCTTCCTGGAAGATATAATAATTGGGGTGAATGGAGACCACTCGTTCATCCAGGTGACTACACTCAATTTGAAACCGAGAGTATACGAATTGCTGAAGGCGACCTTGAAATAGCAAGCGTCCTGTTTTTCGTAATGTGTACTGGAAATAGAGTAATCGAATTTGTCGCAAAAACTCCCATAGAAATGCCGCATAACGATTTTTCTCTAAACGGTCATCTACATTTGCATAAATGTGAAAAATCTGAAGAGAGCTCCCATCGAGCAAATGACTTTGTTCTATATGATGGTCATTTTACTCTTGATGAACTCACCCCATTTGCAGTAAGATCAGCCATTGCTTCTATAAGTGTAGGTCTAAATCGCATGGCATTCGCCTATGGATCCAATATTGAGTGGGTGCCTAAATATTCAATGGTTCAGCACAACCCTCACAGTAAACCGGCTCCTACGGAGGAAGATTTAAAAGTGCTTGAATCAATGTTGATTGATTTTCCAAATAATGAAGATGCTATTGTTCTTGATATATGCATAGACTGGTTTCACCGTGGTGAACTTGCAAGAAAGAAAAATGTATTCCTTGCGTTCCTTTGTTACTACATCGCATTAGAGAGTGTTGTTATTGCTATTACAGAGGGAGATGCTGAGCTTGGATTTAATTATGAAAAAGAGACCCGCACCGAAAGAAAGGATCGAGTAAACCAGGGGATCCGTAGCCTGCATGACGAACTATATGAAACCGATCCTGAAAAATTTATCAAGGAAGCCTACTTTAATCACGTTGTTGGCCTTAAACAAAGAACGAAGCAAATTTGTGAAAGAGTGTTTGGAGAGGGTCATGAATATATGAAATCTTTGTTTGAAAAAAATGAGGACGGATTTTCTCTCTCTGATTTGAGAAGCGAATTGGCACATGGAGGCGCAACTCTTTTAAGTCCCGAGCATAGAAAAATGATTCGTGAACGATTACCAGAACTAGCTGAAATTGTCACCAATTTTGTTAAAAAAATTATTCTTAAACCAGATCAGGAATTTCCTAAATGGTCAGGTACCCATAGTTTTTCTATGTATCCAAGCGACCCAAGAGACACTATGATTATGACTGATGAACGAGCAGCTGGTGGAGCAACTGACTGGAAAATAAAACCAGAGTGGATGGATTAGTCCTACTCCATCATCAGCTTCTTATCCTTCAGTAAAATCCTGCTCTTGATACAACTCAGCACCTCTCGCTTCTCGAGCATCGTGCCGTGCTGTAACATGTATTTCGCAAACGTTTTGATGTTTATATCATTACGTTTTTTAGATTGTTGCAAATCTTGTCTTAGTACCCCTGTTTGGAATAATGCATAGCGCTCAACTTCCTTTTCAAGTTTCTGCTTGAGCTCACTCCTGTCGAGATTCATCTTTTCAATAATCAGAAGCATCTCATCGATGAGCAGTGCTTCTTTCACTGATTCGTTTGGGCAGTCTCGATCTTTCACTTTTGTACACCTGTAGTACACATGGGCGTTCGATCCCCCATCTTTGAGTTCTTTGATCTTTTCCTCGGCCGTGATCCCTGATGCGCAGTAGGCGCAATGGAGCATGCTTGTGAACGCGAACTCGCGACCGTATGTTTTCTTTTTCTCAACCTTTATTTTCTCCTGCGCGGCTTCAAACAGTTCCCGAGTGATGATCGGCGTATGCTTGCCCGTGTACCATTCACCACTCCTTTCTGGATATTCGAATACTCCGTAATAGAATGTCATGCGCAGAAGCCTGTAAATGTTTCCAAGCGTTAGTATTTTTCCATTCTTTGTCTTGAACCCGATTTCCTTGAGCCATTTGTATATCTTCCGCCCTGAATAGTTTTCATAAGCGACCTTTTCGAACATCTCCTTGATTATCGGAGCCCTTTTTGCGTCGACGAACACCTGGCATTTCTCATCTTTGTTCTTGCTGTTCAAATACCCTATCGGTGCCATCGATGGTCGCAGGCCCATTGAAGCTCGCGTTCGCAATCCTCGTTTTACATTGATCACCTTGTTATCATTCTCGAGCTTTGCCTGCGAGCCGAGAATCATCAGAAGGAATTTTTCATTCGGATTATTCGTGAACCTCTGTCCGCCGAACGTGCGTATTTCTTTCAGAAGTCCCTGATCCATGAGATCCACAATCCGCCCAAGATCTCCCGCGTTACGGCTGATTCGATCGGGTGCCCATGTCAGGATCCCATCAAATTTCTTCTGCTTGATTTCCTCGACGATCTCATTGAAGACTGGCCGTTGTCCTGCCTCCTTGGCAGAATGGGACTCCTGCTTGATGACCACTATTTCCAAGTTCTCGGCCTTGGCCAACATCTCCATTTCCTTGATCTGACTATCTATGGAAAGTATCTGCTTGTCCTCCTGCTCCGTACTTTTTCGGGCATACAGGCAGTATTTCACCCTTACAGGTATTGACGGTTTCGCTATTACCCCTGTCGCTATTTGTTGCGTTATGTTCATACACACCATCAATGACGCAATCCCTCCGAGGAGTCCAGGACAGGTCTGTTGATAACTCATTTTCGCAGATATGCCTAAGATTTCGCTTTTTTCCTGCAGGAATATAATCCGCGATATGCGGTGGTTTTGTCTGGTCGCAACATTCTAAAAAATATATGAACAAAATATTATCATACGATGAATATCAGAAGAAGATTAAAAATCTTACCACGCCTGAAGAGATAGCCGCATTCGCTCAGGAACTTATCACTCCGATATTGAATAACGTCGCCAATAATGAAACAAATATTGTCGAGGAAAAGGTCGAAGAAAAAATACCACCTGCTGAAAAGCAGGTAAGCATTCCTACGAAGCCTAAATACAACCGTAGAAATCCCTATCAGTTGGAAACGATGAGCCCTTGGTATGACGTGGTTGGAAACGACACCGAAGCCATGGTTATCGATTTGTACGCCAAAGGTCTGACTACCCGAGATATCGTGAACCATCTCAAGCGAAGCCATAATATCGACATTTCGCAATCGAGCGTATCCACGATCACGGATAAAGTATTTCCACTCGTGAAGGAATGGCAGTCACGCGCATTGTCATCCTGTTATCCGATACTGTATCTCGATGGTATGCATTTCAAAGTTCGCGATGCTGGAAAGATTTCGTCCAAGGTCGCATACATCGCACTGGGTATCAACCAGTACGGACATAAGGAAATTCTCGGTATTTGGATTTCTGAAACCGAGGGAGCGAAATTCTGGATGCATG
Organism: uncultured Candidatus Saccharibacteria bacterium; assembly: GCA_964432575.1. GTDB lineage: Bacteria > Patescibacteriota > Minisyncoccia > Phycocordibacterales > UBA1006 > CALMMZ01. The sequence goes on from CAYSOB010000003.1 coordinate 7,518, forward strand.
TCTTGAACGACCTGAAGAATCGCGGAGTCGATGACATTCTTATCGCATGCGTTGATGGGTTGAAAGGATTTCCCGAAGCGATCAAGGCGATGTATCCGCATACCGATGTCCAAGTCTGCGTGGTTCATCAGATTCGACACACCGTCATGTTCATTGCATCCAAGGACAAGGAAAAGTTTTCCGATGAGTTGAAAACTATCTATACAGCACCGTCTGAAGATGCAGGCCTGGAAGCATTGAAGAACATGCAGGAACGATGGCCGATATACAATGCATACCTGAAAGGTTGGGAGACACGCTGGGCAGATCTTGCGCCGTTCTTCAGCTATCCGCAGGCAGTAAGAAAAACAGTCTATACGACAAATGCTATCGAGAATCTCAATCGCCAATTCAGAAAGGTAACGAAGACCACTCAATTATTCCCACATGATGACGCGCTTTTGAAATTGCTCTGGCTCGCGCAGGCAGACATTACTCAGAACTGGCAGATGGCCATCCGCAATTGGGGCGAAGTCATGGCGCAATTGAGCATCATGTTTCCTGATCGAGTTCAGTTCTAAGACTTGGACTATTAGCACTTATTAAATAACGCAACCAGACAAAAACGAACACCGCATATAAAAACCAAGATTTTCTCCTGGTTTTTTATCTGAGTACCGCACCCTGGACACATTTCGGATAGCAGTTAAGCACGGATTAAGGTAATAAGGGGAAAGAATTGTCTTGCGTTAAATCAGTAATTAACTTCCGTAATTTATATCCATTCCCATGCTGGGTAATGCCCAGATACGACTGTACTGTTTCTTCTTTGCCTTGCTTCCGCTTTATACCCCTGAACATTCTCTTTTTCGTAATGGTCCGCAACACTCGATGGTCGGGAAACAACACCCAGCCGAGGAAATCCACTCCTGATGCAACCGTCTTGATATATAGTTTGTTCGGATGCAATTCAAGCCTCAACTTGTTCCACAGAAAGTCCTGTATTTGCGGAATGATATTTTCAAGATGAGCTTTGTCATCAGACAGTATCACGAAATCATCGGCGTAGCGGATGTAGTATTTTGCTTTGAGCTTATGCTTGATGAACTGGTCGAACTCGTTCATGTAGATATTCACCAATATTTGAGATGTGAGATTGCCGAGCGGCAGTCCGACACCTTCCTTGACCGAAAAGCTACTAATAATTTTCCAAAGCAATTCTTTGATGTCTTGGTCAGGAATGTATCGGCCAATGATCCCCATCAAGATACCGTGGTCGATGGACGCAAAGAACTTGCGGATGTCGCCCTTCAGTACCCATGCCGTCTTGGTGTGGTTTTTTGATACCTTGTAGGAAAATGCACGAAACCTGTCCATCGCCTTATGCGTTCCCTTCCACTTTCGACAGGAAAATGAGTCAGTAATGAATGTTCTGTCAAAAAACGGATAGAGATTACTATATAATGCGTGATGAAGCAGTCGGTCACGAACAGATGCCTTGTGAATACTTCGTGGTTTCGGATCGGAAACATTGAATGCCTCATAGAGCGAGTGCTGGTATGTTTTTGATACGAGGTCACGATGCAATGACAAGATATTACTCATGAGATGCAGTTCGAATTCCTGCACATCTTTGCGAGATTTTTTCCCACGTTGAAATTCCTTCCATGCTTCGAGGAGATTTTCGAGTGATGTGATATGATTATATGAATGAGTGAATTGATTTCGAGGCATACAATTAGATCAACCCCCCCCCCCGAGGATTTTGCCAGTACTTTTGAAGTTGAAAACTGCCTACCATCTATGGTTTACATATTTGAATGCACTGCCCAAGTCACACCGTTACTCGCTCGGACAACGCATTGATACACTTCTCGTTGAAGCTATTGAATCCGTTTCAGTGGCGAGTTTTTTGGTGCGTGAAGAAAAGATTCCGTATGTGAAAATCGCAATACGCAAGATAGACACTTCAAAAATACTGTTAATGATACTCTGGGAAGCGAAATCGATAGACAATGCAAAGTATATCGCACTTTCCGAACCTTTAGATGAAATAGGTAGGATGCTGGGAGGATGGAATGGACAACTGCAAAAACAAAACTCTCCTGGGTAGGAGAGAAAAGAAGGAGAATTGCGAGAACGGACAAACACGAACTGGTTGTTCCCATTCCAGTGGTTGTCAGGATTGCCATTGTTGTTGTTCAACCACGTCTTACCATCATCATTCCATTCCACCTTGAAGATGTTGCGGTTACCGTCCGAGTCAGTTTTGTACAGAGAGCCGCCTGTGCCACCACCCGTTGAGTACTCTCTGGGTTGTATCGTATTCGTGATAAGTAATCACATGGCTTTCTGTACCAAGTATTCTTCATTTTTTGAAGTTTCTGCATGCACCACACTATCGCCAACCGTGGTCGGAGCTATTCTGAATGCATGGATACTGGTGTCGGTGGCGAGTAACCGTAATTGCTCGCATGCTCACCTACTGCCGAATACATGGTATCACAAAATTATTGCGAACGCTTCGCTTTATTTTGATAACAGCGGAACAAGGACAAAATTCAAAGGAACTAAAGGAAAAGAGTTCAAGGAATGAGTTCTACTTGCGAGAACGGACAAACACGAACGGGTCGTTCCCAAACCAGTGGTAGTCAGGATTGCCATTGCGGCTGTTCAACCACGTCTCACCATCATCATCCCAATCCACCTCGAAGATGAGGCGGAAACCGCCCGAGTCAGTGATTGCTTCCATACCGATACACAACCATTTCCCGTTAGGTTGGTCTTCATATTGCAAACGCAACTGCGGTCCGACCTCTGCAGGAGCAAGTTCGAGTCCGAGTTCCTGTGCGCGAGCCTGAATTTCAGAGTATTGTGCGCCATTGGGAAATCCGAGACTTTCCACTGAAACGACCACGAGGTCGATTTTCTTTTCTTCTTTGGATACTTTGAAAGCAGACTGCTCCATCATGTCTTTTGCCCATGATGAAACCTGATAGCCTTTTACCGTCATTGCCTGTTCGAATTCTTGTGCTGTCTTTGGCCCGGTACCGAGTGCAATTTCTTTTTGCATGATTCTTCCTTCTGGAAATTTGGTATACACATGCTCTACGGTAGCTGGAAGCTTATCAAAGATTCCCGTTTCAAGAGGTCCGATGTATGCTTTTGTTTCTGGCGTAACTTCAGATACGCTTGTTGCAATCTGGTCAGGTGCGCAGTCAAAAACGATTGGCGCATCCTCTGCTGGATTTCGCGTACTACGTAGTTCATCAATACGAGGATCGCGTTGATATCCGAACCCTTGGATCATTCCATTGATTTCATACAGAAAGATTAGATCCTGCTGATTAAGCTGCATCCCAGCACGATGTTTTTCAGTCACCGTAGTTAACTGCTTCATATCTGCAGATTTTTTAAGATACTGCTCGCCCGTAGTTCCAAACTCTGTCAATTTCTCATCAATAACTGGCTGGATAAACTGATCGACATTCTGGTCTTTTTCAATGCCTCGAATTTCAGAAATACTGTCTCGCGTCATTCGAATGGCGATTCGAGGAGTCATAGCAATACCACGTTCATCCTGTGAATAATAAACGTGAAAATCACCGCCTTGCAGCTGGTCTCGTGCGGTTTCGATGTTTGTTGCGGTACACCACTCTAACGGATACCCTTGTAATGAATCATACAGCTCTTGAGGATCGGAACCTTCGGGATACACTTTCCATTGTCCTGCAATGTTCTCCAAATGTTTCCACGACATGCCAGAAAATTGCTCCAATGCGTGAGTATACAGTTTCGTGAAATTTTCTGTTGAGACCAAATCACGATATGCATCGTCATGGTTCAATGCATACATTAATTCCTTTTCTTTCTTAATCCGTTCTGGATTACCCTTGGGCAATCCCTGCAATGCAACCTGCTGTTGAATAACACTGATTGTTTTCGCAAGACAGGCAATGTTCAGAGTTGGAAATGGTTGTGACGACGTTTCGGTACGCTTTCCAAACTTGCCCTCCTCTTTATTATAACCACCCATCTGTGTCATGGAACGAAATGCCCAGTATTTTGCCCAATCGGGGTACATCGCATCAGGCGATGACAAATAATCGATCCATGCATCGAGCGATCGTTCTTGCCCGTTCTGGATCTCTTTGATTTTACGTTCTTGCCAATCTGGCGTAGGATCTGGTCGCCCATGACCCTGTTGTTCCGCAATTCGTTGTTCTTGGTCGAGAAAATAATCGAGTGGGATGTTCTCTGTCTTGATGATGAATTGTTTGTGAAGCACTCGCTTCAGCGCCTCGATACCCATGGCACGCTTTTCTGGATCTGGTCGATCTAAAATTTCCTTGAATCGATTGAGATAATTTTCAATGCGTTCTTCGGGTTTTTCCGATACCTTTTCACCAGTACGATACTCGGTGCGCTCTGCGGCCCGTACCACCTCAGGTGCGGTATGCAAATTAGCGTACTTCTTTTTGAGGAAATTAAGAGGATTTTCCATATAACTCCATGCTACCAAAAAAACATTGAAACGTAAAGTGTTTTGATGAAAAACGAGGTACTCAAGTAAGGGTCTTACTAGAAATTCACAGATTTATATTCAAGCACACCATGCATCGGAGAAGCACTTAAAATAAATATAACGAAATAATTGACACAAAAAGTCAATATTACCCTACCTGTTGGTAACTTTCCCAAAAAGCCCTTTATTTAAGGGGTTTTCTATGCTAAACTGACACTGTACACCCAGAATATCGAGCCTTTTCCAAAAGGAGCTATTTTCGTTTTATCCAATCCTCCCCTTTTTCATTTTTAACAACCTGCTCCTCAGAATGAAGAGGTAAAATTAGTTCGTCTTTTTCAGCTGCATCCAAAAAAGCGGCAATGATATGGTTGCCTAGTTTGCGAGTATTGTGCTCATCTGTCCGACAAAACCGAGTAAAGGTATCCACGTTATAGAGCTGGTCTTTTTTGATTGGTCTTTGTGTATTCATGCTAAATGACGCGATAAGTCACCGCGGACACGATCAATGTCACCTGTGTTATAGCATTTTTAATACACACGGTAAATAAATACTATGAAACATGATTTCAATGGAGTCAATTTAGCGTATCCCAAACCTGGCCTTATAAATCTTTGTTTTATTGGCATTTGTTGGCATTTAATTCCCTGTCCTGGAATACCCTTATTATCCTTGAACAAGAATATTGACCCCTATGCGGATGCATTATCCGATGATCTTGAGAAATCCCCGGGAACCCTTACACGGCTTGCTAGGCTTACGTCCGAGACCCTGATGGGGCACCAAAAAATAAAAACACCTTAAATGGGTGTTTTTATTTACTGATAGTATTAATAATTGATCGCCCATTTTGCATTAAATATTTTTTCATCGAACGAAACACCGCAATTCCAATTGAAATTAAAACCAGTGTAATGATAATGTTCTGCACAACACCAACACCTGCGATTACACGTTCTAATTGATTTCGTAAAAAAAATCCAAGCCCAACAAAAAGAGTTACATATACAGAGAGGGAAACTATCTCATATCCTACAAACTTTTTAAAAGGAATTTTGTAGTATCCTGCCAAAAACCCAGAAAGAAATCTGAAATAAATAAGAAACCGTGAAAAAATAATGAGTCGTTCTAATTTTTCATCAGTCATATCTTTCAAAAAATCAAACTTTTCTGCAAACATTTTTTGATATGCCTTGTTGGTAATTTTTGAACCATGTCGCGCCAATTGATACACTACAAAATCTGCAACAAAAAGTCCGGCCATACACACAGGAATAAGGAGAATAAAATGAAACACTCCAATACCTGCCAAATAACCAAATGATATTAATGTGATTTCTTCGGGAAACGGTAAGACAATCATTGCAATCATTGAAATTCCAAAAACTCCCAAGTATGACAAACCACCTAATTGATGAATAAATTCCATAATGTTTAATTATTGTATCACATTCCCACCCTGGGCCCAAGATGTTAGTTGCTTATAGGTAACTTCCCCGCACAGTACAACCCCTGTTCTAGTGTTTACAAAAACAGGAATACCTGGGCAACCACTTTCTTTTGTACAACTTTCCATTAACTTGTAGTTATCTTCATTGTGCCAAACTTCACGTTCATCAACACTAATTCCAAACTCATCTTTCATTCTGGAAATTAATCGCCGCATAACCTCACAATGATCGCAATCAGCCCCAGAGAAAAAAAGTAAATGATTCATAAAAAAAGTATACCATACAACAAAAAAACCCGAAAAGGGTTATTTTGTAGACGCTTTTGCAATCGCTTTTGAAAGTCGTGATTTTTTTCGACTTGCTGCATTTTTCTTGATAACACCGCGTTTTGCTGCTTTATCAATAGCTTGAAATGCTTTTGAAAGATCTTCGGTTGATTTAGTAACCTTAACTGATTTAACAGCTACTTTCATTGCACGACGACGACGGTCATTTAATACTCGTTTTCGAGCTGACACGCGTAATGCTTTTTTTGCGTTTTGAAGATTAGGCATAGATAAATTAAATAAATGTTGAGAGCGTTTCAAATAATATGTCACACAGTCGGTAGAATATATGACGATGAGACAAGGGAATTCTGTCAGGAGAACAGAGTCTTGTTTCATTGAACTGCCTTTGCACTATAGCATGTTTTCTTAAATTAGCAACTTGTTTTGTTATTTCGCAAGAAGTTTCAATGCCTCGCGAATAATTCGGCTGGTGTCAGCATCGTCGGTATTAATAGTCTGAACTGCCGCACGAATAACCCTTTCGTGATACCCCATCGCAAGTAATGCATCAATAACATCCCTGATATGGTCGGATTCGACATGGCCATGTTCAATTGATAGTTTTTCAACTTTATCTTTTAATTCAAGAACAATTTTTTCTGCTGTTTTTTTACCAATTCCAGATACTTGGGTTAAATACGCAACATTTTCTGTTTTAATAGCATGTACCAATGATCCCATATCAGCAACCGACAAGATACCTAATGCTGATTTTGGTCCAATTCCCGAAACATTTAAGAGTAATTCAAAGACTTCTTGTGCTGCCAGTGTTTCGAAACCAAATAAATCAAGCGCGTCCTCTCGGACCGCAGTATAAATCCATAAAGATGTTTGTATTCCTACTGTAGATTGTTGCAAAATGGGTGGAGCGACAAAAACCTTATACCCAACACCTCCGGTATCAATCACAATATATTTTTCCATCACCGCAATAATCGTTCCCGATAAATAACTAATCATATGTAGTCATTATAGCATACCTGGCTGGGTTTTAAATTTTTGCTATACTAACACTATCTATGGCAGACCCAAAAAAATCAACCGGCGAAGTCGGAAATATTACCTATTTTATAGCGTTTTTGATTATTCTTTTTATTCTTTGGGTAATAACCGGAGGTCCTGAAAAAAACACTGCCTCAAGAACAAACCAATTTATGAACCCTATTGGAGTAAACGGCCACAGAGGAGAAACTTATCGGGATGACGTTCTTGGAAAACCAGGATCAGTGACTAATGTGTTGCCTTTCTTAAAATAAAAAACACCCGGAAGGTGTTTTTTATTTTTTGTGCGCCCGGTAGGAATCGAACCTACGACCCTCTGCTTAAAAGGCAGGTGCTCTACCAGCTGAGCTACAGGCGCAATGTAGTTAAATATACACATTTTTTGTATAATGACAAGATATGAAACCAACAAAACCAGTAAACACTAAAACGTTGCCAAAATCAATACTTATTTTAAATGATATTAGAAGTATAATCAATGTCGGTGCAATGTTTAGAACTGCAGACGCAGTAGGTGTTGAACAAATACTCCTTTCAGGTGTTTCCCCTGCCCCTATTGATCGATTTGGGCGTATTCGAGGTGATTTTGCAAAAGCATCACTTGGATCAGAGTATTCGGTACCCTGGGAACAGGTTGAAAACTGTGTAAAAACTATCAAAAAACTTAAAAAAGATGGGTATACAGTAGTAGCTGTTGAGCAATCAAAGAAATCAATCCATTTTAAAAAATACAAACCACAGAAAAACCAAAAACTGGTAATTATTCCTGGAAATGAAACCGAAGGTGTTCCTAAAAACATTGTAAATCTTGCAGATGTTATTCTTGAAATTCCAATGAGAGGAGTAAAGGAGTCTTTAAATGTATCAGTAGCAACCGGAATCATTCTTTATCACCTTCTTGATAATTAAGTTATCCACAGTTTTGTAGGTTTTTTATTCTCTGTAATGCTTGCAAGTTTTTTTACAATTAGATATACTATGTTTAGAGATTTAAGAAATAAAAGGAAACTCAACTACTGAGATTGTAGTATAAAAATGTTCCTTTACCTTAAATGTTCATTCTTATACTTCTTTCTCAAATAGTCTTATTCTTTTTAAAGTTTTTTAAACTCCTCACAACTAAATATCTGTAATTACTTGTTAGTAATTACACACCATATACAAGTATCTCGTCATTACCAATCGACAGGGATACTTTTTTTATACCTTGATTTTCTTTCCAAAAAGAGTAGTCTACAAAAAAAGACTCCATGCGAAGAATTCATCCTGTAACACGACTTGGTTTTTTAATTTTCTTTTTAATAGGGTTATTTCAATTAATAACACGTGGTAAATGGGATTTAGTAATAATAATCCCGATTATTTATATAGTTACCATTATTTTTGTAAAAGGAAGTAAATAAACCGAAAGCCTACTGATTCATGGAATCAGTAGGCTTTTTTATTACAAATCCTTTTTTGTTAGTTTTAGTAATAATTCTTCCAGACCAGTTTCCAATTCACCACCTGTTTCTCTGGCTGATGAATATGTTGAAAGAAAATTTTTTAATGTTTTTTTAAACTCTGGATTAATAGTTTGCTTCTTTTTTGCAAGATCTTTTAATTTCCACCAAAGTATTCCAAAAATTGCTTCCGGTGCCTGGTTTTCAGATAATAGCGACCGATAGGTTGTCCATAACCCAGAAGAACTACCTGATGACAACTGATTTGCAATGGCAAAAGGGTTTGATTTTTCTACTGATTTTTTTTCTTGATACTCTTTCATTTCATAGGTCGGCATATTTTTTAAAAAAGCAACCGGAAAAGAATCTTCCAGCCAGAAAACAATAGTTGATTCTGGTTTATACTGAAATGAATCAATAATACTATTCCAAAAATCCCTATTGATATCTGACAAAAAAATAACTTGATCAGTCCCAAACAGGTTTCCAGAATTCAAAACATGAATAATTTCTGTAGGGTCTGCATAATCATCACTAAAACGAACTAATTCATGTTTTGAATATTGAGAAGAAATTATTGATAAAACTTCCTCTCGAGGAAATTTTTTAAAGAGAAAAATCATATCCACATGCGAACATTTTCGCAATACTTACGGTAACTATCCCCACAAGCCTTTTTCATTTCATGTTCAATAATAGGAATAAACACCAATGATAATAAAACAAAGTGAAGGAACACAACAATAATCACGGCAATCGAGTTTAATACAAAACCAAACCCAAAAAACAATAAAAGAAATCCGAACGTTCCTGCATGTCGGCTGTATTTATAAATTCCTGATTCAAAATCTTCACACGTTAGTGCGTCAGACATGATTGAAAACATTCGATGTCGAGTAAGTTCTGATAACACGGCAAGTGTGGTACCAATAATAAAAAAGAAAATACCTAAACCTACTGCAATGGTTGGGTTGTGAAAAATACGCACAGGAAATACTCTGAAAAACAACAACGAAAACCCCAGTGCCACCAAAAATAACAGTGGTATATAGGACGAAAGCTTTAGGAATTTAAATTTTATCATTTCAATTGGCATATAGTTTTTGTATGGTAAGTATTACATCTGAAACAAAAAAAAGCAACGCGTGCTTTTTATAGTACTGGATCCAGGTGGTTTAAATCTTTTCCTGCCGCAACAGAGACTGTAATAGGAATATCAAGGGTTTTTGCAACAGACTGATCAATAATATCCATATGGTTTACTATGACCGACTCCATTGTTTCTTTTAACACAATACCAAACGGTTTCACTAATTCATCTGAAACTTCGTAAACGATTTCGTCATGAATTTGTAATACTGGAAACACTTTGTCTTGCCAGTTGTTCTCCTTAATAACTTTATCAATATCAACCATCGCTATTTTAACAATGTCGGCATTAGTGCCTTGAATTGGCGCATTAATAGCGGTTCGTTCTGCCAGGGCGATCATAAACGGTAGTTTAGATCGAAACATGGGGAAATTACGAACCCTCCCAAAGAGTGTTTTCGTCTCCAATGTTTCTTTTGCACCCTTTTTCACCTGTTCGATATACTCCCTGATTGCTGGAAACTCTGTAAAATATGCTTCATAAAAATGTTCGGCTTCGGCCCGGGTTCCACCAAGATTCTTTTGTAGTGAAGATATTCCCATTCCATACAAAATTCCAAAATTAATTACTTTTGCATCACGTCGTTGATTTTTTGTTACTTCAGATTCTGGAATATGGAGAACCCTTGAAGCAACCGCGGTGTGAATGTCGCGACCCGTTTTAAACACGTCATGTAAAATTGGATCTCCTGACAACATTGCCAATACGCGCAGCTCAATTTGTGAATAATCAGCAGAAATTAATGTGTGGTCTTTTGGAGCAACAAACGCTGTTCGAATTGCACGGCCAACATCGGTGCGAATAGGAATATTTTGCAAGTTTGGATTTTGTGAAGAAAATCTTCCTGTGGTTGTTCCGTGTTGTAAAAATTGTGCATGTAGCCGTGATTGTTCATCTAACAATGTCGGCAGAGTGTCGATATATGTTGAAACCAATTTTTGTAACTCTCTGTATTCTATAATCTTTTGAATTAATGGGTGTTCATTAATCAAATCATCTAATACTTCACCTCGTGTTGAAAAACTTCCCGTTTTATTTTTCTTTCCTTTTGGTTTTAATCCTAATTCTGTAAATAGAAATTCTGATAATTGTTTTGGAGAGTTTATGTTAAATGGTTTTTTGGAAACAGAAAATATTTCTTTTGCCAATAGGTCAATTGTCTGATGATATTCTTTTGATAGATTTTCAAGGTAATTTTTATCAATCATGACACCATGCTCTGTCATTGAACGAACAACAGGAATCAGTGGTTTTTCTATGTTGTTAAAAATAGTAAGTAGTTTCTTTTGATCTAGTTTTTTAACAATAACTGACAATGCTTTTTCGATTGTATCTACCTCTGTTTCTCGCAATACTTCTGCTGTAGTTGGGTGAACCATGTCAGAATTTAAAACCCAAAGCGCCACCGATGCCTGAAAAGCAACTTCCCAATCTTTGTTTGAAACATCAACAGTAGAATCAACTTCTTCCTTTTTTGAAACTTTTTCTACTGTGTTTTTAGTTGTTTTTGTGGTCCCAATTTTTTGTTTTGTCTCTGTTTCAGAAAAAAGGTTTTCAAATTTTGTAATAAGTGACCGAAACTCATACCCTTGTATCAACCGAATCATTTTTTCGGCATCATATTGTTCTTTAAAAGTTTGTGAGGGTAACTCAAAATGAATAGGCGCATCTCGACGAATAGTTGCAAGAATTTTTGAAAACTGTGCACCCTCTTCGTGTTCAAGAAGGAGATTAATAATTCTTTGCTTTATACCAGCATCTAAAAAATCTTTTTGACTTGTGTGTAGTTTTTTATAAATTTCTTCAATGGTCCCAAATTTAGTAATTAATTCTGTTGCTGTTTTTTCGCCGATTCCAGGAACTCCGATAATGTTATCAGACGGATCCCCGCGAAGCCCTTTGTAGTCAGCAACAAACGCTGGGTCAAAGGAGTAGCGAGCAACAACATCAGCTTCGTTATACATAACCGTTTCCTGAATACCTTTTTTCATAGTGTACACTACAACACGATCATCATTTACTAGTTGCAATGTGTCCATGTCCCCCGACACAATTACAATCTTAAAATCCGGATAATCTTTTGTCGCTTGTTCAACAATAGTCCCCAACATGTCGTCAGCTTCAAAACCTGGTGCGTCGTAAATAGGAATATGTAGTGCATGAAAAATATTTCTTGACTCATCGATTTGTGCTTTTAATGAATCCTCTGTTGATTTACGACCCTTCTTGTAGCCGTCATAACTTTCATGTCGAAACGTCGGCTGTGGTAGGTCATAACAAGCAATTACATAGTCGGGTTGTAAGTCAGTTAACATTTTAAGAAACATGTTAAGTAATCCATACAACGCACCTGTTGGCACACCTAACGATGATGAAAAATCAGGAACCGCATGATAAGCCCGGTGTAAAATTGCGTGAGTATCCAATAAAACTAGGGTTTTTTTATAATTTTTTGGAGGTGTTTTTATCATACCAACAGTATAACACATCAATCTTACTTGAAATTTTATCATTATGTTATGATATGTTTATGAAAATTATCAGTATCGACCCTGGGTATGACCGTGTAGGGATTGCAATATTAGAAAAAAAGGCAACTGAAAAGGAAACCATTCTTTTTTCTTGTTGTATTACTACCGACCGAAAGGCCTTATTCTATGATCGTCTAAAAAAAATCCAGCATGAATTAGGGGTTATTATTTCTGAACATAAACCAGAAATAATGGTTATGGAAGAGCTTTATTTTGCCAACAACTCCCCAACTGCATTGCGTGTTTCAGAGGCTCGTGGAATTATCAGCGGAGAAGCAATTAGAAAAGAAATACCTATTCGCGAGATACATCCTAATCATGTAAAAATAGCAATTACTGGTAATGGTGCTGCAAAAAAAACAGATATCCTTTTTATGTTACCTAAATTAATTCAACTAGATACTGCAGGAAAGATTGATGATGAACTTGATGCTATTGCAATTGGTATTGCATTTTTTGCACATTTTAAGCATGAGACACTATTACGAAACTAGCAAGTACTATTTTACTTGCAAAAATTTTTACATTTGATACAAATAGAACTAACCCATCGTGAGTTACGCCTGCGATCGGGATATTATAAGTCACCCAAGAATATATTTCTTGAAAACTATTTATATATTTTGATATATGGACTACGACGACGAAAAAGATTTTGATCCCGAGTTACCTGGCGGATTTCACATTGCCGAAGAAGACGATGATGAAGACTTATTAGATGACGACATTTTACCAAAAAAGAAAATCGTTGGAGACGATGATGAAGACGAACTTTTCTTTGATGATGTATTGTTGGATGAAGATGAACCAGAATTATACTAGTACACAATAAAAAACACCTTTCGGTGTTTTTTATTGTGTTAATGTTATTGTTACATCTCTTTCACCTCGATTATAAACAGAGTCAACCGCAACTACACGAATCTTTATACTTCCAGCACTACTGGTGTAGTCTGCCGGAGTAAATGAATAGTTTGCAGACGAACCGTCGGTAGATCCAATAAACTGATCGTTCACATAATATTCAAATTTTTGAACAGGACGTAGTCCGTCAGCTGATCCTGTGATTGTTATAGGACTATTTATCGAAGATGATGAATTTTCTGCGGGTTCGGTAATTGAAACTGTTGGACTATATTCTGGTTTATGCACATCATCAAAATCTGTTGGTTTTTGTGGTGTTGCAGGAATATTCCCTAAACCGTTTGTTTGAATCCAATTTTGGAACGTAGCTTCCCAGTTTTTATACTGACCATCAGATAATCCAATTCCTGGGCGAGAATTAGTTAGGTCGTTTTTATTAATCCAATACAAAATATTGTGAGGGTTTACTATTACATGTTCCTTTTTGGTTTCAATTGGAGTGTATTGTGTTGCAAGTTTTCCTGAAATTTTGTCTGTAAAAAACGAATCTCCTCCCCACCATAATCCACGAATTACTGGTGGTGTTTTTTCGTCAGGAGAATCATATTGTCCAAACGGGGTTATGGGTTTATCTGCAAGTGCAGCGTTCATAACCTGACGCCATGCTGGAACTGAAATACTTGAACCTTTTTTCATTGGCTTATTATCATTGTTTCCTGACCATACTCCAACTGCAATGTCTGGAGTATACCCGATTAACCAGGCATCTTTATTATCATTAGTGGTTCCTGATTTTGCAGCCACTGGGCGGTCACCAAAATATAATTGTGAATTTGCACCAAACAGTGGTGTTCGCGCAACATTATCTGACAAAACCGACGAAAGCATTCTAGCAGCATTTGCGGAAATAACTTGTTCGCCCGGAGCCTCTTTATACTCTTCTAATACTTTTCCGTTTAAATCTTCTATTTTTAGAATTCCTGTTGGTGGCATCCGAACACCATCATTTGCAAACACTCCGTATACTGATGTCATTTCAAGAAGAGAAACTTCTCCACCTCCCAATACAAGTGTTAGTCCATATCGATCGAAATTCTTATCCAGAGTTGTAATTCCTAATTGTTTTGCCGTTTGAAGAGCATCACCTATTCCTACAAGATATAGTAATTGTACTGCAGGAATGTTACGAGATTGTCCCAGTGCACTACGTAGTGAAATAGGGCCTGTAAACTTACCATCGTAATTATCTGGCGCATAACATCCAGTTGCAGTGCTTTCTCGACTGAACGCTCCACATGACGGGTTAAACTGTGTTGGAACATCAAATAATACCGTTTCTGGTCTAAACCCTTTTTCAAACGCTCGAGCGTATACAATTGGTTTAAAAGAAGAACCAGGCTGTCTGTTTGCGGTAGTCACATTAAATTGACCATCAATGTCGGTATCTGAATAATTTCGAGACCCAACCATTGCAAGAATTTGTCCTGTTTTTGGATCCAACGCAACAATTGCCATGTTTGATGCATTCCATTCTTTTTCATTTTTAACCGCTTGTTCTGCAGCAGCTTTTTCTGCTTGTTCTTGCAGTTTCCAATCCAGTGTTGTTGTTACTTTTAGACCATCAACTGTTAGAGACTCTTTTCCATATGTTTCCTCTAGATATGCACGAATATAATCAGCAAAATGAAGCGCTTTTCCATTACTGTCCGAAAGTGGCTTAAACACAACAGTTTCAGTTTTTGCTTGATTAAATTCTTCTTCGGTAATATATCCTTGTTCTTCCATTTTTTTCAATACAAGATTTTTTCTATCATCTAACAGTTTTTTGTTTTTTCCGTATGGTGAATAGTAGCTTGGCGCGTTTGGAATTGCAGCCAGGTAAGCAGCTTCTGCGATTGTTACATCGTTTGATGATTTTCCAAAAAACGTTTGAGCACCCTGTTCAACTCCATAAATTGCACCACCATAAGGCGCCTCATTTAAATACAGCGACAAAATATCCTCTTTTGACATTACTCGTTCTAGTTTTAGTGACAAAATCCACTCCTTTACTTTTCGAGAGATTCTTTTTTCTGAGTTTAATAGTGTATTTTTTATTACCTGCTGGGTAATTGTTGAACCACCCTGAGTTCCGCCAAACGGAATAATATTAGCAAGCACCGCACGGAAAATAGAAGTCAGTTTAATCCCATGGTGGGAATAAAAATCTTTATCTTCAATAGCAATTACTGCATGTTTAATATCAACATCAACTGTATTCCCAGGAACTACAGTTCTTTTAATGTTTTCATGAACATCATATAAAATAACCCCATTTCTATCATAGATTTGTGTCGAACTGGCAACCTTTCGTTCGGTAAAATTATCTAGTGTTGGAATTTTAAGTGTTGCGACCCAAATAAAAAATCCACCTACTAATAAAACTCCAACAATTGCAATTGTCCAAATAATTAACTGTGTGTGGTGACTTGCCCATGCACGAAATCGATCCCAGGTAGTTTTTGCGCGCCTAGCCTGTTTTTGAACCATTGGTCTTGCGGTTTTTTGAACATGATGATGTGTGTATCGTTTTACTTCATGCATAGTGTCAAAGAATTTTTTTGAAGATTTTTTTTCTGGTGTCATATTATTACCAGTGTACCCCATTTTGTGTTTTTTTCAAAAAATCCACTTTTATACCCAACCCTCCACAAAAATGTTTTTTTCTGGTAGGGTGTAGGTATGATTATTAAAAACCCAGAACAAATTAATGAATTTCTTATTCGTGGCGTTGAAACCATTCTTCCTTCACGTGAATTTGTTGAATCACAACTGAATTCTGATAGACAATTAACAGTATATCTGGGGATTGACCCTACTGGCCCAACACTCCATATTGGACATGCAATTGCCATGAAAAAACTTGCTCAACTGCAGAATCTTGGGCATAAAATAATTCTTTTAATGGGCGATTTTACTGCAAAAATTGGTGATCCTACTGATAAATTAGCAGCACGAAAAACTCTTACCGCCGAGGAAATTGCTGAAAACCTAAAAAACTACAAACAACAGGCTTCAAAAATTATTTCTTTTGAGGGCGAAAATGCCGCAGAAATAAAATTCAATGCTGACTGGCTTGGAAAAATGAATTTTGCAGACGTATTGGAATTAGCATCAAAAACAACTGTACAACGAATGCTTGAGCGGGACATGTTCCAAAAACGTATCGAGGAAGGAAAACCAATTTATGTACATGAATTTATGTACCCATTAATGCAGGGTCAAGACAGTGTTGCCATGATGGTAGATGGTGAAATTGGTGGGAACGATCAATTATTCAACATGTTAATGGGTCGTGAATTATTAAAAGAACACGGGAAAGAAAAATTTGTCGTTACCGTTAAACTCCTTGCTGATCCAACAGGGAAAAAGATGGGGAAATCTGAAGGTAACATGATTACTCTTGATGATTCTGCCGACAGTATGTTTGGAAAAATTATGTCGTGGGGTGACGGAATGATTATTGGTGGATTTGAATTATGTACAAATATTCCACGTGAACAAATTCTTGAAATTGAATTAGCGTTACAAAACGGTGAAAATCCAATTCAGTTTAAAAAACAACTTGCACGAGAAATTATTACCTTGTACCATAGTGCAGACCAGGCAATTGATGCTCAAAATAATTGGGAGCGAACTTTCTCAGAAGGTGGATTACCTGATGTTGTTCCAGAAATTACTGGAGAACATGGAAAACTACTTTCTGAGATATTAGTTCAAAATGGATACTTAGAATCAAAAACAGAATTTCGACGACTAACCGATGAAGGTGGGGTAAAAATTATTTCTGATGATTTATCTGAAGAAAAAATTACCGATTTTCAATATAAATTATTTGAAACAATTGTATTAAAGGTTGGGAAAAAGAAGTTTGTGAAAATAATTATAAATTAAAAACCGCATCAGCGGTTTTTAATTTTTTAAAATTTTATCAACTTTTTTTGCAAGGAGTATAAAATCTTTTTCTTTCCAACCTTTCGAGGTTTGAAAGGGTGTACCTATTCGAACTCCTGATGTCTTATTTGAACCAAGAGTATCAAAAGGAATTATATTCATATTTACAATAATGTTGTGTTCTTTTAAAATCTCAGAAGCTTCTTTTCCTGTTTTATTAATACCAGATTCAAATGTTTTTAAAATAAATAAATGGTTATCTGTTCCACCTGACACAATTTTCCATCCAAGTTTTTTAAACTCGTTAGAAAATGCTTTTGTGTTTTTTAATACTTGATGTATATATTTTTTAAAATCTTTTGTGTTTGCTTCATGGAGAGCAACCGCAACTCCTGCAATTTGATGATTATGTGGACCTCCAAATATTCCAGGAAACACCGCTTTGTTAATTTTTTCTGGTAGTTTACGTTCGTCAATTTTAGAAAAAATGAGTGCGGATTTTGGTCCTCGTAATGTTTTATGGGTTGTTGTCATCACAATATCTGCATATAAAAAAGGATTGTTCATATACCCAGCAGAAATTATTCCTGCAGTATGGGACATATCAACATGTAAAATAGTATTTGTTTGTAAGCAGATTTCTTTAATTTTTCTATAGTCAATATCTCGTGAATACGCAGAAAATCCTACAGTAATAATTTCTGGTTTTTCTTTTTTCAAAATCTTTTCAATTTGATCATAATTAATTAGTTCTGTTTCTTTATCTACTGAATAAGAAATTTGTTGCCAAATTTTTCCAGAAAATGAAGCCGGTTGAATCTGACTCAAATGTCCTCCTGATTTTAAATCCAAACTCATAATTTTACCACCAATAGGAACAAGTGCTGCATATATTGATAAATTTGCAGTGGATCCAGAAAGTGCCTGCATATTAACTGACCATTCATTGTAATGTAATTTAAAAAGTTTTAACGCTCTTTTTTGTGTTTCAATTTCAAGCTCATCAATAAATTCATTTCCTTGATAATATCGTTTATTTGGATATCCTTCTGAATATTTATTAACTAATTCTGAGCCAAGTGCGTTCAACACCTCTTTTGAAACAATATTTTCAGAGGCGATAAGATTAATTTGTTTTTTCTGTCTTTTTTTTTCTCGTGAAATAATATTTCGAATAACTATGTCTTTCATATTTTTAGACAGCAATAGGAAAATCAATTTTTTCTCCGTGCTGATAGTTATTAAACTTTGAGTCAGTATACGACCAATCAAAAATACTTGTAAAATTTTCTGTTACTATTTCTGGATATGGCAATGGTTCTGCTTGTAGTAATTTTTTTGCGTTTTCGTAATGATTTTCATATAACTCAATCTGACCAAACATACCAATCACTTTTCCTGGTTGGTACCCTGTTTCAAGACAGAATAAATGAAGTAATAGTGCATGTTGTGCAAAATCATTAGGTAAACCTAAACAAATATCAGCACTTCGTTGATAGAATATTATATTTAATTCATTACCCTGTTTTAACAACTGAAAAGCAAAGGGACATGGTGGGATTGCTTGTTGATCAATATCTTTTGGGTTCCATTGTGAAACCACTAATCGTTTATTGTCTGGATATTTTCTTAATTTTTCTAATACCCATTTTATCTGGTCAATTCCCTGACCTGCATAATCTTTTACACCTGTGTAATCTGCGCCAAAATGCCTCCATTCGAACCCATAGGTAGGACCAAGATCATTTGGATTATTTGATTGTCTGTTTTGCCAATAATCCCAAAAATGACACCCTCTATCAGTTAACCATTTTTTATCAGTATATCCTTTTAAATAAAATTCGGTTTCTACTCGCATGCTTTTTTGAGGCATTTTCCGTAGTGTACACAAGGGGAAGCCAAGCTTCATGTCGTGTTCAATGGTTTTTCCTATAATACTATATGCAGGTATTCCTGTTCGTGTTGGTTTTAAAAAACCATTTTCAAAACAATCTTGTAAAAGTTGTTTATATTGTGTGTTAAAATCTTTCATATTTTTATAAAAAACTGGAAATTGTATAATTTCCAGTTTTAATTACTTATAAATACATTTTTATCACATTTTCAAACTCTTCGATAGAGTGTGTAAAATGTAACCAGTCATACTCTTTCGGATCTCTCACAGATACATCAAGAATATTCATCTTTGTCTGAATGAGTTTTTTCCATTGAGTGCCGTTTTTTGTCTGAACAAAGATGAGTGGGGTCATTGGAAAACTATGCCCACCGTACTTATTCATACCCATTTTCACAATATTTTCATGAAAAACGATTGTTTCTTCGAGTTCTGTACCATCACCTCCTAAGGGACAAATAACAGCGACTTCTCCGGAAGTAACAATTTTCAAACGATCATAAATATCTTGTGAAGATTCAGTAAATACAGCTTCGGAAACTCGATCCCATAACCCATCATGTTGTACTTGTGGAACTGCAATATTGCAGTATTTTGATAATCCTTTTTCAAGAACTATTTTTTGAGCAGTATCACTCACTGCCTGCATAGCACCACCAGCATAGCCTCCGTGAATTACTCCAAAACCATTTTCTAGTAAAATTTCTGTTACTTTTTCAATAGTTTTATATTCCTCACTTTCTGGATTAATGGTTGATTTTCCAAGGACTGATGCGAATTTTGACCGTCCTGATAATTGTTTTAGTTCAGTAATTGTTTTCATGTAAATAAGTTTAAAGGTTTAAAAAGTTAAGTAATTAATTCTAGAGATTTATTCTTTTTTCTCTAGAATAAAAATTGTCGCACTGGGAGATACTACTCCAGAATACTGATCTACTGGTCGATTTAATATTTCTTGGAAAGAAATAATTGAGAAACCATTATTAATAATTGTTTGTATCCATTCTGTTAATGAGTGGTGGTATTCATTAATAATTTTACCATCAATTGTTGGATAATTCACCTCTTCACCACTATCAAAGTAGTTTTTTGTATGAATCATATCAACAGTTCTCATTGGGTGAGTTACTTGAATAAACGCAGTACCATTCTTTTTTAAAACCCGATTAATTTCATGGAGAGAAAAATGGATTTCTTTTTCATGTTGTAAGGCATACTTACTCCAAACAATATCAAACATATTATTTTTCCAAGGTAAGTAATTAAACGTTCCTTCAATAATACCCGCATTTGGTAATTCTTTTTTTGCTATTTCAACTAATTCAGGAGAAATATCAATACCAAAACATTGTGCTTGTTGCTCATTAAAAAACTGAAGATCAATACCTGAACCACATCCCACATCTAAAATCTTTTTATTTTTTAAAGACATTTGGTTTATGAGAATGTTTCTCATAGTATTAGCAGTGGGGTATTTTTCTATGTATTGTTTTTGGAAATTGTGAAAATCTTTTTTATATTTCATACCCGCATTATATACGAAATATATTGACTAGTAAAAAATATGTTGTATTATGATACAATTGTAAACAAAAAGTTTATTATATAGTATACTTTTCTATATGATTTATACTAAAAAGGAATCCTTGGAAGATAGAATTGTTCGTTATTTAATCCTTAAAAACCAAACAATTAATACATTAAATGATGAATTACGGAATGAAGAAATACATGCAACTAACCAAGGAATTTATAAATCTTTACGTTTTTTAATACAAGAAGAAGTGGTAGTTAAACATAAAGACTATTTTTCACTTAATGAGGAGTGGAAAAATAAAATTGTAAATGATCTCCAAAATGAACGAAATTTTGAATTATCAGAACATGAAAGTGTTCAATTTGACCTAAATTCATTAATTCATCTTGATCAACAGTGGAAAAATATTACATTATCAATTCAAAAAAACCTCTCTGAATTCCCTGTCTTTTTTTATAACCCTCATGATATATGGTCTTTTTTGAGTGATTCTCGTAAAAAAAGTGAGGAATTATATTATGAAAACTTATTAAAAAACAAAATTCATACTTTTACGGTAAATGGTGGAAATACTGAGTTTGATAAACTTATTAAAAAACAAAGAGAAAATGACTATTTTAAAATAAATTTAGGTGAAGAAATTTTTAAAAAAACAGACTATATAACAATTATTGGAGACTATATAACAACTGTTCGTATTAATAAAAAAACATCAGAATTAATAGAAAAATGTTTTAAACAATCAGAAAATTTCATTATTTTTCAAAAGGAAATTCAAAAATTAGGTATCGAAAAGAAAAAAGTTAAATTAATTATCGAACGTAGTCGAGAAAAGGCTAAAAAACTCCGTAAAAAAATATCAAAAGATTTCTATATTCCACGGAAAATACGTGAAAAGTTTGATTTGTTTTAAATAAAAAAACCTTATAAGGTTTTTTTATTTACATAATCCTTTTTATTACTAATTTCACTCCTTGTTCTTTAAGGTATTTATTTAATTCACTTAAACAAATATCTTGATAGGGTACAAATTTTGAACGAATAATAGGTGATATTTGTAGTTGAATCATGTTTTTAGATAGAATTATATGTTTTCTATCTATTTCAATTTCACACGTTTCTTTTAAAAAATTTATCATAAAATCCCTAATAATTGTTTCTGTTGGTATTTTTTTTGAAACAATTGATAGTAATTCTGAAAAAGATTTCATAATAAAAATATATTAATTTCGATTTAACGGCATAATTAAATACAGAAACGTATTATCATGTTGTCCACGTACAATTAATGGTTTTTTAGGATCTAGCCATTCAAAATAAAGTGAATCGCTTTGAATAATACTTATTCCTTCTTGAATTTGCTGTGCTGATAAACCAACTTCAATTGAATTTCCTTCAATAACTGCATCAAGGGTCGTATGAATTTCACCAACACTAGTGTTTTCAGCATGAAACAAGACAGTTTTATCTTCTGCACTTACCGTCATAGTAATATGGTGATAATGATTAGAAAAGAGGGGAATAGTTTTTAAAAGTTGAACAAGATCGTTTCGTAAAA
>CAYSOB010000004.1:0-16276 GCA_964432575.1 uncultured Candidatus Saccharibacteria bacterium
TTTTTATCGTTTTGACCATTGAGCTGATTTTCGAGCTTTTTTGAGTCCGAATTTGCGTCGTTCTTTTGAACGAGGATCTCGTTTAAGGAATCCTGCTTTTTTCAAATCAGTTTTGAATTCCTCGTCAATTTTAACAAGAGCTCGAGAAATTCCATGTCGTACTGCTTCAGCTTGTGAATGAATCCCACCTCCAGTAACTTTAACAGTTACCGCATATTCAGAAACATTTTCAGCAGTGTGCAATGCACCCATTGCTGTTTTAAACAATTCTGATGTTGGGAAATATTCGTTAATTGCACGATCATTAACCACAACTGATGTTTTATCAGCAGGAATTAAACGTACCTGTGCAGTTGACGTTTTTCGTCGTCCGATAGCAGGGACATATTTTGTTTTTCCAGTAGTTGTAGACATAATAATTATTCAGAAACCTTCAGGTTTTTTAACATATCATCTCGTAATTTGTTACGAGGAAGCATTCCGCGAACGGTACGCATAAGTACCTCGGAAATTCCACGACGTTTCAGTAAACTTCCGCGAGTCTCATGTTTTAACCCTCCTGGATACCCTGAGAAGGTTTTGTAAGTATCGTCCATTTTATCGGTTAAATCCAATTTACTTGCATTAATCACCTCGACAACATGACCTGATTGTTTATTAGGGGTGAAGTCAGGAGAATTTTTTCCACGCAAAATGGTCGCAATTTCAGTTGCAATTCGTCCCAATTTTTTATTTGTAGCATCAAGTGTGTATTTCATAAACTTTCAGGTTACTATTAATAAGATGATTCTATACGAATTCAATCAGTGCCATAGGCGCTGCGTCACTCGCACGTGCAGGAGTTTTCAAGATTCGGATATACCCACCATTACGATCAACGTATTTTGGAGCAATATCTCGAATTAATTTTTGAGCAACATCCAATTGTCCACCCATATCAGATGATAGGATACGAACATTAGTAATTGCATTTCCCTCTTTGGCACGAGTAATCATTTTTTCAACGAATGGTCGAAGTTCTTTTGCGCGAGGTTCAGTGGTCATAATGCGACCTTCCATCACCAAAGCACGTGCGAGTGATCGCATGAACGCACGACGAACGTTTGATTTTCGTCCAAATTTTCGATTGTGATTTTGATGTCGCATAATGAGTTTGATTAATAAGTAAGCGTTATACTACTGATTTATTTTTTTAATGCAAGTCCGAAATCAGTAAGGACTTCTTTTAGTTCTTTTAGGCCTTTTTCTCCAAAACCATCAAGATCTAGTAGATCTTTTTCTGTTTTTTGGATTAAACCTCCTACGGTTCTAATCCCCGCTTCTGACAATGCATTTAAAGTTCGTGTTGATAGTTGAATTGAATCAATACGAGTTTTAAGTACATCAGTCATATCAACTTTTCCAGACTCTGAACTGTATTCTGTGGATTCTTCAGCTACTACTGATGCAGGAGCTGTTTTTTCCATAACTGGTTCAGGGATGACAAATTCTTTTAAATCAAGAATTGCTTTGAATTGATCAAGCATGATTCGAATTGATTGTGAAAGAATTGTACTTGGACTTTCTGATCCATCAGTATCAATCATGACACGAAGACGGTTATAGTCAGTTCGGTCACCTACACGCATATTTTCAACCTCATAATGAGCTTTGATAATAGGTGTAAATACTGCATCCATAATGATATGTCCAACTTCTGCTTTTTCTTTTACTAGGTTGTCTCGTGAAATTAATCCCAACCCTTTTGCAAGAGTAATATCGATTTCAAGTCGTGCACCTTTTTCAGTAATTTCAGCAATTGGTTGATCTGGAGTTAATACCTCAGCAACACCATTTGTAGTGAATTCACCTGCGGTAACCACACCTGTTTTTGTAGAAACTAATGTGATTGTTTGAGGTTCATCACCAATCAAGTGGAATCGAGCTCGTTTTAGGTTCAAGATGATAGTTAAAACATCTTGATGAACTCCTGGTAATGTATCAAATTCATGGAGAGCTCCATTAATTTTGAATGAAATAATACCGGTTCCTGGGATTGATGACAAAATAATTCGTCGCAATGAGTTACCTAGTGTATGTCCGTAACCTGGAGCTAGTCCTTCGATTTCATATACACCTGAGGTTCTTGTTTCAGAAATAGTTTTAAATTTTGAAGGGAGAACAATAGAAGTAGAATACATAATGCGTGTTTGGTTGTTTCGATTGAAACATTAGCATGCTAATTTCCTCGGCCTTGAAACAGGTTCTAGAATGTTTCAAGAAAGGTTGCGCATCACGATGGTTAAATTTTAATTTAAACACCGATGATTCACTGATTATCGACTGTAGAACTCGATAACGGCTTGTGGGTTCAAAAACGGATCTGTGTCTTTTGGTAAAGCGGTAATATCTGCTTTTGAAAAATCTGTACTCCATTTCATCCAATCTGGCGTTTTGA
Organism: uncultured Candidatus Saccharibacteria bacterium; assembly: GCA_964432575.1. GTDB lineage: Bacteria > Patescibacteriota > Minisyncoccia > Phycocordibacterales > UBA1006 > CALMMZ01. The sequence goes on from CAYSOB010000004.1 coordinate 2,438, forward strand.
ACGCTTTTAGTTTGGTTGCAATATCAGTAAACAAGACTGTTTTCTTACTTCCTTCTCGGATAGCAACAACGTCGCCTTTTTCAATCTGATATGATGGAATGTTCATTTTCTTTCCATTGATCAAGATGTGTCCGTGAGATACAATCTGACGAGCTAATGCTCGTGATGATGCCAATCCTAATCGGTACACAACGTTATCCAAACGTCGTTCTAGTAATTGTGATAGTAAATCAGATGGCTTGATACCCTTTTTACCATGAGTCATGGCAAAATTGATATAGTTACTGAATTGTTTTTCACGAACACCATACGTAAATCGGATTTTTTGTTTTTCCAAGAATTGAACACCGTAATCAGATCGTCGAACGCGAACTTCTTTTTTCCCGGTTTTAGCACGAGCCAAGAATTTCTGAGTTTGGCATTTTTCAAACATACCAACACCGAGTCGGCGACAGATTTTATATTTTTTAGTAGTAGATGACATAATAAATGAAAAAAGAAATTAAACGCGTCGAGCTTTTTTAGGGCGAGGACCGTTGAACGGAACAGGTGTTTTATCTTTGATAGATAAGATATCAATACCGCGAGCGATAAATGATCGGATAACTGATTCACGACCTGAACCTACACCTTTAACAACAATATCAACTTCTTTCAAACCAATCATTTGAGCTTTTTCAGCCAAAACTTCTCCGATTTTTGCAGCAGCAAAAGGTGTTGCCTTTTTAGCTCCTTTAAATCCAAGAGAACCAGATGAAGCAGTCATAATAACATTTCCATCTTTATCAGTAAGAGCTACCTTGGTATTGTTATAGGTTGCCTGAACATGCAGCACTCCGCTGACTAATTTTTTCTTTGGCACACGTGAAAGCGCTCGATCTTTCAAGCTTTTGTTCACGCGCTGACCTTCTTGTTTTACAATACGTTTTTTGCCCATAGGAAATGATAATAATTGAGTGATAATGAAATCGGTTGATAATAATGAATACTATGTCTTACTCTCTTTTCGGCGACCTGATGCCATAGTTGTTCGTTTGTTACCGCGAACAGTTCGAGAGTTAGTTTTTGTTCGTTGACCGCGAGTTGGTAAACCATGCGCATGTCGTGAACCTCGATAAGACTGAATGTCTTTTAATCGTTTTACGTTTTGGCTGACTTCTCGTTTTAGGTTACCTTCGAGTTTTAACTCTTCGGTAATCTTTCGAATAACTGCCTCTTCGTCAGCTGAAAGGTCTTTGATTTTTTTAACTGGATCAACATTGGCTTCTGCTAAGATTTTTTTAGCACGTGAAAGACCGATGCCGTACAGTGCCGTCATACCATATTGTGCTTGTTTGTTGTCGGGAAGTGTAATACCTAAAATACGCATAGAGAAATGAAAAAATTATTGACGCGCTTTGTGGCGTGGATTTTTTTTGTTAATGCGGAACAGACGACCTTTTCGACGCACAATGATGTCATCTGGACTAATTTTTTTGATTGATGATTGTACTTTCATGTCGATTGGAATCAGAAGACCTATATAAAACTAATAAATACCCTTATAAATTTGGGCGTTGCGCAGAAATCAATCTAGCACAATTACATTCTTTTGACAATACGTCCCTTGCCTCCGTATGGATCAAGGAGAACTTGTACCGTATCACCTACTAACACCTTGATTCGGTGTAATTTCATTTTTCCTGAAAGATATGCAACCATAGGCGCATCTGCATCTTTTAATGTTACGCGAAACATCGCATTAGGTAATGCTTCAATAACGGTAGCAGGAACGATCATTTCATCTTTCATATTCATGACAGAATAGATTCATCATAGCAAAATCCTTAAAATTGTCAAGGATTTTATGGTGAATTTTAATTTTTATAAGTTGTAGTAAAAATAATAGCAGAAACTTTTCCTGGGATACGGCTTATCCACGGTGGAAAAAGGGTAATTTCAGAAGAAATAACCCCTGGTAATGCTCGCAATGTTGTATTTGCAATTGCTTTTTTATCTCGAGCGATTGCAATTCTTGCAGCCGACTCATCGAATTGTGCACGTGCAGTAAATTGACCTTTTATCTGTATCGGTAATGTATTATCAGTGTTTGCTAATCCACTTGCCAATGAGAACATTATGTCGCTATCAGAATAAATTTGCATAAACAATCTTTCAGACTCTGGTAGTTGATTAATTAAAAAAGATCGGAAATTTTCTTTATCAATCATGTTTCCAGTAATTGTTCGTTCAGCAATAACCGATACGCCTCCCTCCACTGATTCTGTACGATACGTTACCTCTGAAATTTGCAACAACGATTCGGGCAGCATAAAATCTTTTGGAATTTGATTTGCTAAAAACGCAGCCGGATTTGAAGATTTCATAATACTTTCCAGTTTTGCTTTTGCTGCAATCAATTCAGGCTCCGTTATTGTAAATTGATCGCCAGAAATACCTCCTGCAACTTCGGTTGTTGTTCGTGCGATTATTGAAGGAAAGGCAGGAAGTTTTAAATCATCTAATTTAATATTTGAATCAGCACCTGGAACAGTTGCAGAAATAGTAACCTCTGCAGAACCTGGTTTATTTATTGATCCACCCGGTATTACCACCTTTGATTTTGTTGCAAATACTTTTTTATTAGTACTAATCAATTGAGTTCCGGCAGGGATAGGCACAGGTTTTGCGGCTGTAGAAAATAACCTCACTATCCCAGAAGCAGAAGCAGTTACGGCTTGTTTATTTGTTGTGGATACTAACGTTGATTGCGTATCAACAATTTTCGCTGTCTTAAACTGAACTTGACCCTCGGAAGGTTCTGCGTACAGTGTGACAGCCATATCAACAGGAACAACTCTTTCTTGTAGAGTTACGGCAATAGTTGCTTTTGAAAAAATAGAAACAATCATTACTATTAGTGCAACAACTGCGATCCCTGCAAATAACCATAATATCCCTCCGCGAGCTGGGGGCCGAGAAGTATCAGAACTGTGAGGAGAAAATACTTCTGAAAACTTTTCCTGATTAAACGTGGGTTTATATGCAGTTGGTTTTTTTGATGAAACAGGAGCACGATATTCGTGTTGTAAATTTGTTTTTGCAGTAACTACAGAATTTCTATTAGATAGTGTTTTCGCAGCAGAAAGAACCTTCACAGGTTGTGTTGGTTTTTTTCTCACCACCATATCTTGTCCTACTTTTCGTTGATTCATAAATTATAAAAACTAACAAATCCCTGCAATAATAACCTGGTCTGCATTGTGTGCATTTGGTGTCATGTTTGTATCTTGATTTAATGAACGCGCCAAAACACCATTATGTAAAAATCCAACTTGGTTAGTTCCAAAAACTACAGGAAATTGTAATGTATTACTTGCCAACTGATGCATAAAAAATTGTACGATAGGATCCTGTTCATCTCCTGACCATACCACTTGATCCAAAATATCACCCTGTTCTATTGCGTGATTACAAAACTTTTGAAAATCTTTTTCCCAGATAGTATATAAGTTTACAAGTCCTGATTGAATCTTTCTTGAAATATCTTCGGAGATTAACTTTTTCTGATAGAGCGATAGTAACGCTTCCAATTCGCGCGGATAAATACCTAAATAACTTGCAAGTTCGTTGCGAACCATTGCGAAACCTAACGGCAACGTCCCTATTTGAACCAGTTGATTTTGTTTAAAAATATACAGTTCAGTTATAAAACCAGACCCATCGATTAATAACCCATGAGAGAGATTTGTTTTTTTCCAAAATCGAACAAGAAAATTTTGGTAATGATCAAAACTAATAGAATTAAGCGGGGCTCTCATTCCCTCGTTAAGTGTTTTTTTAACTAACCCAACAATCCTATCATCGGAAAGACCTGTAATATAATCAAAACGAATATCATCTACTATTTTCCCCCATGGATCATTGGTCAAATGTCCTGCAATAGAAATCCCATGGTAAACAGGTTCAATAAAATCAGTACCATAGTCTGCATACTCTTTTTTAATTCTTTTCATGTCACGAACAATTAAATCACTTATAAATGATTTAGTGAGTTTAAAACGAGTCTTTCTTTTATAAACGATATGTCGCCCAATACTGTGAGCCCATGGTTCACCTAACACAATTGCAATACTGTCGGGTACGGTGCCCAAAAAATCAACAACACCTGGAATAATTCGCTTCATGCAAAGTTCCGTATGATGCAATAATTGATCATACATATGTCGATCATCCATGGCAAAAATAGTTATTTTTTCTGAATCATAATAATGAACTTTATCTTTTTCATCTGTTACCATTACAGAAATTGCTCCACTATCAACACGCCAAAAAACTTTCAAAGATTTTTGTTTTTTAGAAGAGAAAGAAAACAATGACATAATATCAGTATACTGTATTTCTATAAAAAAAGTAAAGAAAAAAACCTCAATAAGAGGTTTTTTTCTTTACTCGATTACCGCCTTAATACGTCGCACCCCTGCACTGCTTGCTTCTTCTTTTTGAATTTTAAAACTCCCAATCAGTCCCGTGTGTTCGATATGTGGGCCGCCGCAGAATTCTTTTGAAATCGCAGTATTCAAACTGTCTCCTATAAAATATACTGAAACTATATCTGGATATTTCACACCAAATTCCATTTCAGCACCGATTTTTTCAGCATCAGCCCGCGGCATTTCCACACGCTGCATTGGTAGATCATTTTTAATCCATTCATTCACAAGTTTTTCAACTTCTGCCTTTTGTTCATCGGTCATTTTTGCATCATGCGCAAAATCAATTCGGATACGCTCGTCAGTAATGTTACTTCCCCGCTGATGAACATGTTCACCTAAAACTTTTCGAAGTGCCGCCAATAACAAGTGATGCGCGGTATGACTTCGAACAATTTTATCAGTCGTTCCACCTAACCCACCTTTGAATTTCTGTTCTGATCCTGATCGAGATTTCTCTTGGTGTTCCACCATTTCACGATCAAACTTTGCACGATCAATAGAAATTCCCTTTTCAGCCGCAAGTTCTTCGGTTAATTCAATTGGAAATCCATAGGTTGTTGCAAGAATGAATGGATCGGTTCCCTTTTCAAATTCCTTTAATCCAGAATCGAGAGTTTTTCTAAACTTTCCAACTTCTGTTGAAATTTCTACCATCGCATTAACTTCGGGTTCGCTTTTAGGTTCTGTTGCAGCAACAAAGTATAATGTCCCTTCGTTATAAATATCAAAGATTGCATTAAGAATATCAAGGAAAATTTCGTTTTGATTCAATTCATTTTTTACTTCAAAAAATCTCATTTTTTGAGCTCGAACTGTCGCGCGCCGAATTAATCGACGTAGGATGTATCCTTGATCCTTATTAGATGGGCGAACACCGTCGGCAATCATCATTGCAGATGTTCGAATATGGTCACAAATAATACGAGCGTATTTTTCATTATAAGTATCGCCTGCAATCTTTTTTATTGCATGCATTACAGGTAATAATAAATCTGTATTATACGCAGTCTTCTTTTCTTGCATTACTGCAGTTAATCGTTCCAACCCCGCACCAGTATCCACGTTTTTCTGTGATAATTTTCCAATCACCTTTCCGTCTTTTTTCTCATACTCCATGAACACATCGTTCCAGATCTCGATAAACTTTTCTACTTTAACCAGTTGAATAAATTCATCATGGGAAATTTCCTTACCCACAAATTCTCCATCCATGTCATAAAACATTTCACTACATGGACCACATGGACCATTATCACCTGGACTCCACCAGTTATCGTCTGCAGGCAATGCATAGATGCGGTGTTCTGGAATTCCAAGTTTCATCCAAATGTCTTTTGATTCCTGATCATAGGGTGCATTTTCATCACCTTCAAAAATTGTCACCGCGAGTCGCGCAGGATCAAGACCGAGACCTTCGTCTTTTGATGTAAGAAATTCATAACTCCACTTGATTGCTTCATCTTTAAAATAATCACCCAATGACCAATTCCCAAGCATTTCAAAAAAAGAAAAGTGGCGGTTATCACCAATATCATCCAAGTCCCCTGTTCGTACACATTTTTGACATGATGCTAGACGGTTCCCTAATGGATGTTTTTGCCCCATCAAATACGGAACCAATGGTTGCATGCCAGCTGTATTAAATAATACAGACGGATCATTTTCCGGAACCAAGCTCGCAGACGGTAAAATCGCGTGCCCGCGTTTTTTAAAGAATTCCAAGAATCGGGATCGAATATCGGACGAAGAAAGATGTTGTTTTTCCATAATAGGCTGACTGTAACATAAATTTTGTAATAAAAAAAGCAGGGTTTTAACCCGCTTTAAACTCATGACTTAACACCTTACGGTTCGTTTTCCCATAGTACAGTACAGGTAAGCAAGTACCCACCCTCTGTAACTCTATGTAAGTACTGATCATCCTTAAACCTTTCTAAATCAACTGGCTCAACATAAATCCAAGACATAGCAATTACAACGGACTGCCCGGTATTTTCGCCAACGCATTCACAAATTAACCCACCTCTTTTTTCGTTGCTAAGTTCTTTCATTGAAACAATTTTAAAATAGTTATCAATAAAAAAAGTTGGTATTACGTTTTTAAGTTCTGACAATCCATCATCCTTAAACAGAGTAGCCGAGAAAACTTCTATACGAAACCCATATTCATCAAAACATGATGGAGCATGCGTTGTCAGTATCTTATCAATTTCAGGGATTGGAAAGTCATCCGTAAGAACTGCCTTGTAGGCAATAAGACTTAACCTGTCTTGCGGTCCGGTAATAACTTCATTAACGGGAATGGATACTCTTAACTCTTGAGTGAGCTTGTTAAGAAGTGCATCTGGCATAATAATTAATTGTGTATTCATGTTTTTTTATTTTTTTGTTGAAACAACTTAACCATGAAAATAACAAAAAAGCAAGCTCTCGCCTACTTGTTTGTTTGGGTTTTTAACCACAAAGAATATTTCTTTGCCATGTCTTCAAAACTTTTTTTATTATTTGCAATTACCTTTTTCCCGTGCACCATTTGTATTGATGCATTTAACGACACCGGTTTTACGTATGGCTTAACTGTTTTCATTCGATTGATACGTTTTTTAGCAAGAGCAATTTTTTGGTCACCTGTTTTAGTAACTGCATCGATAAAAGATTTTGCAGAAAGTTTTTTCCCGGTAGCAATCTTAATACATTCAGGAAAAGTTTTTGATGAGCCCAACTGCCACACTTTTGTCATCTCTTTTCCTACGTTTGGATTATCAACAATGTAGCCATATTTGTTATAAAAATAATCTCTCCATTGGGATAACCCTAATTCAGCCAGTCCATACCCATGATATGAACATGAACTCTCCCATGAATAGATATGAGGAACATTTAAAATAGATATAGAATCCTCCCGAAGGTCGTTGAATTTTTTATATACCGATTTTGCAAGAGAAATTACTTTTTCCTTGGTAATTGATTTTGATTCATAAATCTTTCGCTCAAATTCCATTATCGAATGGATCCCTCCCATAGCAAGTGGGGCAAGCGGCGAAAGATGTTTTATTTTTCTTTCAAATAGCTCAAATGGATACGAGTCACCTTTTTCATTCATGGCGTATCGAACACGCCATTCCATACTTGAAAACATAGTATCCAGAAACATACTTTGTGTTTCTGCCCATGCAGTTGATGCAGGTGGATATTCAGTATTTAAACAAATTTCTGACTGAACACTATTTAACCGGTCAGCAGCATGTCCACCTTCATGGAATAATGTACGCATCCCTTCCATACCTGAACCAATTTGTCCATATACAACATTACAAGTGAAATTTGAAGCACCAGTAACAAGGCGTTTATTTTTTTTATAAACACATTTAGGATAATGACAAAACCCATTACTATATTTCCCTTCTCGATCTAAAAGATCTAACTGGAGCACACCTTTTTGATAATTAATTCCCAGCGCAGCAAATGACTTTCCCCAACGCAAAAGTGCTTGATCAAATTGATAGTACGGATCCTCTTCCTTTGTAAAACTACCACTCAATAAATATCCAAAGTTCCAAGGATTACGCAAACCGGGCATGATTTTTTCCATTTTTCGAATATCTTTAAAGGCATATTTAGTTTTATCGTAGATACTATCAAAAAGTTCAAAAAGTTCTGTTTTTTTCATCCTCTCTTCATTAAATAATTTATATGCATAAAAATCTTCATAACCAAGAGCTTTTGCAAACCGGTTGCGCAACTGAATCAATAAAACATAATCATTTAATGTGTCATAAGGAAGTTTTTGCATTGCATCAAAAACGGCCTTTCTCACTTTTTCATCAGCGTCTGTTCTCATAATGGTGCGCATTTTATTTTCAGAAGCACGTACAAATTTTTTAGTTTTTGGATCAACATACCCCTCTTTGCGGGTTGTTCTTTTCTTTAAAATTACTGATTCTAATTCATCAATTTCTTTTTTTATGGTTAATACGTGCTCAGGTATTTGAAATCGTTCAAAAAACAACTTCCAATACTGTAATCGTTGTTTTTCTGTCTTATTAGATTTTTTTATAAAATCATTTACTTTTTTTAACAAATTACCATCAGAGCGAAATGCATCCAATGCCGCCTGTGCGTTATTTCTTTTTTCATCAACTGCATGATCCCCCATATATGACACCCAAAAGAGATTTTCATATGTTTCGTGCAGTTTCGCATACGTATTATTAAGATATTCCAAGAATTTATTTATTTCTTTATTCATATAATCGTATTATATCATACACTAAAAAACCGGCTATTTCTTTGCCAGTTTTTTAATAGAAGGGGTCTTCTTTTTTTCTTCGTTTACAAATTTTGGATCTGGAAAGAAATGTAGCCGTATAAATCGTTCAACTGCGGATAATATCCCTAAAACAAAAAATGTTATCAGTGTTGCAAATACTGCTTCTCGAAACATCCCAAACCCAACTGCCATGCCAATTCCGGCACACATCCATAACCCTGCTGCTGTTGTTAGGTTTTGAACATGATCGTCTTTGAAAAAGATAAGTCCTGCACCCAGGAAACCAATACCCGTGATCACCGCAGCTGCGATTTGTGCAGGACTGAAACTGTCACCAGGAGCCGCTATACTTGCACCAATATATAAAGAGATGGTTATGAAAAAACACGTTGCAGTAGAAGCTAGTGCGTAAGTTCGCAAACCAACTGTTTTATGTGCATAAATTCGTTCAAGTCCCAATAACAAGCCGAGCATCATTGCAAGAGAAATTTTTGCAATGAATAATAAATATGTCGGGTCAAAAATATAATCAATCATGCAACAAGTATATAAAAATTAACACCTTGTGACAAGGTGTTAATATGGAAATTCATTTAATAATTCACCAGAATAATAAAACTCATAAGCAAGAGTTCCGAAATTATATTCAACACCATTAATTGTTATTGGCGCACCCCCTGCGCCCGGATTGGGTTTTGGAATTGAACGATTGAAACCAAGATTATACAACGTTGCTAACACCTCTGGTCTGTTTGATATATCATATCCGGAATGTGCCCATTGTGCGGTCACCATGCGCATAAAAAGACCGGCATATAAATACGAATAGTATGTATTTTTTGTATCCGTAATCCGCTCAAAACGCACTGCGTCAACATCGGCACCCTCTGGATAGGTAACTACATTTTCCATCTCTTTCCCAAGATAAAAAACTGATGACGGATTTTTTAATTGTTCATCAATTCGTTTTACTGTTTCTGGTTTTAAACCGGCGATTCCAAAAGAAAACTTGGAAAGTGAGGCAAGAATTTTTAAAGGCTCAAAATAAGTTTTAAATGAATCTCGTGAGTTAGTAAAAAACCGAAACTGTTCACCAATAACACCCCCTAATAATAATCGCGGTGAAATCCCTGCATCACGTGCAGCCTGATTAATATATTCCTGGTCACGAATAAACGCAGATTTCATCACACCCCATTCCGCAGAGTCTGCCCATATAAACGCGGTTTGTGCCAAAGGGGTCGTATTTGGAACAGTTACTGTTTCACAATTCTTTAACTCTTTCGGGAATGATGTTTGAGAAAAACGTCTACTTGCAACCATTAACATCTCCATAGCAAGTTTTGAATTTTTCTGATCTTCTAATACTTGGTTAATTTTTTGTGCCGTTTCTGGTGCATAGTTTGCAAGAGTATGTATTTTACAAAGTAATACAGCACGACTCTCTATTTCAAGTATCTTTCCTTGGTTTTCAGTATAGGTTCCAGCCCCAACAATTGATTTATTTCGTTCTGAAATTGTTCCACGAACATTAAGCCACCCAAACTGCATTGCTACAAAAACACCAGCAAAAGCCAGTCCTATTAATGCAAAAACAATAATTGCTATTTCAAGAAGTTTTCTCATAAAATTATTAAGCAACAATTCCTCCTCCTACACATTCAGAATGATTATATACTACCACTGATTGACCTGGTGCAATAGTATTATCATGTTCATCAAAAACAATATAACAACTAGAATCATTAATTTGTTTTAAATGACATGTTTTTTGTTCACCATGATATCGAATCTGTGCTGTATATTTTTTATCTTGTATATTGTTTCTCCAAACGCAGTTTGTTAAAACAATTTCTTGAGACCCCGAAAAAGAATTATTTGATTGAGAGACAGTTAGCGTGTTTTGATTAATGTCTTTACTGACAACATAATATGGTGCATCGTTTGTTCCTTTTTCTAAAATAGTAAATCCATGCCGTTCACCTAATGTATAAAATAATACACCATCATGATGACCTATTACCTTTCCTGATTCATCTATAACTTTTCCTTGTTCCTCTTGAATATAATGTTTCAAAAATTCCTTCATATCAATCTCGCCTATAAAACAAATTCCTTGAGAATCTTTTTTTACCGCCGTTGGTAATTGATACCAAGATGCAATTTTTCGCACAATTTTCTTTGGTAAATGACCGACTGGAAATAAAATATGTTTCAATTGCTGGTCAGTGATTGTCCACAGAAAATATGACTGATCTTTTGACTGATCAACACCTTTTATTAATTTACCAGAAATATTTTGTGCATAATGCCCCGTTGCAACATAATGTGCACCTTGTTGTAATGCCCATTTCAAAAAACCGCCAAATTTAACTTCCTTGTTGCACATTACATCAGGATTTGGAGTTCTCCCTTTTTTATATTCCGCAATCATATAATCTGCAACACCTTTTTTGTATTCGTCTTCCAGATTTAATTCGGTAAATGGAATTTCCAAATGGGCGCACACTCGCATTGCATCACGGCGTTCATCCTGCCAGGTACATTCTATCCAGTCTGGTTGCCATGTTCGGATAAAAACACCAGAAACATTATAGCCGTATAGTTTTAATAAAAGAGCAGCAACAGATGAATCAACACCCCCGGAAACACCAACAAAAACCTGCTGACCACGACCAGGTTTAATAATACTATTAACAAGATGTTTTAAAAACCACATATAATATACAGAGACTACCAGAAATTCAAAATAAAAAAAGCCTTGAAAGGCTTTTTAAATTACCATTAATCGCTTAAAGATTTCATATGTTGCACGGATATCAGCCAGCGCTGTGTGTGCCTTTTCATTTTTAATCCCTAATCGTTCACATAATTCACGCAAAGTAAAACTGGTCATGGTCTCATCTTTTCTAAAGCGCATATATGCTAGCGAAATTGTATCAAGTTTTGCATAGAAAAATGGATCTTTTATGTTGTACTTACCAAACTTCGAAGCTAAAAAAGCATAGTCAAAACTAACGTTCTGCCCCACCATTACACACCCTTCACATTTTTGAGAAAGTGTTTTCAAAGCTTCTTCTTGAGTATGCCCAAACATCCAAGCCGTTTCATCATATCGGTTAATACGCAATGCATCCTGTTGCGCTGTTTCGATATGTTCTGGTTTTACTTTAAATTCAAATTCGTCGACAACAACCCATTCATTTTGATCGTTTTGTTTCGCAATCAAACACCCAATTTCAATAATCTCATGAGTAAAAGGGTTAATTCCTGTGGTTTCCAAGTCGACAAAAGCAAGACGTTTTCCTTTCATATAAAAACACCTTAACATAAAAGGTGTTTTCTGTCATTTTCTACTTTAAATACTTACGTTTGTTTTGTAGGTGTTCTTGGTATGTTTTTGCATAATGAATAATTCCCTGGTTATCGTGCAAATAATACCAATAAGGAGATTCAATTGGGTGTAGTGCTGCGTCAATCATTGCAATGCCTGGATTACCAATTGGACCTGCTGGTAGACCTGTTCGTGTATACGTATTATACGGCCCATCAGTTTTTAGATCGGTCTGCGTCAATGAACTACTTCCCTTTTGGACTGTATACAAAAATGTTGCATCAACTTGTAATGGCATATTTTTTTGCATTCGTTTCCATAATATTCCAGAAATTGTTTTTGCTTCTTCTGCATTATTAGCCTCTCGCTCTAATAGAGAAGCCATCGTAATAATATCTTTTAGGCTACGCTGTCTACCATAAATAGATTCTTTTGTGCGATTATTTTCAAAATCGTTTTCATATACTCGCATTTCTTTGGTAAACTGCCCTTTAATAACATTAACAATTTGTTCAGCTGACATTGTTCTAAAAAAATAATATGTATCAGGAAATAAAAACCCTTCCTGAGGTACTGCAATTTCTAGAAAATCAGCAATGGGAAATCCGGGAATATTTTTTAATAAAATATCTGCCATATTTTTACTACTAATACCCTCTGGGAAAGTAATTTTAATTCTGCTGTTTCCATAAATACCATGAGTAATGCGATACGCAATCGTTAATGATGATTGTGGTTTTTCAAAAATGTAATCCCCTACCATTACTGGTTTTTGTTTCCATCTCATGGATAAAATTAATCTAAAAATCTTTTCAGATCGAATCACTTTTTGTGATTGCAAAACAGTCCCCAGGTCCTGGGTTGTCATCCCTGAATACACAGTAATTAATGTATCCTTTTTAAAATCAGCTGGCGGCCTAACAATAGCCACAAAAGATAGTGTAATTACTATTAATATAAAACTGACTATTAAGATACTATACCGAAACAACCCAGAAGGTTTCAGGGTTGTTTCGGTATTATTTTCTATTGAATTAATTTCGACTGGCTCCATATTAAATAGGTAAATTTGCTGGTGGTTCCGCTTTTTGTGCAACAATACGTTCGAACGAGCCAGTTGCGGAAACTCTCCCCGGGAAGTGGAAAATAGTTGCAAGCTCTTCTGTATTTAGTGTAAAAGGTTTTTTCCCGTCTTTTTTCAGTTCAAAAAAATAAAGGAATTTTTCTGAAGAAGTTGCTGGCGGGTAATAATACGCACGTTTTACATATAGTTCAAACATTTTTTTCTGGTTTTTATATGCACGCATATTATTCCAATCTTGCCATGGAAAATCAAAACCATTGGTAAATCCAGTTATTCCCAAAGAATTAAATGGAGATGTTTTTGGTGCTGAAAATTGACGTAATGCACTTGATATTTCAGCAGGACAACGCATCCCGTTGAACGCTTCTTTTTTTGCATAATAGATAACACGAATTCCCACATCAAAACCAAACTTGGCAATACTGCGTTCTATTAAATCAATAGTTGCCTTTTTATCAGGCGGAAGATTTTTATAACCTCCTACCGATTTTGCCTTGTCACCCTCCCCAATAACTGTTGATGAATGTTCCTTTAGAATTTTATCAATATATTTTCGTCCCTGTGTTTGCCAATCTTCTGCAACACCTTTCTCATCTGTTAAATGAAGATAATCTTCTTTTTCCCCAAATAAATGCTTGAAGAAAGTTTCTTCTTTTTTTGTTTCACCAAGCTTAAG
>CAYSOB010000004.1:16376-18029 GCA_964432575.1 uncultured Candidatus Saccharibacteria bacterium
AGGTATTCTAATCGTTGTACGTGTTTCCACCAACTCTGAAACAAGAAAAAACAGGTAATAGGAACCCAAATAACCGCTGTCTTTACAACAAGAGGTAATAACAATCCAATTCCTTGTAAGAAAATTTCAATCATAGTAACAGTGTATCATAAAATAATACAACAAAAAACTGCCAATCACGGCAGATTTTTGTTAAGCGATAGTATATAGACCATCTTTGTTTTTCTTGAAGTATTTTGGGTTTTGTAAATTAACTAAAATAGTGTTTTTCTTTAAGTAACGTTCTTTCATTACCTTATCCACAATATCTTCTTTTGACATTGGACCATCAGCCTTAAGAATATCGGCAATTACATCGCGAACAACACCAGTTTTATATCCCCATTCTTTTAGGGCATATACTCCGCGTCCAACCAATACAAAACGATCGTCTTTAATTAGTTCGTTATGACAGGTTGCAATATGAGTCTTTTTACCAAATGTTTTATTGATTCCTGCAGCAACTTCTCGGAAGTGCATTGGAGATCCGTGACGGCGCATAACCAAATATGCATAATCTTTTACTCCTCGAGTTTTTACGTTTGGAGAACTTGCTCGCCCCCATTCACCTAACTTGTTTGCAGATAATGTTTTCGAAATAGAAAGCCATCGCTTTACCATATCTGAATCAACTTTGTGGGCAGTAATTTCACAAACTCCACCGTGACACATAATTCGGTCAACAATTTCGTTTTCTGAAATTAAATCATGTTCAGCTAGTCCGCCATGAATATCTACAAGGGCTTTATGAACTCGTTCTGCAACATGATTATCAATAATCCATCGTTTTTTATAGGTATGATCTTCTTTTGCTTCTTTGAAATCTTCACCCAACACTAAATATAATCCAATATGATTTTGAGTTACTTTATCATTTGCAAGCATGGGAAGTAGGTCAGATTCTGCAACAATTCCTCCTAAATCGTGAATTACTTTTTTTAGCTCAGAAAAAATTTCTTCGGCTTCATGGAAACTTTCAGATTTTTTAATAGCATTTAAAGCAAAGTTTTCAATCTGGCGAACGCGTTCACGAGTAATACTGTATCGCTGTCCAATTGCTTCTAGAGTCATTTGTTCACCATCATTTTCAAGTCCAAAACGATTAATAACCACCTGTTGTGCACGATCCTGTAAATGTTTCAAGAGTTTTTTAGTTGTTTGTTTTGGTTTAAAATTAACCGATACTTTTCCCATATTTTTTCAAAAAGAGTTAAAAGACGAATAAAGTGTAACAGAAAGCGATCATACCTGATTCTTTTGTTATCATCATAGTATCACAGGGGTAAATAAAAGTCAAATAATTACCCCGTCTTCAGACCATTTATTTTTCAACACATTTTGACAAATGTAAAGGACATGCTGTAAAAACATGTCCTTTACTCTGGGTCTATTTTTTCTTCAACATTTTCTTTAGGTATTTACCTGTATGACTAACAGGATTATTAGCCACATCCTCTGGAGTACCTTTTGCAATAATTTGCCCGCCACCAGTTCCCCCCTCTGGTCCAAAATCCAAAATATAATCAGCACATTTTATAACATCCAGATTGTGTTCAATGAGAACTACTGTATTTCCTCGTTCAACTAATTTATTTAAAACATCAATAAGTCGTT
>CAYSOB010000004.1:18129-26904 GCA_964432575.1 uncultured Candidatus Saccharibacteria bacterium
CCAGATCCTGAAACTCCGGAAATAACCGACATACGCCCAAGAGGAATCTCTGCATTTAAATTCTTAATATTGTGAATATGTGCCCCATGAATTTTTAACAAACCTTTATCTTTATCACGTCGCTGGTTTGGTATTTCAACTTTTGCAACTCTTTTCAAATAATCAATCGTTAATGACTGTTCTTTATTTTTTCCTTCTAATAATGGTTTTAAATACCCCTGCACCATAACATTACCTCCGTGTATTCCGGCCCCGGGACCAATATCAATGATATAGTCTGAAGCAAAAATGGTATCTTCGTCGTGTTCTACAACAATAATAGTATTCCCCAAATCTCGTAAATTTTTTAATGTATTAATCAGTCGATCATTATCGCGCTGATGTAGTCCAATAGTTGGTTCATCTAAAACATACAGTGCCCCAACTAATTGGGACCCCAGCTGACTTGCGAGACGTATTCGCTGTGCCTCACCACCAGACAATGTGTTGGCTCGCCGATTTAATGCAAGATACTGCAATCCTACGTCATACATAAACAGTAACCGATCTTCAATTTCTTTTATTACAACTTTTGCAATTTCTCTATCCTTTGCAGACAAATGAAGTGATGCAAAAAAATTAATAGCAGCTTCAATTGATAAATCGGTTATATCAACAATATTTACAAAGTCCTTACGATTTTTTTCAGTAACCCGATCCGATTCAGTATTCCCATGCAAAAAAACATTTAATGCCTCTGGTCGTAGTCGTGCACCATTACACACCTTACATATATCATCGTTTTCGTTTCCAAATAAATGATATGTTCCCAATCCGTTACATTCTGGACATGCACCATATGGACTATTAAACGAAAATAATCTTGGCTCTACTTCTGGGTAGGAAAAACCATCATGAGGACATGAAAGTGTTGCTGACATTAAAAATTCACGTTCAGCTTTTGTTTCTTCATCCATCAGTTCAAGATTTTCACCAGGAACAGAAAATACAATTCGCACCATATTTTCAGCCTCTAACAATCCTAGTTCTACCGCCTCTGCTAATCGTTCCGAAGTCGCTTTTGGATTATCAGTAAATTCATGAAGAGTAATTTCGTCTACCAGAAAATCAATATCGTGTTTTGAATTTTTGTCTAAGGCAATTTTTTCACGCAAGTTTTTCATTGACCCATCAATACGTGCACGTAAAAAACCTTTCCCTAACATGTCATATAACATTTGGTAATATTCCCCTTTCCGTCCACGTACAACTGGTGCTAAAATTTGAACCTGAGTATTGTTCCACTGAACCCCCATTATTGCCTTTTTCCCTTTTCCTGATGATTGAAACTTAGAAATCTTTTCATGAATAAAATTTAAAATTTCTTCTGTTGAAAGTTTTTCAATTTTACGACCACATTCAACACAATACGGTTTTCCAACACGCGCATATAACACACGCAAGTAATCATAAATTTCAGTAATAGTGGCAACCGTTGAACGCGGGTTATTTGATCGTGATTTTTGATCAATCGAAATAGCAGGCGAAAGTCCTGTGATTTCATCAACATCGGGTTTACCCATTTGTTTCAAAAATTGTCGAGCATACGCAGACAGGGATTCAACGTAGCGACGTTGACCTTCTGCAAAAATAGTATCAAATGCAAGAGACGACTTTCCTGAACCAGAAAGCCCTGTAATTGCCGTCATGGTTCCACGCGGAATTTCCACATCAATATTTTTCAAATTATGTGTTCGAGCCCCTTTAATAATAATCATTTCATCTTTCCCACCAGTTTTTTGTGTCTTTTTTATTGCCATTACCAGGAGTTATACCATAAAAAACCCATATAAAAAAGCGCCTCTTTATAAGAGGCGCTTTATACCACTAATTTACGTTCACCAAGTCGTTGGGATAACAGGTTTATACCCAGGAACTACAGAATACCATTCCGAAATCTTTTCACGGTCCTCTAAGATGTTTCCAGACATATACAAAGGTCCGCTGATCATAATTTTTTTATTATCATGATCAAATGCAATCATCACTACAGGAACACCTGCACCAATCGCTATTGCATAAAATCCACGTTGCCATTTTGGACTATTCCATTCTTTCCATCGAGTTGTTCCCTCTGGAGCAACAGCAAAAATCATTTCTGGTTTAGAGCGAAAATAATTGATTGCAGTAGTAATGTAATCTGATTTTGGAATACCTATTTTTTTTGCATAAGCATCGGTTCTGATTACCGGAATCATCCCAATTGAAATCATAAGTTTTCCAATAATTGGCCATCGTGTAATTTCATGCTTCATAAAAAACTTATACATGGGAGCGTTTTGGATTTCTCCAACTGCCCAACCTAATGGGACCTCTTTGTATTTCTTGTGCGGTGCTGTAATAATAATGTACTTTTTTAATTCTGGGAGTTTCCCCAAAACATCATATCGGAAAAGTAGCAGTAGTATTCTTGCGATATATTTTTTGATTTTCTTTTTCATTTCTTTCTTTTTTTATAAAATACTATATTAAAATAAAAATGTCAACAAACTA
Organism: uncultured Candidatus Saccharibacteria bacterium; assembly: GCA_964432575.1. Lineage (GTDB taxonomy): Bacteria > Patescibacteriota > Minisyncoccia > Phycocordibacterales > UBA1006 > CALMMZ01. The sequence continues at coordinate 20,662 of CAYSOB010000004.1, forward strand.
AAAACACCTTTTTAGGTGTTTTTAGTTTGTTAGTCTTTTGTTTGAAATTGCGGAATCACTGCACCAGTACCAAATAAAGATCCGGTAAACATACCTACAACACTGAATAATGTTAGTAGTAAGAACAGTGCCAGAATCCCCCATCGTAAATAAACATTTAATTTTGTTCGTTCTGCTTCTACATCAGATTTTGTCATTGAAATAATAATATTTCCAAAGAAGAATAAAACAGCACAGGCAACTAAAATAGGAACGATTCTCCCTGCAACAAATGTTGCAATAGAAAGTGCAATATACCGAAACGATCCTACCCTTCCTAACCCAGAACCACTGGGGTCAGCAATACCTATTGATTGTCCAATACTTGAAATACCTAATGAAGTTGCAAGAACTTTAATTAATCCAAAGACAATAAAAATTACAAGCAGTCCGACAAGAGAATTAAGAATACCTGCCTTATAAACATTTTGATCGGTAGAAGTTTTTGAAGCCAAATACTTTACCAGATTATAAGCTACTGCAAGAAATGCAGCAGCAGTCATTAAAGGAAAAATGGCAGAAATCATTCGTTCTAAAAATCCAACAAAATTCAAAACAATCACAGGAGCTGCAAACGATATCTGAGGAACAAGTAATCCAAGGATAATAATAACCCCGGCAGTTCGTACTATTTCTTTTTTAGTAAAATAATTATTCATATTTATTTAACAATATCAGAAATTGTAGCCTGTAATGCTGTTGCAATAACATATGCCCCCAGAATAATCGCACCACCTAGCAAAGTCCATTTTAAAGCGCGCTTTGCTTCTTCTAACTTTGTTGAATTACCTCGAGCACGAACAAATAGGAATCCTGTATACATAATAGCAATAGCCAGTAACGGAACCGCGATAGGAATAACAATATCATCAACCAAAACGGTTACAATCCCTGGAATAGTATCCAGACCTGGTTTTAAGTAAGGCTTCAAAACACCTCTTCCTCCTGTTGAACCTGCTGGAGGGTTATTTCCGTTGTTATTATTTTGGTTATTTGCTGGCTGATTAAGTGCGGCAGCAAATTTTCCATCTTTATATTCAATTACCTTTGCAGAACTTTTTGCATTATTATAGTTTGATTCAACAAATTGAACTGCATATTTTTTTGTTTGATCAGAAGTAATTACGTTAACAGAAAAGTTTACTGGTTGATTATAATTTGCTGTCGTTACAGGAACCGGTACTGAGTTGTTAAAAGTTAAAGAATTTTGATTATCTACGGTATATAAATTAAGTATAATTTTATTATCAGCAACTGAAACAGTCCCCGTTTTTGAATTATTACTATATGTTGCAGTACCTTTTACGTTAACAGAGGTAGAAGTACTCAAAGCGGTAACTATTTCTGGATCAGCAAGATTAACTGTAGTCCCATTTTTTGTCGCAGGTACAGCAGAATATGCAGATGATAAGTTAGCAGACCCACCAGCATTTGTTCTGTTAAAAGAAAATAGGTCAGAAGCAATAGAAAAATCTGTATCTTTAATTATAAATTTATCTACTTTTGTAATATCAATACCTGAAAAAACTTTTGAGAAATTTAATTTTTTATTAGAAACTTTTGTAACTGTTCCAGACGAAGAAGTTAAGACAGTTCCTGTAGAGTTGTAAACATATGCAAAAATCTTATTGACTGTCTTATATTGAATTTCAGCATCAGTTAAATCGCGACTGTAGGTCATTTCACCTGAAATAGTAGCAGTTTTAGTAACGTCATCAAGAGTAGTATTCCCAAAACTAAAAGAAACACTAATATTACGTCCATTTGCATCTATTCCTGTTGCAGTAGAAGTGTTATTGTTTGGATTAGTTGGTGTTGGTGTTGGTGTTGGTGTTGGTGTTGGTGTTGGTGTTGGTGTTGGTGTCTGACTCGCCTTTGTTTTAAAAGGTTTTGAAATCGACGAAACATTATATCGATTTTTATCAGAGAAAATCACATAATAATCAGTATTTGCCGATAAACCTGTCGCCTTTGCTGTTACTGTTCCTTCTGTTCCATAGGTTGTCGGAGCAGTATTAGTTAATGGAACTTCTTTTACAAACGTATTATCTGCTTTATATATTTTTGCGACAATATTTGATTGTGGAACTGTTTTGTTCGCAAGCTGAGCAGCCTTGTTATTAAAAATAACTGTTGTTTCAAATTCAGCACCAGAAGCTGTAATTTTATTTGCTGGTATTGTCGGAGTATCAATATTTACGGTATCGATCCATGTTAATACCTTCTTACTTTCTATATCAGGTAATTCAACCTCTTCTTTAAACCTTACCTCATAAATTGCATCAGGACTAAAAACAATTGAAGGTGTTCCGCTTAACCTTGAAGTAACTCCTGCTTTTAATTTAACAGCACTGTCTGGAATACTGGTATCATTCCATGAATCCCACCCAGTGGTTGTTACTGAAACATATAGATCATAAAAATTTTCTGGAATAACTACTCCTTGGCAATCTGGATGTGATGCAGTTGTTTTATATGTAAAATCAATTGCAAATTTTGGTTTTGCTTCTCTTCGATCCACTGAAATAGTATCACCAAATTTTTTCTCACCAAATTGATTATTACACGCAGCAAAAACGTTCTGATGAACACCAAAAGTTCCAACGAAAATAGCAATTATGGTAAGGAAAATTAATTTATTTTTTTTCATAATGGACTAAAGATTAGTAATATCAATTAATAAGTATCGTGCTGCATTGTCACCAAGGAACACTTTCATAATAGTTGCAACAATAGTAAATGCTAGCAACATCAGAACTAAACCAACGCCAATTTTCAGTAATTGATCTTTATATTTTATAAGATCTGCCGGAATACTGCGGTGTAGTATCATTTGAACACCAGTGTATACACAAGCCAGGACGGTCATAGGAATTAATAGCACCAACATAAACTGAATTACATTCCCTATTAGAATCCACAGGTGTCTCATTTGACAATTTGCGTCCGGGTTAGGATTACCGTTTGCGTCTGGTTTCTGTTGATCTGATCTTCCACATGGAACTAGGGTCGGTGCATTTACAATTGGGCCAGGTGCATCCCCAGTAGGTTCCCCTAATTGTGTTGGGAAACTGTAATCCAGTAGAGTTCCTGGACCAGCATTCGGGTCATACGGAGTGATTGCACCAACCGGAGTTAAACCTTGAGTAACAAAATCATACGTACCGGTCAATGGTAAGTCCTGTACCGAATCACGAATACGAAAATTATATCGTGTTCCCGCATGCAAGTCGTTCAATGTATATTCAAACGATCTTTCTGTGTTTGGAGCTAGTAATTCAGCTGGGAATATAACTACCGGTCCTGTAAAACTATAAACATCTGGCCCGTAGAAAAGGTTAAGCCCAACACTTTTTGCAGTATTCACCTTTACTGTTCCATTAATTTTTGCAGTGTATTTTCCATTAGCGTCATTTGTTGCCGCTGTAACTACAGTATTATTTACAGTAAGAGTTATCCCGTTTGTTGTTGTCTGGTTCGGCGGGGCTATAGTAACAATATTTACACCTGACGTTGTGAATGAATACTGTTGATATAATTTATTATTAATTACATCCTTGATCTGGAAAAAATATCTTGTTTTTGGTTGTAGACCAGTTAACACGGGTGGCGCAGTGACATCATGAACTTGATCAACGGTTGGTATGTTTTCCGAATGAATAACAACACGTTTTGCAGTTGTATTTGTGTTATCAAAATTTAGGTCAGCAACAGTGGTTCCATATGCCATAACTAACGTTGTTGATACGGATCGAGTTGCTTTTACAGTGAATTTGAATGAAGCTGTTGTGTCATTAATAGTATTTTCAGTCATTACTATTTGTATAGGCGCCCCACCTGCAGGCGCACCCATAGCCTGATTCAATGGAAGATTGATAGACGCTGGAACAGGTGTGGTGATATCGTTAGTGTTATCAGCAAAAATAGTAAGACCTGAAAACAGACCTACCAAAACAGGGATTAATAAAAAATAGACTTTATTTTTTTTCATAGCAAAATTATACCACAAATAATAAAAAAAATGCCACAAACTGGCATTTTTTTTATTATTCTAGGGGCTTCTCTGGAAGTTTTAATGTCGAAACCATATCTTGTAGACCACTTGAAACAGCATCAACTGCTGTTTGCACTGTTTTTGAACCTGCGTTTATTTGATTAACCGCATTATTAAACAAACGGTCTGTTTCTGAAACATCTGGGTCCAAGAATGTCTTACTAATAATAGCAGCATTAAAGAACAAAGCACTTTCATTATTGTCAGTTGGTTTCTCATCTAATAAATCTCTACGCACTGGCATATAATAACTGCCTGCAAGTAAGTTCAGGGCATTGTTTTTTTCAGTCATCAGATTTACCACCCCAACGGCACCGGCAAGATTTTTGGAAAGCTTATTAATACCAATACTGTACAGTTGTCCATAATTTACCTTCTTGCCCGAATCACCCTGTTGAGGAGTCATTGCTACTGCAAAATTTAAGTTTGGATTTTTTTGCCGAATAGTTGCAATTTCACTGGGATACCCAAAATAAAACGCTGAGTTTCCGGCAATAAAATAGTCTCTGTCTTTTGGTAATGATGGGTTCCATGAGTAATTTGGATCAGTAGGCGTACTGAACGAAACAAACCAGGATAATGCATTTGTAAGTGCATTATTAGTATTGGGAATAGCAATCCAACCGTCATTTTGTTGATAAGTAATTGGATTACCCAATTGTAACATTTTCAAAACAATCAAATCACGCGCATGGGAAATATTATTTGTTGTACCCAATGCCACTGTGGATTGCTTTATTTTCCCAGCATCATCCTTTTGGGTCAACAGCGAAACTTTTTGAGAAAATTCATCCCAGGTAGCCGGCGGTTTAGTAATATAATTCGATGTCAAAATATCACGGTTGTAATACATAATCATTGGTTCCACGAATAATGGAAACGCAATAATCCCTTGAGTAGTTAAAAATATATCACCAGCGTCAATAAAATTGTTTTTAAATACCGTACTTGGATAATTGCCATACGGGACAATAAATAAGCGATCAATGTTTTCAGCAACCTCTCCGGGTGCCATCATGAAAATATCTGGTCCCTTACCTGAAGCTAATGCGTTTACCAATTCTGTTTGCATTTTTTTTGGATCTTTTACTTCGTACGTCAAGCGCAACCCCTTGTTTTGCTGTTGGAACGTATCAAAAATTCCTTTAACTTGGGTATATGGTAAAACACCCCAAACAGTTACCGAACCAGTTATCCCTGTTTCACTTTCTTTATCCCAAGGTAATTTAATTTTTCCAGAAAAAAATAGAACGCCTAAAATAATCCCTATTCCAAAGACAACTAATACGACCGTTTGAATTATGTTTGTATTTTTTTGCATATAAAAATTATACTATACAATATAAAAAGATTATATTGATTGGTTATTTATGACGATACCGAAAAAATGACCGTCGGTTCTATTTTCTACTTCTAAAATTTCATGCCACTGTACCGAATTAGTAGACCGATCCATTAATGATAGTAACTCTGTTTTATAATGCGTTGAGTCAATAATAATTAATTGGCCATCCTGCTTTAAAAAATGACGCAATTGATCAATAACATATCCTTTATTGTCATCAAGTACTGACAACATACGTACCAACAATACACAATCACATGAATTTTTTCGCAATGATAATTCAGATAATTTATGAATATCACCAGTAATTGGATGCACATTAACCAGACCTAATTCCTGAACATCATGGTGGAGACGTTGAATAATTTCACTGTGATTATCAACCGCAATTATTTTCCCAGTTCCTCCAACAATTTGCGCTAAGGGTTTTACCCAAAAACCAACACTTGAACCCATATCAAGTACTGTCATTCCGTGCTGTATACCAAGTAATGGAATAATTTTATGTGGATGTAGGATCATGATGAAAGTATACCACAGAAAAATTAGGAAATAAAAAAGAATATCATTATGATTATGATATTCTTTATTTATATATTTTGTCAACATAAACCAAATATAACAAAAAAGCCCTCTTTCAAAGGCTTTTTTGATTTCCAATTACATATTCCAAATATTTTCAAACTCTGTTGTTTCGTCTTTAATTAGTTGATACCTATAATGTGCATGTACATGTTCACACTATCAGGTTTTGGCCATATCATAACGGTATACGGCGCCGTGTTCCTATTAAAGTTCTGAGAAC
>CAYSOB010000005.1:0-3754 GCA_964432575.1 uncultured Candidatus Saccharibacteria bacterium
GGGGGTGATAGGAGTCGGAGTCTGCGCAAAAACACCTTGTCCAAAGAATCCTGCTGCAACTATTATCAAAACAAAAAGATATTTTTTCATAGAATTAATACCCGCAGTATACCACTAAGTATTCCCTGTTTCCAGTACAACCCGCCAAATAAAAATTGAGAATTATTTTATCTGACCATGATATTGTTTTTTGTGAATTTTTTCTTTTTCACCAATTAAATACATGTATTATGAAAACAAAAACATTTCTTTTGACTACTGCCTGTATGGCAATGCTGTTTTTTATGAAAGCACAAAACGGTGTCGGAATAAACACCGATACACCGCGATCGACACTCCATGTCAATGGAACATTCCGTGTTGATTCTATTAAACCAATCCCTGATCCAACAAAAATTGCCGTATTTACAGACACAAACACATTAAACTACATTAACACTGACACATTGACCCAGAAAATCGCAAATGAAGTCAGTCGGAAAAATATCCCTGTAATGATCCCATGGAATAAAAATACTTATTTTGGATCTGGTGGCGGATATCCGTTTACCAATTACTACCGCGACAACGACAGCGTACTGGTTGCAAATCAACGACCAAACAGTGCAGTGTTGTGGGTATTTATAAAAAACAGAAATCCACAATATCGAAATGTTGCAAGTGATTTTGGCGCCACAATCAGTAGCGATCTGCAATTAGGTTCAGCGGTTGTTATCGGTGGTTACCTTTATTTATTAGGAGTAAACAGTTCAGGTGTCAGAAAATTAAACAGGTACAACCTGAGCAATATATCACTTGGACCAACTGCGATTACATTTTCTGGTACAAAAGTGTTAACAAATTCAAGCGGTGAAATTGCAATGAGCTGTGACGGTGAATATTTTTATTTCAGTCACGAATGCGGTATTAATATAACCACTGATAATGTAATTACAAAACATTCATTATCAGGAACGACATTGTCATATGTTTCAACCACAACATTGATTGGAGCTACTGGTAATGTTGCTGCATTAATTGTTCACCCAATAAAGTGGTATGTTGTAAAAAAACCATCACAACCAATTAAAAATTTTAATTTGGACGGTACATGGCGTGGATTTAGTAATAATTTTGCTGGAAATTTTTTCATGAATGATCGTGGAAATTTATATACAGGAATGACTACAGAAAGCTTTTATGAAATTTTCTATTTAGAATAATGAAAATTAATCCACTATATCGAACAAATTATAAAAATTTGTTCGATATTTTTATATAACAAAAAGCCGCTTGTGCGGCTTTTTGAATATCTAAACTATTTAACTGAAGTATATGCAGTTTGGAATCCAGACATTGGAGTAAGGTTCTGAACAGTTGCACCAGTTGTAAGACCAGCATCTGAGAAGAATTGAAGATCTTGCATCTGTACTCGGAAACTTGCAACAGCAGAAGCACCAGTTACTTCAATTTTTACATTGAAAGTTTGTGTACTTCCTGAGTCGATTCTCCATGATGTTCCTGCTTGGTTTGCAGGAGCACTACTTGTAATTGTAGGAACAATAGTTGCTCCTCCGATTGTAGTTACTTGTGTTGCAGGTGCTGAAGAGTTATTGAAAGTAAATGACAATGCATTTGTACCTGAAATAGCTCCAGCAGCAGCAGCTACTATTGATTGTCCAACATAAAGCGTATCATCAAAAGCTTTAATTGTTACAGGGATATTGTAAGTAGCTTTTTGATTCGCAGCACTCGAATAAGTTTCAGGTGAGTATGATGTTGTAACAGTACCCATAGAAACAAGTGCACCTGTTGCTAGAAGTGTCATATTTTCACCAGTTGATGATCCTGAAACGTTAGCAACAGTGTCTCGGTTTACATTATCCAATTCAACAGTCATTGTTGAAGAGTTTACAGCAGCAGCGATTTTGTCTCCATTATCGAAGTCTGTTGATACAATTCCTGTGTTTTCAATATCGTTGAAATCAGCTCGTACTTCGAATTTAGCTGTAGCGTTTGCAGCAATAGCGTAGTTCAATTTTGAAATGTTTCCAAAAATAACTGTTTGAGCTCCAGCTCCAGCAGGAACTGATTCAGTAGCAAGCGGTGTTCCGTTTGCATACAATTTAACTGTTTTCACAATTGCTTCTGGGTTAGGAGCAACTGCATCAGCACCTCCGTTTGTTGAAGTAAGAACAACTGGGATTTTTTGTACAATCATTCCAGCGTTTTCAGCTTTAGCATCGAAAGCAAGTAATACTTTGTCTAGAGTATCAGATGTGTTTGAAACTTGTACAGTTTGAGCTACAGGGTTTGTAGCAGAAGTTGTAACTTTGAATTTCTGATCTGATGAAACTCCTCCAGCTTTTTGGAAGTCAATTGTTGAGTAAACTTGAGCAGCTCCATAGTCTCGGTATCGTCCGTTAGGAGATACAGCTGAAACAAAGTTTGCTGATCCTGTATAAGGAGAAGTGGTGTTGATTGAAGTACCAACATCAATTTTCCAAGCTTCGTTTGCTGCGTCTGTAGAATCCATTGTAGGAGTTCCTGATACAGCAATCAAAATTTGTCCTTTCATGTCTTTTTTAACAACTCCGTTCATACCTGTAAATCGGTATGTGTAAACATCTGATGTATCTGAAGACCAGTTAGAAATTGATTTTCGTCCAATTTCTTTTCCGTCCAACCATACAGAGATTTCAGAAGCATATCGAGTGATTTTCACACTTCCTGTTCCTGTGTTTTGTAGAGCAATTGAAAGTCCGTCGATTTTTTGATCAGCATCTTTAGCTAATACTTCAAAACCATAAACCACTTTGTCTTTGTCTCCTTCCATTACTTTAGTACTGTTGTAAGCACCAAGTTTAACATCGTTTGAAAGGTATCCTTCACCTGTTCCTGTAATAACTGTTGAAGAACCATTGTCAGCAACAGTTGATCCTGAACATGCAGCCAATTGAGCAGCAGTTACAGGTCCGATAATACCGTCAGCTTTGATTCCTTTTGAAGTTTGGAAAGACATGAATACTCCTTTTGTTAGGGGACCAAATTTTCCATCAAGTTCAAGGTTTGAACCAGCAACACAAGCGTTAAGAGCTGTTTGAGCAGCTTTAACATTTGCATTTTGGTAAGCTTTTGTTCCGTATCCAGATCCTACTTTTAGGTATCCAGTTGAAGAACTGTAGATTTCAGATGCATTTACTGCACTTGCTGTTCCCGCTAGAGCGAAGAAAGCAATTGCTGCAACTGAAGAGATCATGAATTTTTTCATATCTATTTTGTTGATTATTAACTAAAATTATAATTTTAATTCATCTGTATATATTTCGTTATACACAGATAGATTGATTTTGTATGCACACACATTTTGACGTCAGTCGTGTGTAGACAATAGAACAAACAGTCGAGACCAGTCATTCTATTATCAAAGCGGCATACTCGCCCGCGGTGATAACCCTGTTTTTAGGACGATCACCACCGCGCGCGTTTTCGAAGTGTTTCGAGACAACATCCGAATATACGGAAAAGTATAGCACGGAAATTACAATATATGTATATCTGGCAAGGGAAACGGCGCAATAGATATCGGCTATTTCTCTGGGACATGTTTATATTATTATTTTGTCCTTTATCTTCCCCGGAACCCGGGATTTACATGATTTATTACTAAACCCTTTAAACCATAGGTGTTCCTATCTGTTATGACGTATCAGCCAGAGAAATATTACATAATAATGCCTGGTATCGCCTATACATTATATTAGACGTTTTTCAT
>CAYSOB010000005.1:3854-6474 GCA_964432575.1 uncultured Candidatus Saccharibacteria bacterium
TTTTTTCAGGCACTGATACCGGCTGCACTGTTGTAGATTTTGTCTCTGATTCATTTTTTTGAACAGGTACATATTCGGCTACTGATTTTTTTTCAACAACTCCTTCTGATGAAAAGAATTGATCCAAAGTTGGTTGAGAAGTTGTCATTGATCCTGATTGAATTTCAGGAACACGTAATGGATACGTCACCTGTCCGATACAATAGGTTTCTAATTTTTCATGTACAAACTGTTCTACTTGGCGCAATTCGTGATGAATTATTTGAAAATTCATATCAGACAAAAGTCCTGCTGTATGGCATAATTCACACGCATCAATAATATGACGCAATCCTATGGAAATTCTGTGAACATCCTGAACCGTAACGGTTTCTGGTGCATATTCTAATTGATAACTATCGGATACTGTTTGTGTCGTATATCGTAACAATTGGTTCATTAGTTGATATGGGTCACGGACAACAGTAGTAATTAGGGCGACAGCCTGGGCAATTTTACCCATTCGCTGTGACAGGGTTTTAAGGGTCTCCTGAACCACTGGAATTACCGCTGGTTGTGGGTTAGAAGCCATTGCAGAATCTAATATAGTCATGTCGCATAGTATACTGATAATCTGAAAAAAATCAAGGACAAACACAATTGTTTAGAGGACATTATTGGTTAGAGGAATATGGTTAAGAACCAGTAAAAAGACATCAAATTTGTGATTACCGGCAATGCCACCAACCGTGAAACCCGTGATATAATATAAGGTATTAATAACACTTTTTATTATGGCAAAAAAACCCACACAAAAACCTGATCGCAAGGATTCAAAAAAGACAGATTTTATCGCCGAATCGGACCATTCTTCTGTTTTTAAAAAAATACTTGGTTTTTCTATTTTCTTTATTATCGGATTACTGATGTTCCTGGGAATGGTCGCGTCTGGTGGTGTTGTTGGAAATTTTCTCTATAAAACAGTTGCTCTTGGTTTATTTGGCTATGTTGGGGTATTGCTTCCCTTGGTATTCTTTTATGTTTCGGTACTAGTTCTGTTCCCTTCAAAATTGGCACCAAAATTAATTGATGGAATTATTGGTATTATTATGGTTATGTCCGTTACGGGACTTTTAGAATTATTGGTTCCAACACTTTCTTTGGGTGGTTTATTAGGGACAGGTATTGGAAACCTTGCTGGTTCATTGTTTTCACGTGTTGGGGCTATAATTGTCCTTTTACTGGGAACCATTATTGGAACACTGGTATTGTTTAGATCGTCCTTTAATATTATAGAGTGGCTGCAAAACCTTTTGGAATCAAATACTACTGAGTCCGATTCAGAATATTATTATGAAGACGAAGAAACCGATGTCCTTGAAGAAGAATCTGCTGTAGCCACCGAAATACCTACCCCTGAAAAAGACAAGTTTGAATCTTCTTTGCACGAAGTTGAGTCAAAGACATCTAAAAAAGAAGTTGCTCCTGCAGAAAAACCTGAAGAAGATTTTGCTATTGATCCCATCAGTTTTTCAGACGACTATGTTTTACCGCCACTTTCCCTTCTTTCAAAAAGTGCTGGAAAACCATCAGTTGGGGATATCCGTGCTCGCGGTAATGTTATTAAGCAAACCCTCGCAAACTTTGGCATCGACGTAGAAATGGATGAGGTTTCTGTTGGACCAACCGTTACCCGATATGCCATGAAACCAGCGCAAGGGGTTAAGTTAGCCCGTATCGTTGCCCTGAAACAAGACCTGGCATTATCACTGGCTGCCCACCCACTGCGTATCGAGGCTCCTATTCCTGGTAAATCATTGGTGGGAATCGAAATTCCAAACATCAGTAAATCATCTGTTGGACTGGGTAGTTTGCTGGAAAGTGATGAATTCCAAAACTCATCAGAACGATTATTAGTAGCAATGGGTAAAGGAGTTACTGGAAAATCATATTTTGCAAATATTGGGAAAATGCCCCACCTATTGATTGCTGGTACTACTGGTTCCGGAAAATCAGTGACGGTTCACAATTTGATCATGTCATTATTATATAGAAACACCCCAGATGAACTACGATTAATCATGGTTGATCCAAAGCGTGTAGAACTCACCCTATATAATGACATTCCCCATTTGTTAACCCCGGTTATTAAAGAACCCAAAAAAGCAGTTCTGGCATTAAAATGGGCAGCAAAAGAAATGGAACGACGATACGATTTACTGGAACAACACAAAGTTCGTGACATTAAATCATTCCATGAAAACGTTGTATACCCAGCGTATGCAAAAAGTACTGGCGAACCAGATGAAAAATTACCAGAAAAGATGCCTTATATTGTAATTATTATCGACGAATTAGCCGATATTATGCAGGCATATCCCCGGGAATTAGAATCTGCAATCGTGCGATTGGCGCAAATGTCACGTGCTACAGGAATCCACTTAATCCTATCCACACAACGACCATCAGTAAATGTTATTACAGGATTAATCAAGGCAAACATTCCATCGCGATTGGCTTTACAAGTAGCCTCACAAATTGACTCCCGAACTATTTTAGATGCACCAGGTGCTGAAAGTTTATTAGGACGTGGAGACATGTTGTTCCAAGGTTCTGATATGTCAAAACCTGAACGTATGCA
>CAYSOB010000005.1:6574-8326 GCA_964432575.1 uncultured Candidatus Saccharibacteria bacterium
CGCCGGTTAAAGGTTGGTTATTCCCGGGCAGCACGACTGATTGATATTCTGGAAGAACGCGGAGTAGTTGGTCCAGCCGACGGTGCCAGACCTCGAGAAATTCTAAATCATACAGAAATGACCCCTTCCCCTCAATCAGAGATATCCACAGATTTATTTGAAGAAGATACAGAATAGGAGTATACTTAACCCAAGAACGCGCGAATGTGTGCATTATCTATTTATTACCAGTTAATTTTTGTTTCTATGTCCCAACAACGAAAGTCAAAAAACATATGGTTCATCGGGGGAGCAACTCTGGTTGCATTACTAGGAGTATTTGTTGCGAGTAGAATTATTCCGATTATTCGCGGCTCGGAAATCACTTTGACGATCCCTCATGATTCAGAAGTTTCACAGCCAATCATTTCATTGTCTGGTTCGGCACATGATACAAAGAAACTGACCGTAAATGGTAGCCCTGTTCTCTTGTCCCCTACTGGAACATTTCAACGAACAATCTTGTTACACCCTGGATACAACACTATTACATTGGACAGTACAGATAATATTGGACACACAAAAAAACGTACTTATGCATTTCTTTTAAAAGAACTTGAGACAGGTACATTTGCTTTATCAAGTCTGCCCAATCAAAACTAACAAAAAATCCCTGATAATCAGGGATTTTTTGTTAGTTTTGATCATTTGTATTGTCTGTTTAATAAATATGATATAATACGGCCATATGCCTAAAAAAGTAACAAAACCTAAAAAAGAAAATGGTGGAGATCTGGAAGGAACATTAAAAATGATTCAAACAAAGTTTGGTGAAGGAGCGATTATGAAATTGGGCGATGCTCCGAAAGTTGATATTGGCGTTGTTCCAACAGGATCTATCGGATTGGATGCAGCACTTGGGATCGGAGGACTTCCCCGTGGACGTGTAGTTGAGATTTTTGGACCAGAGTCATCAGGAAAAACGACATTAACGTTACATGTAATTGCAGAAGCTCAAAAAAACGGAGGCGTGTGTGCATTCATTGATGCAGAACATGCATTAGATCCTGAATATGCAAAAAAACTGGGTGTAAACATTAGTGAATTATTAATTTCACAACCAGACACTGGTGAACAAGCTCTTGAAATCTGTGAGGCACTGGTTCGTTCTGGAAAAATTGATGTTGTCGTAATCGACTCTGTAGCAGCCCTAACCCCAAAAGATGAGATCGAGGGAGATATGGGAGCTCACCATGTTGGAAAACAGGCACGATTAATGTCACAAGCACTTCGAAAATTAACCGCTATTTCAAGTAAGAGTAAAACTGCAATTATTTTCATCAACCAAATTCGTATGCAGATTGGTGTTATGTTTGGTAACCCAGAAACTACTCCGGGAGGAAAGGCGTTAAAATTCTATTCTTCTGTACGTATTGATATTCGTAAAACTGCTCAGATTAAAAAAGGTGAAGAAGTAGTAGGTGCCAGAACAAAAGTAAAAGTCGTAAAAAACAAAGTTGCTGCACCATTTAAAGTTACTGAGTTTGATATTATTTATAACGAAGGAATTTCAATGGAAGGTGAAATGTTGGCGCTGGGTGAAAAATTTGGAATCATAGGAAAATCAGGAGCAAGTTTCAGTTACCTTTCAAAAGACAAAGAAGGTAAGGAAGAGAAAATTTCATTGGGACGCGGATATGATGCAACACGACAATTTTTACGCAGTAAAGAAGGAAAACAAATTCGAGATAAAATCTTAAAAGAAATTACCAC
>CAYSOB010000005.1:8426-26194 GCA_964432575.1 uncultured Candidatus Saccharibacteria bacterium
TACGCAGTAAAGAAGGAAAACAAATTCGAGATAAAATCTTAAAAGAAATTACCACCCGAATCAAAAATGATGGATTATCATTTTCTGCAAGTCCATCTGAATCTGATGAAGGCTCAGAGCCGGAGGAATAATTAAACAAAAAACCGCAATGCGGTTTTTTGATTTAAAAAGTAATTTCAGGCTTAATATTATCATCAGGATTACATCCTGCAACTCCGCAGTTCCAGTTTGAAAAGATAGGTATTTTATTTGCAGTCCATTCCAAAATAGTTAACTTTTGGTAACCACCTTCGTAGCAGGAGAGCTCCTCACTATTAAAACCACAGAAACCTTGCATATATTCTCCTTTTAGAAAAGGTATATTAATGACTTTCCAAAAACCAGAAACAGCTACTGGAATTAATACTATCAAAATTAATCCTTTGTAATTTCTCTCTTCTATACATCTTATCAAAAGTATTAATACACCAAGAATAATTGCAATAAATCCTATATTTCCAAAATGAATATTAGGAAATGGATCAAAAATACTAGTAACAAGAAGCACGACACCAAGCCCAAATAATATATTACTAATTAATTTCATAATTCAAGTATAGCAAAAAACAAGACAATGTCTTGTTTTTTGCTTAATTCTTTTCTGCACGTTCTACATATTCACCAGTTTCGGTATTTACCTTTACCACATCACCTTCATTAATAAACAACGGTACCATGATCTCTGTTCCATTTTCCAAGACTACCATTTTTGACGCACCCTGAGAGGTATTCCCTTTTACTGCTGGAGCTGCCTCTTTTACTTTCAAATCCATTTTTACAGGGATAGAAAGCCCAATGATTTGTTCCTCGTCGTCGTCATTTGTAAAAATAATAGCATCGTAGTTGTGATTTTCACGAATCCATTTTACTGTGTCACCCAAGGTGTCTTTTGAAATAACAAAACGATCGGCTGGTTTTCCATCATGATGAAACCAGTATTCACCTTTTGCTTCATAAATATATTTTACTGGAGATTTTCGCATGTCTGCCTCATCAACCTTATCAGTTGCTTGAAACGAAACTTCAACAACTCGTCCCGTGATCAAGTTACGTAATTTTGTAGCATTAACCGGTTTACGCATTTGTTTACGGAACACATGAGATGTTAATACTTCGTAAGGTTGGTCATCATGAATGATGTATTTTCGTGGTACTACTTCGTTATAATCGAGCATATGATTAATTGTTTCCTGCAAGAAACTGGTTATGTTTTATAATACCCTAATCCTACCTATTTTTCATTTTTTATCAAGGGAACCAAAATCACCTAAAAAGCCATGCAGTAATTGCATGGCTTTTTATTCATTTTTTAAAGTTACTGAATAACTATTTTTTTGTTAGCAATACCGGCATCATTTTCAATCTGAAGATTGTACATCCCGACAGGATTTCCTGTTAGGTCTATCATCTGACTAACGATACCTTTGTAAATAACCTGTCCTGTAATGTTAGTAACGGTGACACTTCCACCACCATGAATACCTTCGATGCGAACCATCCCTGTGGTTGGAATTGGAAAAACATAAATCTGTTCAGAAATATTTTGTTTAATTCCTGTTGCCAAATTTCTGGTAACTTTTGGCATTTCCGACTCTATGGTAAAACTGGCAGTTCGTAAACTACTGTATACCGTCCAATCACCTGGAGGCAAATTCGGCCAAGGTTCATTTATCGAAAAATGATCATAACCAACATCGATAGTGTCATAAAATGTTTGACCGGTGCTGCTGTTATACGCAGTAATATAAATTACCGCACTTTCACAAAACGCATCGCCTGAAATTTCAAGTACAGGATTTTGACTGGTTGATAACCCAACCACATCCAGTAAATAATTAGGTGAAATGCGTGGTCCTGAAGGACAACTGATTGCTGGTGAAACTGCCATTACCCCATCCATTGACCAGGTAATAATTCGCCAATGATAGCGAACCCCCGTTTGCGGAGCAGGTGTTGAAAACACCCCTTGTGACAAATTTGTCATAATTGTATTGAATCGTTGAATGGTATCAATCATGTTTGAAAGATTACTATCCAGTCCGCGAACAATAACTGCCCTGCCGATGTCCCCTGATGATGGAATGATTGTGTAGCCACCCAAATCAATGTGCCCACAATACGTAACCGGTGCTGGCGACGTAATAAAACGTGCTGCCGGCGCCGGTTTTAACGGCCGTATCAGTGTTCTTTTAGAACCAACCACGGTATCGGTTGAAACCGAATCGTTAAGCATTGCCTCGACATAATACAAAGTGTTTTGATTTAACCCCCTGAATACATACGAATAAATACCCGAGATGGTCGCAGAAATCTGTGCAGACGAACCTCTGATAACACCCAACGAATCCTTTGCAATAAATGTAACTGTGCCCGGGAATGTTCCCAAGGAAACTACCGCAGAAACTTTCATAGTATCAATTCCAGAGACCATTACTAGTCCAGAAATTGTTCCCGCAATTATTTCCGGTGTTTTAAACGAGTCACATTTTATCAACGTGTCACGTAATGGAACACCAATACCCGGATGAAACCAAATACAATAATACTGCACCGTGTTTGCTTCAGGAGTTTCCAGATACAACGTATCTTTGAAATTTCCAGTGCCTGACATGGTATCAGTTGTGTATTCATACAGGTTTCCGTAAATACCCCATAATTTTGGAGCATAGCCATTTGCACCTGTTACCGTTACAACCAATTGTGATGATCCAATTTTTGGAATTTCATTTATGGTTATCGACGGATATGCTGGCGCAGCAGCAGTTGTAAACGTTCCGCCAATGATTGTGTCTGGTGGCAATGTGTCTTTCCAAACAATTGTTTTGAACCGGTAAAGAGTGGAGGATTTTAATCCTCTTATCTGGTTTAATTTAACACCTGTTCCGCTGTTGGTTGAGGTGTCACCAGATATCCACACGGTCGTCGTGTCTTCCTTGCAAATGGATTTCATTTTGTAATTCCCACTGTATGTGGTCGATACAACATTGAATGGAATAATCACTGAATAATAGGTGATGTTGTTTTGATTAATTGGCAAATGTGAACCTGTCACACCAGCCAACGCGTTAAGCCAAAGCAACCATGCCATGGCAAATAACAATGCTAATTTTTTCTTTCTCATGTGTTTTGGATTTATTTCGAGTTATTTAATATTTTAAATGTACGGATTTTTCTATTCCTAATCAAATATTAGCACAATATATAAAAAAGTCAAGTACCTCCCTGTACCTCACTTTGGTATAATAGGCTTATGAAACATGATTTTTTAAGCCGATGGTACATGACCAGTATTATATTAGTCATTACTATTGCAGCACTTATTTTAGCTAAGCAATTATTGATCCCACTGACACTTGGACTCTTTCTTTCCCTGGGACTATCCCCCCTGGTAGAGCGATTAAAGAAATGGGGTATCCACAGAGTGCTCAGTATTTTTATAACGTTTTTTATTGGAATTGTTGCAATTGGAATTATTTCCTACACTATTGGTTTTGCTATTAATAATTTTATTGATAACGCACCAAGATACACAACAGCAATTCAACAAAACATTACCACTACAAAAGATTTGTTAATGCACAATCTTTCATTAACAGAAACCGAACTATCTGCACGCATTCAACAGTATGGTAATTTTTCAAGCATAGGAGTTTCATTAGTAGGAACATTATTTACAGCAACCACCAATCTAATTGCTACCGTTGGATTATCATTAGTGATTACTTTCTTCTTGTTGTTATATCGTGATCGAATTAAAAAATTCTTTGAAATGGTTGCCGATAAAAACAGACAGGATGAAATCCAAACTATTGCAAGAAAATCCTTCAAGATTTTACCGCGTTATATTTTAGGGTTACTGGTAGTAATTGCTATTATGACATTATTAAACAGTTTTGGATTTTGGTTGATCGGAATTCAAAGTCCATTATTCTGGGGAATAATTGTTTCATTATTGAATGTTATTCCCTACGTGGGAACCATTATCGGGTTTGGTGCGGTAACAATATTTGCATTGATTGTATCTGGCCCACTAACAGCATTGTTTGCAATTATCATGTTCCTGGTTATTCAATTTATTGATAACAACTTTTTGACCCCACGGATTACTGGAGGACAAATTGCAATTAATTCACTGGCTGCGATTATTTCCATTATTATTTGGGGTATGATTTGGGGAGTTATTGGTATGGTTCTTGCCTTACCAATACTGGGATTGATTAAGATTATTTGCGATACCTTTCCCGACTTACAGCCAATTGGATACTTGTTAGGTGATAAAGAATAATTATTATTAATTTATAAAACTTATGACTACAAAAAACTTATTTGATAAATACGCAACACCAATTTCTATTGTTGTTGCAGGACTTTTAATTGGAGTAGGTATTATCCTTTCAAAGGGTATGACTCCGACGGGAACAAATGTACAGCCTACCGCTGCACCAGCAACCGAAGCTGATGTAATTGAAACAATTACCTCACTACCTATCGTTCGTAAACTGGGTGTAAAACCAAAAGAATTATCTGAATGTATCAGTACCGGAAAAACAGCTGCAGCAGTTGATGCAGATGTTACATTAGGACAACAAGCTGGATTACGAGGGACACCTCACATGATTGTTATGATGAAAAAAGACGGAAAAGATATCCAGTTCCCGATTTTTGGCGCACTTGATAAAACAACTATTGAACAAGCTATTGCCGCAGGGGCAACGCCTGATGCTCAAAAATCATATGTTGAAAAATTTGAACTTCAAACATTAACTCCGAATGATCACATTCAAGGTGATGTTACAACCGCACCTGCAGTTATTGTTGAATATTCTGACATTGATTGCCCTTATTGCAAAAAATTACACCCAACACTGCAGGCATTGGTGGACGAAGGAAAAATTGCATGGGTATACCGACATTCACCAATCCCACAACTACATCCATTTGCACACACAAAAGCAGTTGCGACTGAGTGTGTTTATGAAATTGCTGGTCAAAAGGCATTCTGGTCATACCTAAATGTATTAACTGGACAATAAAAACAAAAAAATGTCTCTCCTTTATGGAGGGGCGTTTTTTTTGATTTCTGATATACTGATATTGTATGTCAAAAGAAACTAAAGTATTTTTAGGAATCGTTATTGGAGCAATTATTCTTATTGCTGGTTTATTAGTAGTGAACGCAAAAACACCAGGAAAATATGACGAATTTGCTCAATGTATTACTGATTCTGGTGCAAAATTCTATGGTGCATATTGGTGTCCTCATTGTCAGACCCAAAAAACAACATTTGGTAAATCTGCAAAAAAACTTCCCTATGTTGAATGCGCATTATCTCAAGACAAGCAAACTCAAATTTGTATTGATCAGAAAATTGAAAGTTACCCAACATGGGAATTCGCTGATGGTACTCGCGTAACAGGGCAACAAACTTTTGAAGAATTGGCCGCAAAAACATCTTGTGCAGTTCCTGCAAAATAATTATGCAACTTGAAACATTTAACATAATAATTGGTATAGGAACACTTGGTATTGCATTTTTTACTGTTGTATTAGTTATTTTTAGAATTGTAATGGGTAATCATAATCACATTATGAATCTGTTACGAGAACATGCGCTGATTATTGGATTTTTGATTGGGCTTGCAGCAATTTCTGGATCATTAATTTATTCAGAACTTTACCAACTACCACCATGTTTGTTTTGTTGGTGGCAACGAATATTTTTATACCCGCAAGTTGTTCTGTTTGCAGTAGCGCTCTATCGCCATGGACGAAAAAGTTCTGCTGGGTACGATATTTTCCATTATTCCGCACCAATGGCAATAATTGGATCAATCATTTCCCTGTATCATGTCTTTTTACAACAAGGAGTTATTGCGAGTACTGGTGCATGTATCCAAAATGGAGTTTCCTGTACAACAATTGATATCAGTGTTTTTGGATTTCTAACAATTCCAATGATGGCATTAATACTGGGTATCACCCTTGCATTATTAAGTATTATGATTATAACAAATAAAAAAAGCGATTAACCGCTTTTTTTATTTGTTTATCTGTATTTTTCTTCCAGAATTATTGTGTTCAATTTTAATATGAACAGAATTTTTTGGAATAATAGAACTGATCATTTCTGGCCATTCAATAATCATAAGTGTGTTTGGACTTGCAAAATCATCATGTAGTCGCAACATATCCAAACTATCTTCACCTTCTAGTCGATAGGCATCAATATGAACAAGTTTTTTTATTTGATCATTATTGGTCTGATATGTTTTTTTAATGACAAATGTTGGACTTTGTAAACTTTCCACAACCCCTAATTGTTTTGCAATCATTTGGGTCATTGTTGTTTTTCCTGCACCTAAATCCCCTTGTAAACAAACAACACACGCAGAATCTGCTTGGTAATTTGCATAGCGTTTGGAAATATAGCCTAAAATCTGCTCTGTTGCACTTTCAAAATCTTGAATTGTTTCTGTGATCCATTGCATACATTAATTAATACTAGAATATATACATCTTACCTAAACTTCCTAAAAAAGCAAAAACTACCCTTTTGGGTAGTTTTTGCTTTTTATAGTATTACAACTTTGGTGTTGGTCGATACGGTGTGTATTCAACTTCTGAAGTTGTTACTGTTGTCGTAACCGGAGTTGCTGTTGGAGGTGGAACTGGTGTTCCTTCTGATTGATAATAATGATGATGTTCTTCGCGTCCACGTGTTGTGTATCGAATAATCAAAATAATTAAAATCAATAACAGAATAATAAATAACCATCCCGCTAATGTACCTGGTAGGAAATCCAATCCAAAGATTGAAGCTCCTAATACATTAGTTGTTGAAAGATAACTATCAGAATCATATGCAATAGCATTTTCCTGAGCTTTATTTTCTGGGTTTTCAAAAGCGATGATTGCTCGTGCGGTAACAGGATCATTGTCTTTGAACGCAGTTCCTTTTACACGTGCACGAATGGTCATATCGTCTTTTTCTAGTCCACGCAATTCACGAATATTTACATATACTGTGTTTGCAGCTTTATCGATTTGACCACGATCAGTACTAGTGATCTGTAGTCCTTCTGGCAATGAAACTTCCAATACTAGATCTTGTAAATCTTTTTTCGTAATATTTTCCCAGGTAACGTCATAAATAAGTTCGTCACCTCGTACTACAGTATCCCGACCATTATCAATCGTTAGACGAATATATCGAGCCCCTCCACCAATATTGGTTCCTGTGGTGATATTTCGAATAATAGTTGTAGTCGTATTGTTTGTGTTCGTGTTTGTATTGGTATTTTGTCCAGTCGTTGTAAACGAAAGTTGATTACCTCGAACAGTATAACCACATCCTGTGGCAACAGCACGGTAGGTATATGTTGTGTTCGGTGACAACCCTGTCACATACTGAGCAATTGAACCAGAATTGTTTCGAGTAATTGCATTTGTGTTCCAAGTGTAGTTTCCGTTTAATCCGTATTCAAAATAAGTTGAAAGCGATGAACATCCATTAGTGTTCACATAACCATCAAGAGTTACTGTAGTAGCATCTCGATACAGTGCAGACATAGTCTGAACAGTAGGTTGAGAGTTTTGATTAATGTAGTTTTGACCTACATAAAATGATAGCCAGTTTCCACATTGGTTATAACTATTACTTGCACATGCTCGGTATTCGTAACTTCCTTGTGACAAGTTGTACAATGAAACATTGAATGACAATGAACTATTGTTTGAAATATCACTGGTAATAGTTCGACTACTTTGTCCGTTTAATCGGTATTCAAAATAAGTTCGAGTAGATCCATAGGTATTCCCTGTGTATCGTCCACGTAGGATAACACTTCCAGAATCTTGATTAATCCATGAGTAATCTTCTGTATATACATTTAAGTTTATAGAAGCACTGTTATAAGGAGATTCTGAGTTATCGTAATAACCATCACATCCTGGATCGTTTGGATAATCAGTATATCCGTCACCATCATTATCACGACTGTCATTACATTCGTAACTTTGGTTAACCTGATTTACGCCAACATATGCAGAACGTGTTTGAACGTTTGATGTGTTGTTACTCTTCCAAGCACGCAATTCGTAATTACGTCCTGAATAAAGTGGTCCAAATGTTCCTGAACCAGAAGTTCCGTAGTTTACTCCATCAATAGTGACATAGTCACAGTTTGCAGTACTCCAGTATAGTGTTGTATATCCACCAGCACTTACATTAGTAGGTGTAGCGTAAAATTGATTAACAACACATTGTGTTTGGTTAGCCTGGTTTACACCGACATATATTGTTCGAACTTGTGGATTTGCAGAACCTCCAGATTTCCATGCATTTAATTCGTATTCATGTCCTGAGTAAAGTGGTCCAAATGTTCCTGAACCATTTGCAGGGTAACTTACCCCGTCAATTGATAAGTAATCACAATTTGAAGTACTCCATGAAAGAGTAGTGTATCCCCCATTATCAACGTTGGTTGGTGATGCAGAGAATGAATTAATAGTACATTGAGAAACGGTATTGTATGGTGCTTCAGAGTTGTCAGTAGCACTACTACATCCTGGATCATTTGGAAAATCTTTAAATCCGTCACCATCATCATCAATATTGTTACTACATTGATATGAAGCAGGTCGAGTAATATAGAATGTTAATGTGTCACCACATTGTAGTCCATATGAGTTTCGTGCACAGGCATGGTATTCATAGGTTCCTCCAGCCAAGTCATTAATACGAACTGGTGAGATTGAAAAGTTCCCTGTGGTTGTTGTATTTGAACAGTTTTCAGGAGTTGTAATCACTTGTCCATAATTGTATCGGTACTCAAAATAAGTACATGCAGCAGAACCATTAGGACTTACTGAACCGTTTAATGTTGCAAATCCGTCAGCTTCAGAAAATGGTAGATATGAACCAGTAATTACAGAAGGTCGTGACCCCGTTGGAGTTTGTGTTGAACTTACTTGAAATCCAAGTGCAACTGAACCCTGGGCACATAGTGGATTAGTTCCACAGGTATGCATTCCACGAATAGTTCCAATATTTAAACCGTTGGTAAAAATATCAGTTTCATTAGAAACAGGAACACTGGTGCGACCTTGGTCATAACTTACACGAAGTGAGCCAGGAATAAAAGTAAGGTTTTGAGAAGAAGAAATATTAATGGTTGTAGAACCAGTTTTTGAAGCGCCGCCACCAGAAACAGATCCGTTTAATGTAAACGAAGTACTGTTGCCTGTTGGTTTGTCCAACTTAATAAGTGTATTTGTTGAATCAGCATCTCCGTTGTTATGGAAATAAACCAAAACTGCAACTTTGTCCCCTGCAGATACAGAAGATGTTTGTGTATAAGAACTTGAACCATAAACTTTACTGTCTACAATCGATGTTCCTGATAGTCCATTAATAGTTCCAAAGGTTGGATTGTTTGGGTATGCCCAAGAAACTGCCCCTGCAAACGCAGAAGAAGATCCCGAAAGTGCCAAAATAGCAATAACTGCAATACTGTATAATTTTTTAATAATTGATTTCATAATAATTTACTATAATAAATAAGACGTAGCGTATTTTCGACAAATACATCTTTTTGATTAACTTCTTCTTAAAAACCTCATATCTAACCTATAGTATATAGGTATATAAGATTTTTAGAAAGAGGACGATGGATATACATAAAGCAATCCATCGTCGACTTATTCTTTTTTAGGTTAACAATAAGGTTAATTCTGCAAGTTATAGCTATTATAGTTCACATTAAATGAACCATTAGGATTCAAACCTTGAACCTGATTATTCATCAGATTGTTAGTGTTGATACCAACAGCAGTAAATCCAGCCGGGTTGTTTGCACCACCCGGATTAGCAATAATCGGAGGTGTTTGTTGAGATCCTCCTGGATCATTCACTCCGCCAAAACCGCCACCCTGATTTGAAACGGTACCAGGGTCAATTGTGTTGCCCGCGGTAACAGTTCCTAATCCAGGGTTTGTAACTCCACCACTTCCCGGACAAAGCAATTGTGTTGCTCCGCTTGGATACGTGTACCAAACCGGCTGTTGTCCGTTGGGACAAGTACTGGTTTGTGGTTGAGTTTGAAAAACAGGTTGTTGCTGTTGCGGGAAAACTGGTTGCTGCTGTGTGGTGAATACATAATTATTCCCCCCACAATTTTGTCCTTGATTCCCAAAAACTCCAACAATTGCTCCCTTGATCGCATTAAGACTTCCGACAATACCATCAGAAATAGCTTGTGGACGGTACGGATTGAACTGTGCTGCCGGCAAAATTGCTGGAGCAGTGTTTGCATACCCGTAATTGGCATAACTGGCAGCAGGAAACACTGGTGGCGGTAAAACCGGCGCAGGTGTTATACCTGGAGTTGCTGGTGTAGTGCCACAACAGTTGTTTTTAGAAAGCGCAGCACCCATGGCCAAACCATCCTTGTAATCCTGTAATCGTTGATTTGCATCAGCAATTGCTGCTGCAGGCGTTTCAACTTTTGGTGCTTCAGTTTTAGGTGTTGGTGCCACCGTTTTGTCATAGTCTCCTGAATTGTTATCAGAAGGTAATGTTGCAACCATTTTTTTACGAATGTTCATGTTTGCATCTACTGAATTTCGATTGTTACTGCAATAGGCAGATTTTACAAACAAGTCTTCGAACGAAGTCACCTGCAAGGAGAAACCTCCTTCGGGGCCGTCAGTCAATTGATGTGCAGATCGCGGTTTAATTGCTTTTACACTGTTTGTTTCAGTATCAAAAGCATCAAAAACGATTTGAACACCTTGTGGCATTGCTGTATACACAACGCTTGGGCCATTAAAAATTTTTAAAGCAATTTCGTTATCAATCAACGTATTAGCATTTAAGTTGTTATCTGCTAATAATTGTTGACGATATTCAGCCGGAAATGCATTTAATAACGCGGTCCAACTGTCTAAATTTACTTTTCCCATTTTACTGGCACGCGTGGTGTACCACTCTTTTGGCATCGGGCTACCATTCGCTGTTCTGTACAGATTCTGTGCAGGAATTGGAAATGGTGTTCCAAACGCCATGAAATTGTAATGGTCGGCTTTATTTTTAAAGTTAACCGCTACAGATTTCTCTTGAGGAGCGTATCCCCATTCGGCAGCGTTTGCTGCAATAAAGGTTATTACGGAAACAACCAGAAGTAACATTTTTTTCATTGTGAATTTGTTTTAAGTTAATGAATATCAAAACCTCGAGAAAAGGTCTACAAAATCTTGATATTCACTAACTTTTGAACAAATCTTTCATGGATTAACCTTACAAAGAGCTTTTTGCCTGAAATAATCACATTCCAGGGCATTTGTAGGTAGTATAGCATATTACGACATATTTGTCAACCTCCCTTTTGTGTGTTGTTTTGATAGGACTACAGCGTTAAAAAAGGGCTCCTATTTAAAACAAAACATTGAAATATATGGGTAATTTACTAAAATAGTTTCAATTTATTTTTATAGTTTTAAATATAAAAATAGGAAATTTTTTATGTATAACTACCGGGTGAATCTTAGGCACAACGAGCAAAAATTTGTAACAAAAAAAGCCGCTGCAGTGCAAAGTTATATATTCAACAAATGTTAAACATATAACTTTACACTACCGGCTCACTTTCCACAGAGACTGTCGATACGGGATCGAAAGAACCTCGCGGTCTCAAATAGAATATCACAAGTAGTTTTAATGTCACCCTTTCGCCACTAGATTTTCTATGGTGTTTCGAATATCACGCAATTGCGCAGCAACTCCAACGTTTGGTTTTCGTGATTGATGATGTTCCAACGCTTCCAAATCATTCACAATCTTTTCAACCTCGTTATGGACCACTACGGTTGGATCATACATAATCCACGACGATACATCAGAACGAACCAAAAGGTTTATAATAGTTTCTTTTAGGTCAGAAATCTTTTGTCTGATTCCCTGCTCTGGACTTTTCTCTTGCTCTTGTTCTAAAGTCTTTAAGTAGTCTATTAACATAATTAATTCTTTAATAGGAAGAACGCTTTGGGAACCCTGCATGTTGTTATGAACACTGTTTCCATCATCAGTTAATGATGCTGGTCGAAATTCAATATTGTTATCATTAGTTATTGCAGATGAAATGTTTTTTTTATCATCTTGATTTATTGTTGATATATATTCACTACTTGGTATAGAAACCTCTTCTTGATTCCATCCTTCTGGAAGATCTTCAATCATATCAACGGTGCTTTGTACTTCTTCGATTGTAGTAATTCCAGAAAGAATTTTTGAAACACCATCTTCTACCATGGTAAAAATCCCTTGATGAAGGGCTCCATGCTTAATCGCACGTTCCGTAGGGTTTGTAGCAATAACATCGGCTACTTTATCATCAACCAAAATAGCTTCAAATAATCCAACGCGTCCCTTGTATCCAATATGATCACATTTCTCACACCCAACAGCTTTATACATTGATAGCGGAGCGTCGTGAGTAATATTCATATATGAATAATCTTTTCCTGATGATTCAGCGTTTTTAATAATTGCGCGTAATAATTTTTCCTCATCAGGTGTCGGAGAAATAGGTGTTTTACATGATTCACATAATGTTCGAACCATTCGTTGTGCCATAGCAACGGTTAGTGCGTCTGGTAAAATTTTTGAACTTACCCCCAACTCAATTAAACGAGGAATAGCACCAGCAGCATTGTTGGTGTGCAGTGTTGATAATACCAAGTGTCCTGTTAATGATGCATTAATGGCCGTACTGGCAGTTTCCTTGTCACGAATTTCCCCTACCATGATTACATCAGGATCCTGTCGCATTGCTGCGCGCAGTCCAGAACTAAAGTCATAGCCTTTTTCATGATCAACTTGTGTCTGAGTAATTCCCGGTAGATGATATTCAATCGGGTCTTCAATCGTAAGAATTTTAATTTCAGGTGTATATACTTTTTTGAGAAATGAATACAGTGTTGTAGTTTTTCCGGAACCAGTTGGTCCTGTGTTTAAAATCATCCCGTTTGGTTTTTCAATTTCTTTTTGTAAAATATCAAGCAATTTTTTTTGCACTCCCAGATTTGAAAGATCTTTGGCCAACCCTTCTGGGTTTAAAATACGCATTACAATTGATTCACCATATGGACCTGGAATTAATGATGTACGAATCTCAATTTCAATTCCTTTGTACATGATGGTAAAACGTCCATCCTGTGCAGTTGCTGTACTGGTTAACTTCATCTCGGAAAGTAATTTAATACGAGAGTTAATACTTTTATAAATTTCAAGTGGAAATTCTACAATATCCTGCAATACCCCGTCCTGACGAAAACGCAGTCGCGCGAATTCCTCGGCAGCTTCGATATGCACGTCTGACGACCGTGTCCCAATAGCCGCACCAAAAATAATTTCCATTAACTTGGAAACTTTATGGGTATCTTGAGAAGTTACCATGGCCATAAAATTATTTTTTATGTCCGCATTGGAATGAATGCTTTTTGCTAATTCTTGTAATCCTTCGTCAGTAATATCTAATAATCCGCCGCGTGAACGCAACGCCCCGCTGACATCTGCGTATCGTGCCCATGCTTTTTCAAGACTACGCTCCGAAACTAAATACAGGTGAATAGTAAAT
This sequence comes from uncultured Candidatus Saccharibacteria bacterium, assembly GCA_964432575.1. GTDB lineage: Bacteria > Patescibacteriota > Minisyncoccia > Phycocordibacterales > UBA1006 > CALMMZ01. The sequence continues at coordinate 22,101 of CAYSOB010000005.1, forward strand.
CCTTTTGTTTCTAATATATCAATTTGTTCAATAGCTTTTTCATTGGTTGGTGACTGAACAGCAACACTTAGTTTTTTTCCTACCATCCCAAAACAAACAATTTTTGCTTCACGGGAAATTTCTTCGGGAATCAGTAAAAGACCATCTGTATTAATTCCAATTCCAGAAAGATCAACATATCCAATTCCGTATGTATCAGCCAAAGCTTTTACTGCAGTTTCTTCTTGTCGTGCATGAATTTCTGCAAGCTTCTTATTTTGTTCTTCGTCATGAAATACGACCATATTAATAAAAGTATATCATGAAAAAGATATTATGTGATTTAAAAATCAATTAATAGAAATTATAAACAGAATTGAAAAACCTTTCCCGAAGGAAAGGTTTTTCAATTCTGTGATTGAGCTCGTTTGGCAAGCCAATCTCATTCAAACACAGAAATCTCAAAGACATCTTTTCTGCCCACGAGGGAGCAAAAATTGAAGAAAGGAGAAAGGAGAAATCCAGAAATCGTCCGTTCAAGCAGACGCACCAGACATTCCTACCCGCAAACCCCAGGAAGACCGCGAGATCCCGATCCCTTTGAGATTTCTATGTTCAAAAACTAATATTCATTTTCGTACTTGGAGTATATCATACTCTTTTATATTTGTCAAGCACTTGTTTCTTGAGGTATTCTTTATCTCCTGTCACCAGGAATATAAAAATCCAACAAGACTTAGACTATAACGCGGTTATCAAAATTGCGCAAGCGGAAAAAGTGTGGTTTTTCACCAAGTTATCCACAGGCTTTTTCCACATCCCTTTTCCAGGAAAAACCTTTATTTATAAAGATAAATCACCTATTTTAATAAAAAACACTAGTATTTCTAAAAAAACAGACTTGTGTGATATAATTAGTTTTATATGAAATCTCCTGAAAAAATCGAACGATCCCTTGATGCAAACTTGCGACCAAATTCATGGGACGAATACATTGGGCAGCAAACAATCAAACAAAACCTTCACATTTTGATTAATGCAGCTGAAAATCGAGCCCAAGTTGCAGAACACATTTTATTTTATGGACCACCAGGATTAGGAAAGACGACACTTGCCCATCTAATTGCACGCGAAACAGGACGAGCAATGAAAATCACATCAGGACCTGCGATTGAAAAGGTTGGTGACCTGGCAAGTATTCTGACCAATATTCAACCAGGTGACATTGTATTCATTGATGAGATTCACCGATTAAATAAAATGATTGAAGAGGTTCTCTACCCTGCTATGGAATCTGGCGTGCTTGATATCATTATTGGAAAAGGTCCAAGCGCACGAACATTACAACTGGAACTTCCTCCGTTTACATTAATTGCAGCCACAACTCGTCCATCATTAATATCATCCCCTCTTCGTTCACGATTTTCTGGTGGTACATTTAAACTGGAATTTTATGACGATACAGAAATGACAGAAATTGTACGTCGTAGTGCTAAACGATTGGAATTATCCATAAGTGATGACGCATTAGGAATGATTGCCCGCCGCAGTCGTAAAACTCCACGAACCGCAAACTATTTTTTGAAACGAGTACGTGATTATGCCCAAGTTCATAATGTTGATCACATTGATGTTTTAACTGTTGAAAAGGCTTTAGATTTAATCGGTGTAGACACTCTTGGATTATCTACATCTGATCGACTCTTGTTGAAAACATTAATTGAAAAGTTTAATGGAGGACCTGTTGGAGTAAAAACACTGTCAGCTGCAACCGGTGAAGAAGAAGATACGATCGAAGAAGTTATCGAACCCTACCTGATCCAAACAGGGTTACTTGAAAAAACTCCGCGCGGACGATGTGCAACAGAAAAAGCGTATGACCATTTAGGGTTTGCATATATAGGAAAATAAAAAACCACCCTTTCGGGTAGTTTTTTATTTCCCTCCTTTTCGTCGGACACGAGCCTTTTTCTTCTCGTCTTCTTTTTTCATTGGGAATCCCAAATATTCAAAGAAAGCAAGAGCTTCAGGTCGAGATTTTGCAGTCGTTACAATAGTAATTGCAAGACCAAACACGTTTACAATTTCTTCATCACCGGTTTCAGGGAAAATTGTGTGTTCCTTGATACCAAGAGTCATGTTCCCCAATGCATTAGCAGATGAGCGAGCAATTCCTCGGAAGTCTTTTGTTCGTGGTAGCGCAATGTTTACTAATTTATCCAAAAATTCATTCATACGAGTTCCACGCAATGTCACCACAACTCCTACTGGGTCTCCAGCACGAATTTTAAATGATGCAATTGATTGCTTTGCTCCTTTGACTGATGGTTTTTGACCAGTAATTTTCAAAAGTCGATCTGATACGAATGTATTTTTATTACGATCTCGTTTCATTCCTGACCCTGTTCCTACTGACACAATCACCTTTTGAATTTTCGGTGCTGACATTGCATTTTTGTAACCAAATTGGTCCTTTAATGCAGCATAAGCTCCGATTTGTTTTTGTTTCATTGATTCCATAAGTTGATGTAATTATTCACAAATGAATAATTATTGGTTAAGCAATATCCTTTCCGCTTTTTTTCGCAACACGAACTTTTTTCGCGCCTTCTTTGCGGGTTCCAACTCGTGTAGGTTTTCCTGATGACGGATCAATCAGTGCAACATTTGAGATGTGAACAGGATAAGCAGTTTCGACCAACGTATGTTTCTCGCCACGCACACGCGCTTTGATAACTTTTTTCTTGATATTAATACCAGCAACAACAACCTTGTTTTCTGTTTTTAATACTTTTTCTACGGTACCTTTGGCACCCTTGTTTGATCCTGTAAGAATCAAAACATTGTCTCCTTTTTTAATCATAATAATTGTTTGATTAGAGGACCTCAGGAGCTAGGGATACAATTTTTTGATATCCAAGCTCTCCGATTTCCCGTGGAATAGGACCAAAGATACGACCTCCTTTCGGTTCTTTTGTTTTTTTATCGAGGATAACAACAGCGTTGTCATCGAATCGAATATATGAACCGTCTTTTCGACGAGTCACTGTCTTTTGTCGAACGACAACAGCACGGTGAACGTCTTTTTTCTTTACTGATTTTCGTGGTTCTGCAGATTTAACTGACAAAACTACAATATCACCAACATACGCATAACGACGGTGTGATCCTCCAAGGATTTTAAACACGCGCGCCTTTTTTGCTCCTGTGTTGTCAGCGATTGTTACATTTGTTCCAACTTGAATCATATAGGTTAGGCGGTTGTCACCACTTCAAAGTTTTTATCCTTTGACATAGGGCGACATTCGCGAATAGTTACCGCATCACCGACTTTGAGCGAGTTGTTTTCGTCGTGGGCTTTGTATTTTTTTGAAAACTTCTGATACTTTTGGTATTTAGGATGTTTTACAAAACGCTGCACCAAGACAACAACGGTTTTATCCATTTTGTCTGAAACGACTGTTCCCCGTAGGGTTTTTCGATTGATAGTTTGCATAATGTTCAATGTGATTACATGTCGTCTCGACTAATGGTTCGGGTAGTCACAGGCAATTTGCAACTTGCTTTTCGCAAAGCTTCGCGTGCAACAGCCTCTGATACTCCGTCAACTTCAAAGATGATTCGACCTGGTTCTACCTCGAAACAGTACGCCTGAAGATCTCCTTTACCTTTACCCATACCTACCTCTGCAGGTTTTCCGGTAATTGGTCGGTCAGGGAAAATACGAATCCAGTAACGTCCTGTTTTTCCAAGGGTTCGAGATACTACCTTTCGGGCAGCTTCGATTTGGTTTGAAAAGACTCGTGACCCAGATAATGAACGCAGACCATATGATCCAAATTGCAATTTGGTTCCCCGTGTTGCAACTTTTTTGCTCAAATCCTTTCGGTCAGTCTGCCATTTTCGATGTTTTACTTTTTTAGGAAATAACATACTTTTTTACAGAAAGATTCTGCGTCATTAATTTTTAGCAGGTTTTGGAGCTTCCAGTGTGTCTCCTCGGTAGATCCACACTTTAATTCCAACACCTCCATAGGTCATACGTGCTGTGTCCGTTGCGAAATCGATGTCTCCACGCATGAACTGCAATGGAATTCCACCTAATTTAATTTCTT
>CAYSOB010000006.1:0-15673 GCA_964432575.1 uncultured Candidatus Saccharibacteria bacterium
TCATTCAAAATTACTTTGTTTGATCCAAAAGAACACCGAATGACTCTTGCAATCGTAGATTAATCTAGATATTAAAAAACCACCCAGATGCGGTGGTTTTTTAATTAAAAGCAGTCATTGCCTTTTCTTTTCCTTCAGTCAAAATCGTACCAATTGCTTTATAAATTGTTTTTGCTGTTTTTTGGAGTAGCTCTAATTCACTTGGCTCAAAGTGTCCTAATACGGCGGGTTTTACTAATTCCCCGTTTTCAAGGGTTCGGGATATTCCAATACGAATACGAATGAATTCCCGACTCCCCAAATGCTCCTCGATTGATTTTACACCATTGTGACCACCATTACCGCGATCAAATGAAATTTTAAATGATCCAAGAGGTAGATCTAGGTCGTCATAAAGTACAATTAATTTATCAGGATTAATTCCCTCTTTTTGAACAAAATAGTCAGTGGTTTTTCCAGACTCGTTCATAAAAGTCTGAGGCTTTGCGATTTGAAAAGTAGTATTTCCGATTTCAGCAGTTGCAACGTGAGCAGATGCGTATTTGTTTTCATGCCAATCAATATCTGTAAATATAGAGTCTATAACAATCCAGCCAGCATTATGGCGGGTTTTTAAGTATTGATTACCAGGATTTCCAAGTGCGATAATGGCGTACATATGCACCATGGTAACATATTATTATTCTTTTACCACTGAATCTGTTTTTTCTGATATTACATTACTAATAAGATTAAAAATAAAAGTTAAAATAATTAATAGAATAATAAATGGGAAAATCCAATAGATATTTTTATTACTGAAAAGTCCGATTGTTTTTTGGTTGGTTAAATCAACAGATTTTGAAAATAAATTTTCTGGAGCTTCTGGTTTTTCAAGATCGTTTGTAAAAATCTCATCCCCTGAACTATTGCTCTTTATTTGATACAATGATTGTGAATTTCTATGCACTATATATCCAGTTGGAGTTGTTAGTATTGGTTGTTGAAACCAATTTTTTAATAAATGAATTTGATACGGAATAATTAACGTTTCATTTTTGGGAATAATAGTATCAACAGGAAATGTGAATAAGTCATTGTCAGATTTTATTTTCCAATGACCCAAATCTATATTATCTGTAGACTGGTTTGTTAATTTTAAAATACCGGTTGTTTTGTCTATATGTATTGAAATACTCGCAGGTATAACTGTAATTGTTTTTCTGTGGATTGCATCTGGTTTTTCTAAAAAAGCATCCGAATAATATCGTAAAGTTACTATGTAATTTCCAGGATGGTGGTACGTATAGTCAAAAGAGGTACTGCGATCATAAACAAATGATCCTCCGTCTCCCATAGACCACTCAAACCGTCCTCCTAATGAAACAAGTCCTTTGTCCTTTTTAATAATTGACTCAAATCTTGCTGGAGTTTCTTGAATAATTATATCCGGGATAATCATTTGAGATGAATAAGTAGAATCTGGTCGTATGTATATAGTAGTTTCTTCGTCACGGTCTGATGGTGTTGTAGAGTTGTCTGTAGTATCAGAAGGGTCAGTATCATTTGTATTACTGGTTGAACCAGTAATATTAACAGCGCCAGGAGTACCTATTCCAGTTACCCAGCCTGAATTTTTACGCTGCATTGTTTCTTTTGTTGTTGCGTTTCCACCAACCCATCCTGATGACATTAATACTGAATCCACGGTTTGGTCAGTATTATTTTTTAGAACTAAATCTTCGCCGCTATTGCTCAGTGCTCCACTGTAAATAACACCCGCAGTTACCCCAGGAACTGTTGTGTCGTCAGTACGCTCTAAAAGCGTGTATGCGCCAGCGGGAATATTCCCAGAAAGATTAACTGTTGGTGACCCGTCTGATGCTTTTAATGTCCATCCTTCTATGGAAACTGAATTTGTACCGTTGTTAAATAATTCTATCCATTCGTCGTTTGCTGAAGTTGTGGTCCCCATCCATGCAATCTCATTTATGATTACATCAGCATAAACACTTTGAGCCACGCCAAATATCATAACTCCTATAAAAAGAGAAAAAAGTAAATAAGAAAAACGCATACTGTTTTATTCAAGTAATTTTTTTAAAATATCCTCAGGAACTTCTCTGGCCGCTTTAGGGACTTCAAATACAGGTGCCTCGTCTACTGAAACTACTGAGCTTTCTTTTACAACCGGTTCTGACACAGTCTCTTTTGGTTGAATATCTTGTTTCTGAGAAAGTGTTTTTTGAATAGTTTCTTGGAGTGACTCTCCTTTTGGTTTTTCTGCTACTGGTTTGTTAAAAATTTCCTGATTTTTTAATGACTGTGCTTTTTGAAGAGCTTCAAACAAAGCATTTTTTGTTTCTGGTTTTGCTGCACGATCTTTTATTGGTTTTTCTAGACTTTTTACTGGTGGAATGATTGATTTTTCAGAATTAGTAGGCATGTCTGACATTACTGTTTCTGAAGTAGCTGGCTCAACGGCATCCAATTGATCCAGTTGATTCAAGAGATCAGAAATTTGGGGTGAAAGCGTCACTGAAATTTCCTCTTCAAGAAAGGGTTTTTTTATTGCCGGAGTTTTTTCTTGTAATGAAGATGTTGTAGTCGTTTTAGGAACAATAAATTGATTACCGCCACCAAGAGGTGCATTTTTTTGTGCGATATCTTTTTTAACAACCGTTCTTTGTTCGTTAAACCATCCCATTATTTTTTCCTCTATTTCTGCGCGCGGCTTTGCGTATTGTTTTCGAGAAGCTTCAATAACCGCTTCAGGTTGAGGTGGTTCAAGTGGCTGAATAGGCCCTAATGTTGCTGCAGAAAATGGTCGTGACGACATACCATCAATCAAGAGTGTTAAAAATATTTGACCAAAACCAATGTTTTGTAAATCCTCACCAGTAAAGACGGGTGTAAATACTCGTTCCAAGAATTCTGCATCAAACGGTCCAACTCGAAAACTGATAATGGTTCCCATGTTTCCAAATACTGCATCACGAATAGATTCTTCCATTTGAGCAACGAATTGGTTTGCAACAGTTAATGCAAGTTTATATTTACGTGCTTCTGACAAGATATTTGCAAAAGAATCGTTGGCAAAGTTTTGGAACTCGTCCACATAAAAATATAGTGGCGGAACTACGGCTAATTGTTCTGGAGTTAAGTTTGCACGTGACATTGCTGCTAAATATATTTTTGTAATCAATAATGCACCAATCAATTTTGCACTTTCCTCACCAATTAATCCTTTTGAAAGGTTTACAATAACAATCTTTCGGTTGTCCATCGCTTCACGGAAATTAAAGGTTGATTTTGATTGTCCAATAATATTTCGTGCAATTGGGTTTGTGGTAAATTGTCCAATTTTGTTCACCAAAGCACCAATGGCTTCACTCCATCGTTTGTCATCCCATTTTGAAAGTTCGTCCCACGCATTTCGAACGGTTGGATCAGTTACATTGGCAATTACTTTTTTTCTGAAGTCTTTATCCGTAAGCATTCGGTTTACAGAAAGTAAACTTGGCTCTGGATATTCCAAAAGTGCCAACATACTGTTGTTTAAAATATATTCCATTCGTCCTGAAAAAGCGTCAGGCCAGATCTTTTTAAACACGGTCATTAATCCGTCTGCAATCAATGATCGTTCAGAAGCAGTTGCTGTTTCTGAAATTTCCATAGGATTAAATGCAACAGGAAATTCTGAGTCGCCCGGAGAAAAATAAATAACATCATTGATTCTGGATGAAGGAATATAACGTAATAATTTATCAGCACTTTCACCGTGAGGGTCGATAAAAGCGACACCGTTCCCATTGTGAATATCTTGAACAATCATATTTTCAAGGAGTGTTGTTTTACCGGTACCTGATTTACCGATTACATACATATGTCGAAATCGGTCTTTTGCTCGGATACCAAATTTTGTTAAAGTATTCCGAAAATCTGTTTTACCGATATAGGTGATTTCAAGTGGGTTATCCATAATTGATTCTATTATAAAGGAATACTCTTTTTTTTACAAACAAAATAGGTCTTTTTTATTCCCCATACTCTCCACAATCTTGTACACTTCACCGGTGGGGCTGCCCATGATATGGTAAGAGTATGAAACAAAAAGTCGGACAACATATGGTACGTATTCCACCTCAAGACATCGAGGCTGAAAAGGCATTATTAGGTTCTATTATGGTGCGCCCTATTGGGGTTCATGACATTATGGACACTATTCGTCCTGAAACATTTTATGTTGAAAAACACGGGATGATTTATAAAGAAATGTTGGACTTAATTAATAAAGGAGAACCAATTGACCTGGTTTCAATGACCACAAAGTTACGTGAACGAAAATTACTAGATACTATTGGTGGTGTTGATTATTTGAACGAAATTGTTGGTATTGTGCCTGCGTCAACAAATATTACTCACTATGCCGACATTGTTGCTAAAAAATCAAGTTTGCGTAACTTGATTTCCGCAGGAGATGATATTTCTGAAATGGGTTATCAAGAAGGCGAAGAAATCGAAGACATTCTGGATCAAGCAGAAAAAAAAGTTTTGGATGTTACTAATAATTCAGGGCGAGTAAAAAAATTCGTTACCGCTCGGGATATTTTGCCAGAGACATACGAAACAATCCAACGTCTTGCCGATAATAAACACGAGCTTCGAGGGGTTCCCTCAGGCTATAAAAAACTTGATGATTTATTGGGAGGATTTCAAAAATCAGATCTTGTTATTTTGGCAGCACGACCATCTATGGGTAAAACATCGTTCGCGTTAGATATTGCACGAAAGGCTGCATTGACTCACAATGTTACCGTTGGAATCTTTTCACTTGAAATGTCAGCATTATCATTGATGGATCGTATGTTGTCATCAGAAGCAAATGTAGACAGTTGGAAGATGCGCACAGGTAATTTACGCGAACAAGATTGGCTTGATTTAACCGATGCTATGAGTCGTCTGCAAAAGGCTCCTATTCTTATTGATGATCAACCTGGAAATTCAATTTTAAAAATGCGAAGTATTGCGCGACGTATGAAAATGGAACATGGACTGGGAATGATTATTATCGACTATCTACAGTTGATTACTACTGCAAAAAATTATGATTCCATGGTAAATCAAGTAACTGAAATTTCACGATCATTAAAAGGTTTAGCTCGAGAATTAAATGTACCCGTTATTGCATTGTCTCAATTAAACCGTTCTGTTGAAACGCGTGGAGGACGACCCCGACTGTCTGATTTACGTGACTCTGGTTCTATCGAACAAGATGCCGACGTGGTTATGTTTATCCACCGAGACAAAGAAGATCAATCACAGATTGCTGAAATCCTTATCGAAAAACATCGAAATGGTCCAACAGGAATGGTTGAATTAGTGTTTGATGGTAGTAAAACAACCTTTATCGAAGTTGAAAAGCGAGATTTTAGTGATTTTGCACCTGCTGCTTCTACTGCAGGCGGGTCAGGTTTTGTTGAAGATAACTTTTAAAAACTCCCTTGGAAAGGGGTTTTTTGGTCCAAATTATGGTATACTGGCAAAATCATGCAAACACCTTTCGAGCAGTTGGCTCATTTGTTTACAAAATTTCCAGGAATTGGACGACGCCAAGCAAAACGGTTTGCGTATTTTATTGTTCAATCCAATCCTGACTTCATTACGGAACTCCAAAGCAAAATCGTTGATACTCGAAAGACTGTAAAGCTCTGCCCTGTCAGTTTCCAGTATTTTACGACCAATGATCCAAGTATTACGACTTCCCCAATTGTTCGTGACGAAACACGTGATAATTCAATTCTTTTAATAGTCGAAAAAGACCAAGATATTGAAGCATTTGAAAAATCTCAAACATATCATGGACAATATTTTGTTTTAGGGAATCTTGGGAATTTACTTGATACAGAAATTGATGAACAATTTCGAATCAAGGCATTAGAAAAACTCATTAACCAAAAAGGTGCATCTTTAGAAGAAATTATTTTTGCGCTCCCTGCAAATCCTGATGCTGATCGTATTACGGATTCTTTAAAGCAAAAAATTACACCACTTGCCCAACAATTTAATTTTGAAATTTCACAACTTGGGCGTGGATTTTCTACTGGCGCAGAGGTTGAATATGCGGACTCTGAAACGTTGAGTAGTGCGCTTGAGAATAGAAAATAAAAAACACCATTTGGTGTTTTTTATTTTCTAAAATTTTGTAAAAATTCATGAGCAGTCTTGGTGCTAATTGATTTTATAGAGCAATATTTATTATAATTTTCGTAATTATCAAGAAAATACATACCAATACCATTACTCTCTATTGTTTCTAATGCTGAGACAAATTCTTCTTTTTGAATAGGTTTTTCTTTCTGTTCACTCACCCACTCATAATCTTTTCTATCATTTGTTGTTTTAAAATTTTTTGAATTAAATATATATACAGCACCACCAGAATCGTTTTCTTTAAACTCTTGTTTTGTTATAGGAAGTACAATGAAATATTCGTGATTATATATTCCTGCAGACCATGAATAGTCACCTTTTGCTAAATATGAAATAGCAACTTTTCTATCAGGCGAAGCAAAAACAAGTTCTTTTTCTTTTTTATGAAAAGTCTTAATCTTTGGATCAACAGACTCTAGGTTCTTTTGAGGAGTACCATGATAGAGAAACAAGGGTTTTTCTATTGAATTTTCTTTTATACTTGGAAGTTTTTCCATAAACCTTACTCTTTCGGGCGCATGATTGGATAGAAAATCACATCACGCAGATTGTCTTGTTCAGTTAATAATGCTACCAAACGATCAATTCCCATCCCAAAACCGGTCATAGGCGGCATTCCGTGCTCCATAGCGGTTAAGAATCGCTCATCGACTTCCATCGCTTCATCATCTCCATCAGCTTTTGCAGCAGATTGTTTTTCAAGTAATTCTCGTTGAATAATTGGGTTTACGAGCTCTGCATATTGATTCGTAATTTCTGCACCGGCAATAATCAATTGTGCAACCTGTGCTGTTCCGTCTGGATTTTGCTGAGCCAATGGCTTTAGTTCGCTTGGGTAATTGGTAACAAATGTCGGCTGAATAATATTATTTCTTGAAGACTTTTTATATACATAATCCAACAAGTTCCCTCGTCCAGTTTTATTGATTTCATCATCGCCCATTCCCCATTTTTTGGCTGCTGATTTTATATCGTCGATTGTTGCCGTAGCCATGTCCAGACATGCATTTTGTCGTAGTAAATCATCAAATCGGACACGTAGCCACACGCTATCTAAATCTACTTCTACTTTTTCACCAGATTTATCTTCTACCATGAATGACATTTTACCTATCACATCGCGTGCAAGACCTCGAATAAGATCTTCTGTCCATTCCATGTTTGTTTCAAGTGTTTCGTATGCGGCATACCATTCAATCATAGTGAATTCCTGAATATGCGTCGGATCACTTCCCTCGTTTCTGAAATTCTTTCCGATCTCATAGATACGATTATATCCTGCAACCATCATCATTTTATGTTCTAGTTCGAGTGAAATACGTAACACCATATCCATATCGTAATCATTATGATGAGTATTGAATGTACGCGCCATTGCTCCTCCTGCTTGATTTTGTAAAATAGGAGTTTCAATTTCGAGAAAATCTTTTGCATCAAAGAAATTACGAATATATTTTATAATTTTTGAACGAGTTTCAAAACGCTTGAATACATCCTGATCAACAATTGCGTTTAAGTATCGTTTACGCATTTTTTCTTCACCTTCTAATCCATAATGCTCTGAAGGAATTGGTAGGAGCGATTTTGTCGCCATAACCCAAGATTTTACCAATAAGCTTTGTGCCCCTTTTTGGGTTACAAATAACGTTCCTGTTACAGAAATAAAATCACCTAAATCAACTGCTTTTACAAAAAGAGCAAAAAGATCTTCATCAATTTCATCTTTTTTAAAAACCGCCTGGAATTTTTCCGTACCATCAAACAAGGTCACAAACATAATTGCCCCTTGTCCTCGTAATGACAAAATTCGCCCAACCAAAGAAACTGTATGTGCAGATTGCTCAAGGTTTTCAAAATCGCGTATCACCTGGTCCAAACTATGTGTTTTGGGTACTGATACTGGATATGCTTCCATACCAAAATCCCGTAAAAATGATAATTTTTCAGTTCTTACCGAACGTAATTCTTCGAGTGATGCCATAATTCGCCAAGTATAGCATTAATTATTGGTTTTTTCCATAAAAAAATCTGCCCAGAAGGCAGACTCACCAGGTCTTGCTTTTGCCTGGATTTCAGTTGATTCAGGTATTACTCTATAACTTTTTATAAAAATTACAAGTATTATTCAACAGTAATAATGTGATACGTCACTTCACCTCGAGGTGTTGTAAACATAAAAGTATCGCCAGCTTTTTTTCCGATCATTACGGACCCCATAGGTGAGCTGGTAGAAATTTTATTTTGTGAAATATCTGCCTCTGTATCTGAAACAATCATAAAAGTTTTAGTTTCTGCGTCACCTTCTTTTTTAATTACAACAGTTGCACCTAATTCAACATTTCCAGAATTTGAACGTGTCACAATACCAGAATGTTTCAAAATAGATTCAATTTCCATAATACGTGCTTCATTTTTTCCTTGTTCTGCACGCGCTGCATGATATTCCGCATTTTCTGATAAATCGCCATGCGCTCGAGCTGTTGCAACACGTTCACCAATTTCGGCTCGTAAAACAGCCTTACGTTCAATAAGTTCTGATTCAAGTTCTGCCTTTTTTTGTTCAGTAATAAGTTCTTTCTGCATATTGAATGACTATATCAGATTTTAAAAATAAAAAAAGCCTGCATATAGCAGGCTTTCTAAACGTTTTTTTACTTATTCTTTTTTAATTTCCCACACCAGTAGTACCTCTAAGGGTTTTTAGAATTGGTGAGACTCTAAAATTAATACTAAGTCCGTTTTCTTTTTAAGGTGGAGCTCATACCTTGTTTGGTTTTCTGGCGCTGCGTGCAGCCGGCCGGATTCTACTGCGTAAATTTCCCCGAATTGTTTTTTTGCATTGCTGTAGCAGCATGCGGCGGTGATTTTCCGTTCATGATTTTTAATTTTTATTCATGTAAATATAGCACAAACTTAATGCTTGTCAAGCACCCAAACAATACAAAAAAGCCTCATATACTAAGGCTAATTTTGTGTAAAAAATTCTGGTTCATTGTTTTGGATCCAATCAAATAAAACACGGACAGTTCGAGAAGCACCAGTTTCGTTTGTAGAAGGAGCTTGGTCCATTACTACTGCATACGCATAGCGAGGATTTTCATAAGGAAAAAAGCCGGTTGACCATGAATTCATGTAGCGATTCCCCTTTCCTACTTGTGCTGTTCCTGTTTTGACTGCTGCCTGTACATAGGGCACATCAAGTACTTTTGCAGTACCCCGAAGCACTGTTTCTCTCATTGCATCACGAATAATTTTGTAATTCTTCTCATCAATTCCTGTTACTATAATCTTTTCAGAATCCTTGATAGGAGTATCTTTCTGTAGGTGTGGAGTAATTAATGTTCCACTATTTGCTATAGCTCCAACAGCTCGTACCATTTGTAATAAAGATACCTGAAAACCAAATTGCCCGATGGAGCTGTTATAGGTATCACCTTGTCTCCACGCATTATCTGTTTTGAATGCTTTTAATTTCCATTCAGGTGACGGAACTGTTCCTTTTTTATCATTTTCAAGTTCAAAACCTGTTGGTGTTCCCAGTCCAAATTTTTCAGCATAGATATCAATACGTGAAATTCCCAAAGGTGTAGTAATTCCCTGCGCACCGCCTCCGATAGCATAGAAAAACGTGTTCACAGACTCTGCTATTGCGGTATATACATTGGTAACTCCATGACCTTCTTTTTTCCAATCTCGAAAAATTTGGGGCTTAGTAGGATCATATCGGTTTGGAATAAGTGTTTGCCCACTTGAAAACACAGTCGTTGTAGGTGTGATAATACCTTCCTGGAGCGCTGCTAGTGCTAAATAAGGCTTCACGGTTGAACCTGGTGTATATAATCCTGCAATTGCACGATTTAAATATATCTTTCGAGGATCGGTTGCATACTCTGAAATCAATTCTTTATCTTTTCCTTGAGATAGTACGTTTGCGTCGAATTCAGGGTAACTGGTCATAGCGATTAGTTCGCCAGTTTTAATATCCATAATAATTCCGGCACCTCCTTGAAAATTACTTGTTTCTGCCAAATCTTTTATTGCATTATACAAAGCAGATTGAATTCCAGAATTAATTGAAAGTGTAAGATTTTTTCCTGGTTCTGGTGGGATCATCATATTTTCAGAGGTTATATTTCCTGTTGCATCAACCTCAACAACCTTGCTCCCATTTTTACCAGATAAGTATTCGCTGAATTTTTTTTCAATCCCAGATTTTCCAATTACCGTTTCCCGCCAAAAAAATCCAGACTGATCCCTTGTCGGGTATCCAACATACCCCAACAGGTGCCCAAAACCACCACCTTCAATATATGCGCGATGTAAAAACGGTTCACCATCTGGCGCAGGAATATTCCATGCCAAAGCTTTTCCGTTTCGATCAAAAACTACCCCGCGTTCTGCAAAAATTGGAATTTCATGAAGACGGTTATTTTCTGATAAACTAAAAAACTTTTCCCCTTCAATAATTTGTACACGAACAAGTTGTACAGCAAATGCAATCATAGAAACCATGATAAAAAAACCAAACCATTTAATAGATTTTTTACTAATAGGACGCTCAATTACACCTTCAAATTGTTGCGTATTAAACTTTGGACGATTTTCTGCATCCATTAAAATTTGGTCAGGGTCTATAAAACGATTATTAATTTTTTTAGGTCGTCTAAAAATCATAATAAACTTGGTCGACGAGTAATTTTTTGAATAAAAAATGCAACTACAACAATCACTACAAGAATTACTGTATGTATAATCGACATGTACCAATGTGCACCCGGCATATGAAATCGAATATCATAGAATAATCCAATCACTATTAATTCAAAAAAATCCTCAATTAAAAAAGCTGCAATTGCTGATAAAGCAAAAACTGCCCACCATGGAAAGATGCTGGTGCTTATAAAAAGCCCAATTAAAATTCCATAACGAAGAGCAGTTTGTTTCATAAGGTATTAATAACCGTCAGGGTGACGTATTTTATTGATAATACGACTGATAATAACTAAAACCAAGAAAATAGCAATTCCGTAAAATATATACGGGGATGAGAAAATAATAACAAATATAAATAATGCAAAACTGTATAATTTTAACAAGAACACGTTTCCGTTATCAGACAGCTCACTTCCAGATCCTTGAAATACAGTCGTGCTTTTCCCGTCAAGAACATTATCCACACGTTCGGCTCGCTTCTTGTCACCTTGTGCGGTAGTGTCAGCAATTTGTTCTTCTTTTTCGGCTTTTATTGCTTTCCAAATATCTAACTGTGATAAACGCCAAGCATCCATTTTTGCATATAATGATGCAAAAAATCCTTTTGTTGAATTTAGTAAAGGAGAACTATTAGCAGAGATTGGTTCTTGCGACGTGGTTTCTACTGGGGCCGTTGTTTCTGTTTTAGTACTTGTTTTTGTTGTTGTTTTTGCTGCTGCTTTTGTTTCTGCATAGGCAGGTGAAATTAAAATAATTCCCGCAATTGCAGATCCAAGAAGACTAGTAACAAGTAATTGAAACAGAAAAATTTTTGTTCTCATATAACGACAGTATACCTTAGTTAATAATTTTCTCAATCAAGTTAATAATATGGGGTGCAAAAATAATAATACCAATAACCCCTGCTGTCACCGCAGAAATCAATACTGCTGCCGCAGCTACATCCTTTGTATCTTTTGCATATGGATGAAAGTCAGGAGATGTCAGATCGATATCAATTTCAATTGCGGTATTAAACGCTTCTGCAGCTAAAACAAACCCGGAAGCCAAAATTAGAAACATCCAATCAATAGTTGAAATTTTAAAAAATATCCCTAATAATACGGCGATAACTAATGCGGTTATATGCACCCATGCATTATGGGTACCTTTTATAAATACTATTAATCCCCTTCCCGCATGTTCAAAACTTTGAGCACGCTTTAGCAAAGAAAACTTTTTTGCAGTAAGTGTAGGTTCCATATAAAAAGTATATCACAATCCATATTATTGACTTTACTCCTAAATTGTTTTAGAGTTTAAAAAATATTTTTTGTTCACTTAAAATTCAAGCCTATGCATAAGTTTATATCTTTACTAAAAGTAATTTTTGAATTCTTTTGGTATTTACCTGAACGGATTATTTACAATGATTGTCTGGATTGGTTAAAAGAAAACGATCATTATGACAAAATTCTTGGGAATCTTTCCCAAAAGGAATTTTTAAAAAGAAAAGAATTAACCATTAAGGCAATTAGTACATTAGATGTTGATTTTGATTATTACGAAAATGTGACCAGACCAGGATTATGGATAGATATTTTTGATGGATTAATTTTCTATTCAAAAACTTCAGACATTTTTGATGAACGAAAAGAAGATTGTACTATTCAAACAGTTTTTTTATTATTCATGTCCGGGAACTATCCGCCACCTGGGAAAACAATTATCTCCGTTGGAGAATATCAAAATTACATCAGTTACCGGGTTTTTTACCGATCTGACTTGGAGAACTCTCTTGTTAACAGGCCTGTTGAACCGAAAAATTTAAACACCATCCCCGCAGGCCCTAAAACAATTGTTTAGACAGTGCGACAATTAAATAAAAAGCCGAACATTACTGTTCGGCTTTTTATTTTCTTATACAAATAAGAAATATTAGTTCTAGACCTAAACTGCTGCCAGACTTGGACTCGAACCAAGATAAACGGCACCAAAAACCGTTGTCCTACCATTAGACGATCTGGCAATATTAAACGCCGACCTTGTGATAACCCACAAGGTAAGCTTTTAACGATTGGTATTATTACCTAAAACCTCGATAATTGCAAGTTCTGCAGGAATTGCAGGAATTGTTGAACGTTTTGATTCTTCATAAGCACGTAGGAATCGTGACAATAATCCGGAAGTCACAATACCTTCAGTAGACCATTGTTCTATCAGTTGTATTTGTTCTTCCGAGAAATCTTCTTGTGCGGATTTCCATAACATAGGTGCATGTTGAACATACAAAACAACTCGCATTAACTGTAATAGTTTATTTAAAAATTCGGAAAGGTTTTTACCGTCGCCAGAGATAGTATTTAATGTTGAAAACAATTTGTCAGAATTTTTTTCAGCTAATGCGGAAATAAACTCAAAAGCAAGGTAATCTGAGGCACGAACTCCAAGTCGGTCAATATCAGTTTGGGTTACTGTTGATCCTGAAATTTGTTCTAGAACTTGATCAAGTAATACCAACGCATCCCGAAATGATCCATTTGCGCGTTCTGCTAATAATAATGCATGTTCACGAGAAATTGTCTTTCCTTCTTGGTTTGTAATATCAACGATTTGATCAGCCAGAATACTATTCGAAGGCTTTTTTAAATGAATGACCTGACATCGTGATAACACCGTAGGAAGTACTTTGTTAAGCTCTGTTGTCGCAAGAACAAAGATCACATGTCGTGGTGGCTCTTCAAGAGTTTTCAAGAATGTGTTGAATGACTCGTTAGTTAGCATGTGAACCTCGTCCAGAATATATAATTTATAAGGTGAAGAAATAGGAAGTGTTAAAACATCATTTAACAGTTCGCGCATGTTTTCAACTTTTCGATATGACGCAGCATCAATTTCATATATATCATGAGAATCAATCCCAAGAGATTTCCCATAAATTCGAGCAAGAGTTGTTTTCCCAATTCCACGTGATCCAGTCAATAATAATGCATGGGGCACGTGCCCAGAACGGATAACTGATTCTAAATAAGAAACAGCTTCAGATTGCCCACGAACATCACTGAAAGTTTGCGGGCGGTATTTTCGGTAGAGTGCTAGATGTGACATATTTGATAATTATATCAGATTTTAAACAAATAAAAAACCACATCATAAAGATGGGTTTGGGTGCGATTTTAAAACAAATCGCTGTGAGGAAGTTATTTGATTTAAAGAACTGTCCTACCAATAGAATACCAATACTATCCTTTTTAATCAAGTATTTAAAACAAAACTGTGGATAACTAAAATAGCCCGAAATAGGCTATTTAACTGATTTGAGTCTTCAAAAAACTATCCACTATTACTTGCACTTCCTCCTTATTTTTTGACTCCATTAATTGGATACGTAATTCCTTTGCGCCCGGAAACCCTGTTGCATATGCTTTGTAGTGTTTTTTCATTACTGCAAAATTTTTCACATCACCAAGTAATTCATCAAACAACTGTGTATGTTCCAGCATGACATGTAATTTATCTACAAGCGAAATATCCGAAATTGTATACCGACTATCGCCCATGATTTTTTTAGACCATGTATTAGGAAGCATGCGCAAGAAAAAGTTTTGTTTCCATGTTCCCTGCTTTTTTATCGAAATGTCTTTATTAAAGATCCACGGGTTTCCAAACAATGCGCGTCCAATCATAATTCCATCGCAATGTGTTTGATGACATTTTTCAATACCGTCATTCATATCTGATACATCACCATTTCCAATGATTAATGTATCAGGTGCAATTTTATCGCGAAGTTTTACAACGCGCGATACATAGTCCCAGTTTGCAGGAATTTGTGATAAATCTTTTCGAGTTCGCGCATGAATAGTCAACGCAGCAATGTCTTGTTCCAAAACTGTTTTAACCCAAGTATCAATTTCATCCTTACTATATCCGACACGAGTTTTAACTGACAACGGAATATCTTTTCCTGCATCACCTATTCCTGCTTTTGCAGCTTTTATAATTTCAATTGCAATATCCGGAGTTTTAATCATCGCAGATCCACAACCTTGTTTTTCGATTGTTTTATCAGGACAACCCATATTAATATCAATTCCATCAAATCCAAGTTCGGTAACCAATTTACATGCCGCACGCATGTTTTCTGGGTTACTTGAAAATAACTGTGCAACTATGGGACGTTCAGCTTCAGAATAGACTAAGTCCTTTAATAATTTTTCTCGCCCTTTTGGATGACATAAACCATCAGCAGACACAAATTCCGTCCAAGTTACATCAGGTTTCCCGTATTTTGCAATAATACGACGAAAAGCCGAGTCGGTTACGTCCGCCATCGGCGCAAGTACAAAAAATGGTTTTGGTAAATTTTTCCAAAAATTCATATCCACACAATACCTGATTACAGTTTTTTGTAAATAAAAACAACTACAATCCTTCTTGGACATGCAGTTGAATTAATTCAATCTCAATTATTTCCATTAGTTTTAAAATGATGAAAACAACGAATAATAAATAGATTGTCTTTTCTTTTTGGCTTTGTGAAGCATTTTTCTAGTTCTTTTTTCAAGAAACTGATAGTAATGCGGACTATATCTTCCAATGTATTTCATACACATTAATTTCACAAAAGATACTCCAAATAACTTTACTTGTCAAACTATTGTACAACTTCGGCGGTATTTTCCACTGGTTTTTTATTACTTACAAATTTATAAAATATTTTTCCTGGGAAACGCATATCAATATATTCCAAATCTTTTGGATTTTCTATAAATTGTTTTTTAAATGC
>CAYSOB010000006.1:15773-25526 GCA_964432575.1 uncultured Candidatus Saccharibacteria bacterium
ACTACTGGTTTACGTTCCTGAATATGAATTTCAAGCTTGTCTGGTTCTGGTAATGTTATATAGGCAACCTCTATAATGGGAAACTGTTTTTTTATGGATTGTTCAAAATTCTCTTTTGAAAACAAAATAGTGCTGGTTTTTGGAATAGATGAAAAATAATTTCCCGACCAGTATGATTCTGTAAATGCGGTAATATCTGCCGCGGCAAATGTAGTTGGGCCGAAAACGTCTACTGATTTAAATTGATAACGATCGTTTCGTAAAACTGCAATTATTGCAACAGTAATCAAAACGGAAATTAAAATCATTAAAAAGATTATTTTAATAATCAACGAACCTGTTGATTTCTTTTTTTGAGGTGGTTGACCAATTTTTCCAAGTGATAAAGTTTGTTCGGCTTCCATAATAAAAATAGTATAACAGAAAAAGTCATGACATGCATGACTTTTTCTGTACCAAACTATTTTCCAATATATTCTTTACCGATATATTTTTGTAGTACCTCTGGAATCTTAATAGTTCCATCAGCTTGTTGATAATTTTCCAATAGAGCAATCAGAAAACGCGGGGTTGGCGCCATTGTTGAGTTTAATGAATGAACAAAACGCATCTTGCCATCTTTATCTTTGTAACGAATATTCAGACGTCGTGTTTGAAAGTCATGAAAATATGAAGCAGATGAAATTTCACGATATGTGTTTTGTGAAGGGATCCATAATTCTACGTCATATTTTTTTACCTGACCTTGACCAAGATCGCCTCCACAATTTACTACCACACGATACGGGATACCTAATTTTTGCGCAAGAGTTTCTATATTATTATTTACCTCCTCGTGATAGTGAACTGATTGTTCATGATTTGCTTCACAAAGAATTACTTGTTCCACTTTATAGAATTCATGTACACGCATGAGACCTTTTGTGTCTTTACTGTGACTCCCTGCTTCACGTCGGAAACAAGGACTCCATGCAACAATTTTTTTAGGCAACTCTGAAATGTCTAATATCTCATCACTGTAATATGACATCGTTGCAACCTCTGCGGTCCCTGCAAGATAATCATCATCCTGTGTACGATACAAATCATCTTCACCACCCGGCAAATACCCTGTCCCCATTAATGTTTTTTTTGAAACTAATGACGGAACCATCATAGGTATGTACCCTTTTGCATTCAATTCTTCTGTTGCAAATTGCCATAGCGCCATTGATAATTGAGCAGCTTCATTTTTCAAGAAATAGCCACGAAAACCAGAAACTTTTGTACCTCGTTCAAAGTCTGCTAGATCATGCATTTCAGCCAATTCAATATGCGACTTTGGGGTAAAATTAAACACTGGTTTCTCTCCTTCTTGGCGAATCTCCATATTGTCCGCATCACTTTCTCCTTCTGGAACAGAGATGTCAGGAATATTAGGCACTGCTAACATTAATTTTTGCCAATCAATCATTACTTGTTTTAAATCATCTTCATGCTTTTTTAAATCATCTTTCAATAACGACATTTTTGCAATTAAATCATTTCGTTCTTCAGGGTTGGCAGTTGGAATTTTATCAGAAACCAAATTTTGTTCTGCGCGTAATGTTTCAACTGTAGAAAGTTTTTCTAATCGTATTTGATCAACAGATAGTAATTCATCCACATTAAAATTAATATGCTTTTTTCGAGCGGCTTCCTTGATTAATTCCGGGTTTTCACGGATAAATTTAATATCTAACATATGCTGGCGAGTATAGCATTATCAGTATAAAAAATAAAGACACATCACCGTAGTAATGTGCCTTTGTGGTTATGCGTGATAACCCCGGTTCCGCCGCTTAATTTGTGATTACTATTTGTAACTGTCTCATAAAAAATACCTCCTTTATCGTAGTAATTTTTGACCAGTATACACGTTATGATAAAATATTCAATTATGCATTTTCCAATTACCTCTTTACCAATTCCTGAACCACTTAATCACATTTCACAACCGCCGAAACAATTATCTGTTCGTGGAATATTCCCAAACATTAATAAATATAAATTTTTATGTGTTGTCGGTTCACGAAAATATACACCATACGGCGAAGATGTATGTAGGACATTAATCACAGGGCTGAAAGGCTATCCTATCGTCATTGTATCTGGATTGGCGCACGGAATTGATCGTATTGCACATGAATCAGCGTTAGAAAACGCGTTATTAACAGTTGCGTTTCCTGGATCAGGACTTGATGATACAGTTCTGTACCCAAAAGCGCAATATCAACTGGCTCATCAAATTTTAGAATCAGGCGGTGCACTGGTTTCAGAATTTAAATCAGATTTTGCAGCAACATTATGGTCTTTTGTGCAGCGTAATCGATTAATGGCAGGATTAGCACATGCAACATTAGTAATTGAAGCTGAAAATAAATCAGGCACACGAGTTACTGCACGGTTAGCTACGGAATACAACCGGGATGTGCTGGCGGTACCAGGAAATATATTTTCAAAAAACTCAGAAGGAACGAACGAATTAATTAAGTTGGGTGCAACACCAATTACTTGTTCAAATGATATTTTGGAAGCACTTGGTTTTACCATAACAGAAACAAAGCCTGCTGATTTATTTTCACAATGCAGTCCAGAAGAAGAATCGGTTATTAATTTGTTATCAAGTTCAAAACTTCGAGGTGAGTTAATACGCGAAATGAATATCCCAATACATAAGGCAAATATATTATTATCTCAAATGGAATTGAAAGGATTAATTAAAGAGATCGGCGGTGAAATTAGAAGGACTTGATAAATATCACATTTATAGTACTCTAAATACAAAATTATTTTTATGGCAAATGAAGCTACCTTTAAAGATGATCCTGAATTAGGAAGACAGGTCAGAGCGAACTTGGAGAAGTTATTTAGTGTAAACAAAACAAACCCACCAATTCCTACTGATAAAACAGAAATAGAGGAAAAACTAAAGGATTCAAAACCAGCAGAAAACTCTAAAAACGACTGACTGTTTTAAAAAAGTTTATTGACCAGCCCTTTATCAAAGAGGCTGGTTTTTTATATATTTGCCAAATCCTACACATATATGGTATGTAGTAAAACATTATGAAACTTCTGATTGTTGAGTCACCTTCAAAAGCAAAAACGATCGAGAAATATTTGGACGGAAAATATACAGTTCGTGCATCTATTGGACATGTTCGTGATTTACCAAAAACCAACAAAGACGCCATCGACATTCCTGGTGGTTTTATTCCTCGTTATGAAATTTCTGTAGGTAAAGGAAAAGTTATTTCAGAATTACAAAGTCTTGCAAAAAAGGCAGATGAAGTATTGCTTGCATCCGACCCAGACCGTGAAGGTGAATCTATTTCTTGGCATATTCTAGAATTATTGAAAGATGTAAAAATTTCCGCACCTATTAAGCGTGTGACATTCAATGAAATTACCAAAGAAGCTATTATTGAAGCGTTGCAACACCCTCGCGATGTAGATCGAAAATTAGTACAAGCCCAAGAGGCTCGCCGAGTATTAGATCGATTAGTAGGATATGATTTATCAGGGTTGATCTGGAAAAAAGTTCGCTATGGGTTATCTGCAGGACGCGTTCAGTCACCAGCACTTCGTATCATCATGGAAAAAGAGCGTGAAATTAGAGCCTTTGTTCCAGAAAAATATTGGACCATCGAAGGGTTGTTTTCTGCTGGGAAAGAACAGTTTCCTCTTTCCTGTTCCCAGGAGCCTCGGGAATTAAAAGAAGTTGAACGTATTTTAGAACTTGGTAAAAAACATGATTGGCATGTAATTGATATAAAAACATCAGAACAAAAACGTTCTGCACGCGCACCATTTACCACATCAACGTTACAACAAACTGCATCTACGCGACTGGGTTTTTCTCCATCACGAACGATGCAGGTTGCGCAAAAGTTGTACGAGGAGGGGCACATTACCTATATGCGTACTGATTCGACCAATCTTTCAAAACAAGCCCAAGAACAAATCATTTCGTTAATTAATAAGAAGTATGGAAAAGATTATGTGCAGGCAAAAACCTACGCAACAAAATCAAAGAATGCACAGGAAGCCCATGAAGCAATTCGGCCAACTCATGTTGATGAACTATCTGCCGGATTTACCGACGAGCAAAAAAGTTTATATAAATTAATTTGGGAACGTGCAGTATCATCACAGATGAGTGATGCGAAAATATTAAAAACTAAATTAGTCGCAAACATTACAACATCCGAAATTCCAGATTTCTCTGCAAATGGATCACGTATTTTATTCCCAGGATGGTTAACGGTAGATACTGCGGCACGTGGCGAAGACGTTGAACTTCCAAAAATTAATGTCGGTCAAAAAATAAATCTAATAGAATTAAACTCAACTGAAAAGGCAACCCAGCCACCCAACCGTTATACCGAGGCAGGATTGATTAAAGAATTAGAAGAACGCGGAATTGGACGACCTTCAACCTATGCGTCAATCATGCGAACTTTAGAGGAACGTGATTATGTAAAAAAAGAAGGACGAACATTATTCCCAACAGACACTGGCGATGTTGTCTCAAGTTTCTTGGAGGACAATTTCCCTACCTATATCAGTGATACGTTTACAGCTGAAATGGAAAATGAATTGGATGAGATTGCCAGTGGTGATCGCCAATATGTAAAAACTCTTTCTGATTTTTATGGACCATTTTCTGCAGAAGTAAAAGAAAAAGAAAAACTAGACAAGGCAACTAATTTAGGTAACGCCGATGCACATCATGCGTGTCCAAAATGTGGTGCACCTATGATTATTAAACTGGGACGTAGTGGAAAGTTTATGTCATGCAGTCGTTACCCAGATTGTGACGGAGCATTAACTATGGATGGTCAAGAGGTTGGAAAAGAAAAGCCGTTTGGTATTCACCCAACAACTGGAGAAAATATTTACCTGTTAACTGGACGTTTTGGTGCCTATGTACAACAAGGCGAAACTCCAGAAAAACCAAAACTTACAAAATTCCCTAAAGGGCATAAGAAAACCGCAGAAGATAAAGAACTTATTAAAAAAGAAAAAGAATTAATTGAACAAGCTAAAGAACTTCCTATGCCACGTCGTGCATCGCTTCCACCAAAAATGAAAGCATCTGATGTTACAATGGATATTGCCTTACAATTACTTGAATTACCAAGAAACCTTGGAAACGATCCAGTAACAGGTGAGCAAATAATCGCAAATGTTGGGCGTTTTGGGCCATATGTCGGACGAGGAAGAGACTTTAGATCCATAAAAAAACCAAATGACCCATATACTATTACGTTAGATCAAGCGGTGATATTATTAAATACACCAAAACAACTTCCAAAAGGAACAGAATTGGTTACTACTTTTATACATCCAAAAACAAAACGTGAAATGCAGGTATTAAAATCAAAATCTGGACACTTTATAAAAGCTGGATTAAAAAGAATTTACCTACCAGATAATATGAATCCATCCACAGCATCAACAGATGAATTGGTTGCACTGCTGGGGATTGAGTCAGGAAATAAAAAGAAGTAATAAAAAAATAAAAGCACCCAATGGGTGTTTTTATTTTGCCAATACTGTCTCGCCGTCAATTACTGTTTGACCCACTTGAACTTGCAGGCTTCTTGATTTGGGAATCATAACAACTACCTGTGAGCCAAATAAGATTTTTCCATAAATATCCCCTTGGTTTATTGGATCACCAACTTCAAACATTGTTCTGATACGCCTAGCAACCATTCCAGCAACTTGTACTACGGCAATACGCTCAGTGTCATTTCCAAACACAGTAACCACTTTTTCATTTTCATTTACAATTTCAAACTCATGTTTACCCAACGCGTTTTCATGTTTTCCCTCAAAACGTTCCACGCGCATGATAATGCCTGTTATTGGTGCGCGTTGTACATGAACATCAGTTAAGTTCATTTCAATTACTACAATATGCATTGGCCCTGAAATTTCAGGTATGAAAACATGATTGGTAACACCTTTTTTCTGAAAGGTTATGTTAGGGCTTTCTGTCTCCAGTAGTTCAATAATTCTCCCATTTGCTGGCGAAACAATATGGTCACCAATTGTTATTACTCGTTCTGTCATAGAACCTTATACTACCATATATATAAAACCCTAAGCAAAATTGTTAGGGTTTTATATATAAGTTAAATTTTAAACTCAATCACATCACCATCTTTTACAATATATTCCTTCCCTTCTGTGCGAACTAATCCTTTTGCTTTTGCGTTTGCAAATGAGCCTGATTCTAATATATCATTCCAAAATACAACTTCTGCTCGAATAAATTTGGTTTGGAAATCAGAATGGATTGCCGCAGCAGCAACTGGGGCGGTTGAATTTTTTGCAATAGTCCATGCTCGTGTTTCAACTTCACCTGTAGTGAAATATGTTTCCAGTCCAAGTAATGTATATGATTTAGTAATTAATGTATTAATACCGTCGTCATGCGATTCATCTGCTTGCAACATTGCTCGCATTTCTGCCTTTTCAGCACCTTCGAATTCCGATAATTCATGCTCAACCTTTGCATCAATAACCACCCATTCTGAACCCATAGATTCAATAGCTTTGCAAAGTTTTGTAAATTCATCTGGATTAGATTGATCTAAATTTTCTGCCCCTGCCCGTTTATTTAATCCATAAATAAATTTCTTTCGGGTAAGCAACCCTAATTGTTTTGCAATTTTTTCCTCATCTTCATTAAGTTCAACTGTGTTTGCCATTTTTTCATCTTGTAAAGCAGCTGAAAATCGTTCTAAAATTGATTGTTCAAGAATTGCAGTCTTATTTCCTTGTTTGACGTCGCGTACAATATTCCCCATTCGCTTGGTTACTGTTTCCATGTCAGCCAAAATCAATTCCAAGTTAATAACACCAATATCACGTAATGGATTCATGTCGCCATACACATGGTTAATCATTGTTCCTCCACCAGATACAGGGAAGATTCGAACCATTTCTAAAATTGCATCAACTTCACGAATATGTGATAAGAATTTATTTCCTAAACCTTCACCTTTACTTGCCCCTTCAACCAATCCTGCAATATCCACAAATTCAATAGCCGCAGGAATAATTTTGTTAGTTTTTGAAAACTCAGCAAGTTTATACAGACGTTCATCAGGTACCGCAACAATACCGACACTTGGGTCGATTGTGCAGAACGGATAATTTTCGGCAGGAACACCTTTTTTAGTGAGCGCATTAAATAATGTTGATTTCCCAACGTTTGGCAAACCTACAATTCCAAGAGATAGTTTCATATGCGCACCACTGTACCATTTTTCTGTGATAATTCAAGGATTAATTCCCCTGCTTCCACTCTTGGATAAGGTATTTCACATGTTGGGTTATTTCATTGTTTTCTTTTGCATCAAGTGCGCTTTTAATGTCTGGATTATTATTAACCATTTTACGCATCAATTCAGCAACATCCCGATATTGTTCCGACACGTCGTTATGACATGTTTCAGCAAAGTCACCCAGGAGTTCGCATACTGTAATTATTTGATTTAAATTTGAAAATTTTTGTGGACTATTTTTAAATTCTTCCATAATTTCAAGATTGTCCATGTTGTTGATCATCCGAATAAGGTCTTTTACTTTTTCGAAATCAACATACAATACAATTTTAGGTACAGAAAATTCTTTCATCATTTCACCTTTATTATTTTTAAAATATTTTATTGGTGATGAATAGCCGTCGTAAATTGAATTAAGTAATTTAAAGAACTTGATTTTGTAACTCTCACTTAATAACCCTCTATAGGTAACATCAATACCCAATCCTAATGACCCAGATCCATCCTCAGACTCAATTTGCATTACCTCGTCTACCCCACGCTTAACATCGTCAAAATGAGACGTAGGACTAATAGTCACCCCTTCACCACACCAACCTAATTCTGACACGCCAAATACAATTGCCCGTTCTGCAATCGTCGCAAGTTTCTTGGCTTTCTCATTATTATTTGCTTTTTTACTGTCAGTTAATTCATAATTTTTTTGAAATTGATTAACGATTTTTGTTAATGCTTCAAAATCTCTTTCAACCTCTGCACGCCCACCACGAATTAACCCTGCGTCAGCAAATTTATAGTAGTCTTCAATGGTTTCTACATTATTTTCTTTACCAATCTGTAAAGATTTTTCATACACTAAATCTAACTCCTTATCATTCCGAAATATCTCTTTTTCAAGACTTTCAAAAAGCTTATTCTCTTCCAGTCTTCGTAAAACTTCCGGATCGTCAACAATCTTAAACTCTGTCGTGGCTGACTTCTTCAAAGAAATTTCTTCATAAACTTTTTCTTGCTTAACTTTTTCTGGGACTACTTCTACTAAAAATCCCATGCTTTTTAGTTCATTAATTACTTGCTCAGTAGTGACTTGAAGAGCTTTCATTGCTGAACCATATTTTTTATTAACAAGCTCAATTACCACTTGTTCGGAATCAAGTGTTTCTACATTATAATTATTATCTTGTATCCATTTAGTAAATTTAGTAATAATACTTTCTGCCTTAGACGTTGCAATACCCTGCTCGGGAACGTTTTTGGGAAATAAGTTAAATCTCATGATCATATAATTAAATTGTAACATAAAAACCCTGAATTAGGGTTTTTATGAAATACTTATTTCCCAGCAAGAATTTTCTGTAATTCAGCCTGATGTTCACGCATAACCGTCATCATTGCCGCCTGTTCAGAAATTCCTTGTTTTTTCTTTGTCTCAACCTCGTTTTGAATTTTCTGGAAAAATGCTGGGTTTTTCTCAACCAATTCCAAAATCATATCAAGTTGTTCATCAGAAACACCTGCGTCTTTTAATTTTGATCCAAGTAGTTTTTTTAATACAAATTTTTTAAACATATACGCATTTTATATCATATTTTGTAATTACATGCGAGAACTTGACAATTCAAAAATATTCGCTATTGTGAAATAAAAAACTATGGAAGTATTAAATCAAATGGATAATGCTTTCAATGTAATTAAAGAAAGCTTACCGCCTAAACAACGCTTATTAATACGATTATTTATTCAAATTTATAAAGAGAATAATAACCAAGGACTAACAGAAAAAGATTTACAATGTAAAATGTTCGAAAAAACAAAAGAGCCTTCATTGGTCAAAACAATTAATCGGAGAGGTGTTGGACCTTATATTAGGTTTACAAACATGATTCTCTGTAGACATGAAATCCCTTTTAGAATTACCGTGAGCGAATATCGCGATCGGGAAAGTGTCAGAAAATTTAATATTAACATAAAGAGTAAAGGCAAGAAATGACACATCTTGCTTTTTTTATTTGTTTGCTATACTTGACATTATGACTCGCGCTCAAGAATTACAAAAACTACATGAACACCAACACAATATTTGTGTATGTGGTCTAAAAAATATGGCAACACAACCAGTTTTTGGTAATGGGAACCCAGATTCAAAAATAGTTTTTATCGGTGAAGCGCCAGGAAAAAAAGAAGATCAGACAGGTATTCCATTTATGGGCGCAGCTGGAAAGTTTTTAAATGAAATGTTATCCACTATTAATCTCTGTCGTGATGATATTTACATCACCAATATCGTGAAATATCGCCCGCCAGAAAATCGGGATCCTACTCCTCTTGAAAAAAATCAGTGCGCCGAATGGTTACGCGCAGAACTTGAATTTATTCAACCAAAATTAATTGTGTTTTTAGGACGACATTCAATGAACCACTTCTTCCCTGA
>CAYSOB010000007.1:0-22893 GCA_964432575.1 uncultured Candidatus Saccharibacteria bacterium
TTCCAAGGGCCGATTCGTTCGACTTGCATGCCTTATCCACGCCGCCAGCGTTCATCCTGAGCTAGGATCAAACTCTACTAAGAAATTGACGAGAAATAATATAAATATTTTTTCTCGAAAACTCATCAAACTAACAAAAAACGAAACAACAGAATTAAAAAATTGTGTTGCATCATTTCAAAAAATAAACTGAATTATGATGTATATTTGGTAATATGTAATTGACAAGGAATGTCGATTTCTGAGGGACATTTCCCAAATCCACCGACAAGGAGCCATTATACACAGAACAAAAAATAATGCAAGTACTTTTCCTTGGAATAATCCAAATAATTTGATAATAAAAAACCATCCTTATTTTGGATGATTTTTTATTAAAATTAATCTAACCTAGCAACCAATGCGGCAATAGTTTTTGACGCTACCTGTCCTGTTGCTGGACTGATTTTAGCTGAGGTTTGGAATTTCTTTACAGCAGCTTCTGTTTGATTTCCAAAAGTTCCATTGGTTGGTAATCCAGCTTTCATAACAATATTTAAAGCTTCTTGAACCGCTTTCACCCCATCACCTTTTGATCCGTTTTTAAGTGTTCCTGAAATCTTTTTCAATCGAGCAATAAGATCTGCATTTTTTGTTGTTGCAGGAGCTTCTGCTTTTGGAGTTTCAGCAGCTATAGGGGCAGCCGGTTCAGGATTTGTCGCAACAGGAACAGTTGTTTCAGTTGATGCAGCCGTATCAACAGCAGGCGCATCTGTACCAGCAGAAGTATCTGATTTCATGTCGCCAACCGTAGTTAATTTTTCATTATTAACGTAATAAACAGGATCAAGCAAAGAACTGATTGCGCCATATCCTAAAAATCCTGCACCCACAATTAATAATAAAGTAACGATATAAAATTTAAAGTTTTCCATACACATTAGTATACAAGAATCACCGGCATCTACGCAAGTAGATTGTAAGACAAATAAAAAATTGTGGACTAATTATTCAAATAATATAATTCCATTTTTACCACTGTCCGTTGCAAAACAGACTTGTTTATGATAGTATTTACAACATGAATACGATAGCTCATTTCTTACCCTACATTCAACTCGCCCTCGCACTATTATTAACTTTGATTATTGTTTTTCAACGATCAGGTGATGGTATTGAAGGCGCTTTAGGAGGAACCGCATCAAATATTACCCATTTCGCACGACGCGGCGGGGAAAAAATACTATTTTTCGCAACAATTATTATTGCGATTCTTTTCGCTGGATCTGCTGTTATCAGTATTCTCTTGTCGTAATTACACAGTCATCATTAGACTGATGTCTTTTAATCATTAATCAGATCTTTGTCCTTTATATAAAGGACATTATAACTGTACCTTTTTAGATACTTTTAACAGTAATCAATTAAAGGTTGTTGTAATATTTAGATCCAATGTGTGTGAAAACAAATCTCTCACTCTTTCAAAAAATAAAGAATTCCATTTCTCGTCGGATACATGCATTATCCCCAAAAGAGAAAAAAATCTTTGGAGTATTTATCGTTATTATTATTTTAGGAACTATTGGAACCATTAATGAAATCAGTAATCGATTTTCTGTACAGGTACCTATGTCAGGTGGAACACTCCGTGAAGGAATGTTAGGAACTCCCCGGTTTATTAACCCGGTTCTTGCAGTATCTGACGTTGATCAAGATTTAACACAATTAGTATATTCAGGACTGGTTCGAAAAATTTCAAACCCTGACGGAAGTTCTACAATTATTCCCGACCTGGCTGAGTCATATTCGGTTTCGAATGATGGTAAAACATATACTTTTATTTTGAAAAAAGACCTCGTCTTCCACGATAGAAAACCAGTAACATCTGCAGATGTTTTATTTACTATTAAAACTATTCAGGATAATCAATTCCAAAGCCCGTTGGCTGCAAATTGGGTTGGTGTCACCGTGGAAGCTGTTGATGAACAAACAATCAAAATGACCCTACCTCGACCGTTTAGTGGCTTTTTAGATACTGCATCAGTAGGGATATTACCTCAGCATATTTGGGGATCACTTTCTGCCGATGAATTTTTTGCAAGTAAATACAACACTCTTCCAATTGGGACAGGTCCGTACAAAATAGGTGATATTTCACGAGATAAAAATGGAATTGCGAATGCATATCGATTAAGTGCGTTTACCCGATTTAGTCTAGGAAAACCTTATATTGGTCACATTGGTATTATGTTGTATCCAAACGAGCAAGATTTAGTCAGTGGCTACGAATCAGGTGATTTTGACCTATTAGCTAACATGCGGCCTTATGAAATAAGTAAGGAAAACACAAATTACCAAATCACTGAGGCACTCCCTCGAATGTTTGGATTATTTTTAAATACGGAAAAAAATGAATTATTTAAAGATACAACTTTAAAATCAATCATTAATAACACTATTAATCCAACAGAAATAATTCAAAATGTATTCCAGGGATACGCAACAGCAATTAGTCACCCACTACCTGAATTAACAGATATATCAGAGAAAAAACAAATTTCTAATACAGAAATTCAGAAACAATTAGAATCACTGGGCTGGAAAATGAATGTATCTACTGGGATACGAGAAAAAAATGGCAAAGCATTAAGTTTCACCATTAGTACCGCTGATACTGCAGAATTAAAATACACAGCACAAATAATTCAAAAACAATTGAAAGAAGTTGGAATCGCAACAGAACTACAAGTATTCCAGTTAAATGATCTTGAAAATTCTGTGATTAAGAAACGATCATTTGACGCATTATTGTTTGGTCAATTTATCCGAAATGATGCCGACCTTTATGCTTTTTGGCATAGTACACAAAAAAATGCCGATGGATTAAATATTACTGGTTATTCAAATAAAAATCTTGATAGTCTTATTGAAAAACTGTTTACCTTAGTTAATTCTACCGAACGAACAAGTACTCTGCATGAGATTAAAAAAGAACTTTCTGGAGCACCGGTAATTTGGCTCTATCGCCCTGACTTTATTTATGCACTGCATCGTCCTGTATATGGGATAAATCTTGCCAACCTTATTAGTAAACACGATCGTTTTGCAACTACTTATTTATGGTATTTACAAACTGATACGGTTTGGAAATTATTTACAAATAAATAATTTTTACAATTAAACAGATTATTATATTTTATGAACACTCAAACACAATCTCATAACCAAAACGGAATCACTTCTGTGAAAACGTCTGGTTATACACCGCGACCAAACTCGCATACTCCTCGAAATAACTATCCACAAAAAAGTCGATCAATCGATGAATCTTTGGATGCATTAACTCGATCAATAAGTACACCAACAAAACCAACAAATTCCTCTCAAAAAGGAAACTTTCGATCCGGTCAACGTCCCCGTTTTAATGATCGTGGACCAAGAAATTTTGGATCTAATGACCGAGGGACAACTGATTCTCGATTCGATAAAAAACCAGATGTTATTCCACCTCTTGCTCCTGGTGATATTCGAATTATCCCATTAGGAGGAGTTGAGGAAATTACAAAAAACATGACCATGATTGAATATCGTGATCAAATTATTGTAATTGATGCAGGTATTCAAATGGGAGACACTGGACCAGGAGTTCAAACAGCTATTCCTGATACTACCTACCTAGAAGAACGAAAACACATGGTAAAGGCATTAGTGATCACTCATGGACACCTTGACCATATCGGAGCCATTCCTTTTGTTATGGAAAAAATTGGAAACCCACCTATTTACACTCGTGAATTTGGTGCATTAATCATCAATAAACGCCAAGAAGAGTACCCTCATCTTCCGCCTCTTGATATTCGTATTGTTGAAAAAGATGAAGGGGCCGTCCGCCTATCAGAAGACCTAAAAGTTCGTTTCTTTGGACTTACTCACAGTATTCCTGACTCAACAGGAGTAATTATTGAGACACCTCATGGTGACATTGTTTCAACAGGTGATGTTCGAGTAGAAAATATTGAAGGCGTTCCAGTAGAACATGAAGTTGAACAGTATAAATTCTTTAGAGATAGAAATGTTCTTTTGATGACTATGGACTCCACAGGTATTCCTACCCCGGGATGGTCATTAGCTGAATCAATTGTTATTAAAACAGTAGATAAATTGATTGCCGACACAAAAGGTCGTCTATTAATTGCAGCCTTTGCATCACAAGTGGAACGTCTTATTCAATTTATTGAAAGTGCAAAACGATATGGTCGTTATGTTGTAGTAGAGGGTCGTTCAATGAAAGTAAATATCGCAATCGTAAAACATTTAAACTTAACTAACTTGGACCATGTAATTCCGGTGGAAGACATGCACAAATATCCACCTAATAAAATATTAGTATTAGCAACAGGTGCGCAAGGTGAACAATACTCACTATTGGATCGTGTTGCGGATGGAACCCATAAATACATTAAGTTAACCGAACATGATACATTAATTTTTTCTGCGTCAGTAGTTCCTGGAAATGACCGAATTGTTGATAACTTGAAAGACCGTATCTATCGATTGAACCCAAAAGTTATTACCTATGCAGATACCCAGGTTCACTCTTCTGGACACGGACGTCGTGCAGAACTTGAATGGGTACACACACAAATAAACTATAAATTCTTTATGCCGATTCACGGTAATCACTATCGTTTGAAAATGCATCGAGATGTAGTTCTTGGATTAAAACCAGAAAAAACAAAAGATGATATTATTGTTCCTGATAATGGAACCATTGTTGAAATCCGAGAGAATGGTTCAAAACTAGTTCGTTTAGATGTTCGAGCACCCCATGAACGGATCATTATGGACGGAAACTATATTGGACCAGCACATGAAGTTGTATTGCGAGACCGAAAAGTATTGTCAGAGGAAGGAATTTTTACAGTTATTGTAACTCTTGATCAACGAACTCATGCATTAAAAAAATCACCTGATATTAGTTCTCGTGGATTCGTTTATCTTCGCGATAACCAAGAACTCCTTCATAAGGTTCGAGGATTAGCCAAGAAAATTGTTGAAACAGAAGTAGACGGTGGAAAACCACTAGATATTAGTAATATTAAAGATTTACTTTCAGATAAAATTCAAAAATTCTTGTTCCAAAAAACAGGTAAGAAGCCGATTGTAACCGCAGTTGTTATTGCGCTATAAATCAGTCACTAAAAAATCCCGTACGGGATTTTTTAGTGACTGATTTTATGATATAATCGTTTCTATATGAAGTCTGGATTAAAATTACTCTATCTCATCGGTTTTATTTTTTCATTGCACACCGCTTTGATTATGTATAGTAACTCCTCTTTTTTAAATCAATTTATTCCTGAATCATACATGGGGTTATTATATTCAGCAGGATCGTTACTGGCTATTTTTGGATTAATAATGATCCCTAAATCAATTGTAAAATTTGGATCGCGAATTACTATGGCGATTCTTTTATTGGCAACTATCGCTATTTGTGTGGTTAATATTATATCAATTAACCCAATTACACTTGCTGTTGCGTTTTGTTTCCTTTTTGCAATGAATGTAATGTTCTTTCTTGCCAACGATATTGTTATCGACCAACTGGGAACGACTGATTCAATGGGGTCTATCAGAGGAAAATATCTAACTGTTTTAAACATGGGATACGTATTAGCCCCTCTGGCAACTGGGTATATTCTAGCACGTATGGGATTCCCGGCATTATACGCCGTAGCAGCAATACTTCTCATCCCTCTTATTTGGCTATCTTTTTTCGTACCCATTTCATCACAAATACATACATCAAAAGTTAATATTTTCTCTGCGTTACGAAAACTTTGGAAAACTCCTGATATACGAAACATTATGTTTGCGAATTTTATCTTGCAATTCTTTTACGCCTGGATGGTAATTTATACTCCTGTGTATCTCCATACTGAAATCGGTATCCCTTGGGATAGTATTGGTACAATGTTTTCCATTATGTTGTTTGCTTTCGTGTTAACCCAAATACCTCTTGGAAAATTGGCAGATAAATTACTTGGCGAGAAAGAATTATTATTAGTAGGATTTATCGTTATGGGCGCCAGTACCATCCTGATGTATACTCTCCCTTATTTTACGCTACCACTACTTGCGTTTGTATTATTCATGACTAGACTTGGTGCCAGTTGCGTAGAAGTTATGACAGAAACCTATTTCTTTAAAAAAGTTTCTCCTACAGAAACGGGAATTATCAGTATTTTTAGAAACACATACCCAGTATCCTATATTATTGCACCAATTATTGGATCTGGAATTATTGCGATCAGTTCAACAAAACATTTATTTTTAATACTGGGTATTATTTGTATTAGTGGAATACTTTTTATATTCCCCATTCATGACACAAAATAAAACACGATAGTATCGTGTTTTATTGTTTCTTTTCATCAACAATTTTCCCGTCTGATAAGTAAATGACCCGATCACAATAGGTAGTATATTCTGGTTCGTGAGTAACCATAATAATAGTCTGGCCTTGTTTATGTAGGTTTTTAAAAACCTCCATAACTGCTTCACTTGAAATATTATCAAGGTTTGCAGTTGGTTCATCAGCAAATAAAATTTTTGGATTATGAGCAACAGCACGTGCAATTGAAACACGTTGTTGTTCCCCTCCTGACATTTGACTTGGCAAGTTATTTTCACGATGAGATAAACCTATTTTAGCAAGTGATTCATGGGCAATCTCTGCTGCTTCATCTGTTGTTTTTCCTTGCATTAATAAAGGAACCATAACATTTTCAATAGCGGTTAGTTCTGGCACTAATGCATAGTCCTGGAAAATATAGCCAAGATTATCTAAACGGAAACGCGTACGGTCATCTTGAGATAAGTCAGTAACAACAATATTATCAATCTTGACCTCTCCTGTTGTTGGATGATCTAGAAGTCCTAATTGATACATAAATGTAGATTTCCCAGCACCAGATTTCCCCATAATTGCGACAAATTCTCCATCATGAATAGTAAGAGAAACGTCTTTTAATACCTGTGTTTCTACAGAGCCGTTTTTGAACGTTTTTACAATGTTTTTTGCAGTAATCATAATATTATCTTCCTAAAATACTATTCAACGTATTTTTCTTTACAATCATACGTGCTGGAATATATCCCGCAAGTAATGTTACGATGATAAGTAAGAAAAATCGAATAAGTGTTCCTTCAATCGGAGCAGATAGTACTCCATCCGAAAAAGGAAAATCGAGTGGATATTTTTGAAATGCTGGCACAAGTAATCCGTAAATAATAGCAAATCCGAGCGAAGAGCCAATAATTGCATACACAAAAGATTGTAACACATAGGCAAATTCAATAGCGCCACTTGTTACCCCAATCCCTTTTAAAATACCAATGAATTTTCGACGCGTTACCGCATTGATAAATACCACAATAAATATTGTAATTGAAGCAACTATGATTCCAATAAAACCAATAACTCCACCCAATAATGCAAACGCAGTTTTCATTTGGATTAAAAAATCTGGAATAGATTCTTCTGCGGTTTGAATTTTTGCGAATCGATCAAAACCGTAACGAACCAGAGTGTCTTTTATCGAATTATCAGAAACAATTCCGTCACTAATAATTGCAATTTCATCCGCATTAAGGCTCGGTCGTTCTGCAAATTGCAAGAAGTCATTTTTTGTAATGTATGCACGGAACGAAACTTCTCCTACTTTTGATTTTACAATCCCCTTTACAATAAACTCTCTTGTTTTTCCGTTTATAGTTATCTTAACTTTATCACCAGGATAGGTCCCATCAAGAGAACCAAACCCGTCACCAAATGCACTTGAAAAACGGCGTAGCATGTTTGAACCAATCAACACATATCCGCTCTCTTTTGGGTCTAAATAGTTTCCTTCGATAACATAATTAGAAAGTTCGGTAAGTCCATTTTCACCAGCAGGATCAATACCCACCAACTGAGTCCCGATAGTATCTCGCTCTGCATTAAAATCACGACGAGTGCCGTAGTTTGCTTCAAAATTAGCACCTACAGTGTATCGTTCATTCCAACTCTTTACCCCGGGAATTGTTGGTAGTGTTGCTAAAATATTTTGTGTATTTCCAATATATGGATCACCAGAAAGTTTTGTTAAGATAACGTTTCCTGTGTATTGTTCACGATTTGAAATATTTCCACCATCAATTAATCCGACTAAAATACCTGAAACAACCACCATGTTTAAAAAGGTGAGCATCATAATAAACACAATTAAAAGCGTCGTCCAAATATTAGCACGGCGCAATTGTCGAACCCCGAGGAAAGTTCCAACCTTTATTGTTGTAATAAAATTTTGCATAGAATACTCACCAGTATACACAAATAATTCCATTAAAGAAATAAAAAAAGGCAATGCCTTTTTTTATTTCTTTACAAATTCTGAAATCGTTTGTCCATTATTGAGACCTGATAATACCTCAGTTAATCCGTCTGAGCCACGAATCCCAATCTTAATTTCAGTCTCTGTAATTTTATTATCATTTTGTACATCAACTACATTCGCATAAAATTTACGTGCAGACTTATCTTCGAGGATATAATTTCCAGGAATTGCAATAATATTATCTTTTTCATCAATTTTTATTGTAACTGTCGCTGTCATACCCGAACGGACGCGATTATCTTTTTCATTAAATAATACAGTTCCTTCATAAACAGGAACTCCGTCAATAATAGTTTCCGCAGGATTAATGGCTGTTAACGTACCTGCAAAATTAACATCTTGACCATATGCGTCTAAATTAATCACCACAGGTGTATTTGAAACAACTCGAGCAACATCAATTTCAGGTATCTTAATAACGACCTTGTACTGATCTGTTGCAAGCATAGAAACTCCTGGTGAAGTATCTTTTGAAATACCAATTGTAGACTCTCCTTCTTTCAAATCAACAGAAGAGATAGTCCCTGAGAACGGAGCAACAATCTTTCGTCGTGTGATCGCCGAATTGATTTGATCAACTGTCGCAAGAGCCTGGTCAACTCGCGCTTGTAGTAATGACAATGATTCATTACCAACAGCAACATTTCGTGATGCAACGGCGGTATCATAGGCATTTTTTAACGTAGCATATGATGACGATCGATTGTTTGGCACTGGAATAACCCATTTTGTAGTTGCATACCCAGATGACGATGGGAATTGGATAAATAAACCTTTTGTACCCAACGCTACCCGACTATCAGTGGTCAATGCAACAACTCCTGATTCCAACCCGGAATATTGAACAGCAGCACCAGAATTCCCTGATGAAGCGTAAATTTCTAGTAGATATTCTCCTGTTTCATTTCCTGTATACGAACCATACACGGTTGGCGCTTTTAGTGGAGAAAATATATCCAGAGGATAAGCCTCCAAACTACCATATAGTGCACGTTTTGCAGTTTCAACAAGAGAGCCTTGCTGACTATTTACTGACCTCATATTTGCTCGAGCAATTGTTAATTCTGCTTTTGCACTTGATAATTGAGCAGTCAAGTCACTTGTTTCAAGTTCTGCTAAAACTTGCCCTTTTTTAACAATCTGACCTTCTGTTACAAAAACCTTGTGAACACGCCCAGAATCAGCAAAGCCAAGACTCACAGAATTAATTGATTCTGTGCGCCCAGACAAAACAACCTGATCCACAATATTTTTTACACCAACGGTATATGGGTTAATAACTGAGTCAGTGTCATTATTTTTTACAAGTACCAAAACAATAAAAAACAATACAATAATTCCAAAGAATGTTTTCTTTCGATGATTAAACCAAGCATTCTTTGAACCCTCTTTAATAAAAATTTTTGTAGAACTCAATTTTTGTTGTGTATTTTGCAATAAGAATTTCATATGTTTTAGAGTATATCATCCGGAGTACTTTTTTCAAACAAAAACCTTGTTGTTTACAAGGTTTTTATATTTTTCTTTTGAGAGAACCTTTTAAAATAAACAACGACATCATGGTGTTTGTGATAATCATCGCAACTGAGTGAAGCATTGTCACAACATTATACGCCTGCAGAGCACCCAATGTCAGAGCATGTCTGGCAACATTCATGCGATATAACCATGATGATTCTGTTGTTGGCTGCACCCATGTCTTCCGAAGTGTTGGAATAAAGGCTATTAAATCAATCGCTACAACAATAATTACTGAGACCGTAGGATCTTTGGTAAGAATCCATGGAATAATCCCAAGTAATGCAATAATTAAAAAATAAGTATCAATTTTTTTAATATTTTTAAATCCATATCGTAACGACGCAAAGAAAATTATTACAGTAAAAAATTCAGCAACACCTGTGGGGATTACACCGACACCAGCACCCTTTGCTAGTTGTCCAAAAAATGTAACCATCGAAACAATACTCCAAACAAACCATGTGTATGGATGGGGTTGAATTTTCTTTTTTAAAACATCGGACAGGTATGGAACATTTCCAGCAATAGCCATTACTGTTGCAATTGATGCAAGTATAGGTTTTATAATCATAAGTACTATAAATTTTATTGTGCAGTCCACCCGCCATCAACATAAATAATTGACCCCGTAGTATATACAGACTCATCTGAAGCCAAATAAACTGCCGCATACGCAATATCTTCAGGCTTGCCCATATGACCAAGTGGAGTTGCTGCATTTATCATCGAAAGTTCTTGTGGATCTTTCTGAACACCCTCGGTCATTGGTGTTGTAATAAAACCAGGCGCAATAGCATTAACGCGAACACCCTGCTTTGCTAAATCAATTGCAGCGGTTTTAGTAAGTTGATGAACCCCACCTTTTGCAGCACTATAAGCAGCGGTTTCCGGAAATCCAACAATTCCTAAGATAGACGATGTGTTAATGATTGATCCTGCACGTCCAGAGGAAATCATATACTGTGCAGCTGCACGAATCCCGTACATTACTCCAGACAAATTCGTTGCCATTACAGTATTCCATAAATGATCATCCATTTTTACAATAGGTGCAGTTAGCCCGACACCAGCATTATTTACCATAATATCTAATCCGCCAAAATGACTTACCGTTTCTTTAATTAAACGATCAACATCATGGGAATCAGTAACATCACATGGGATATAAATTGCATTTCCATTATATGACGAAACATCAAAAGTTTCTTTCTTACCAGAAAAAACAACTCGTGCGCCTTCTTTTAAAAACATGGTAGCAATAGCAAAACCTATGCCTGAGGTAGAGCCAGTAATAATAGCAATTTTGTTTTGGAGTCTCATATATAATAATTGTATCAAAAAAACCGACAAAAGCCGACTTTTTATGATTCTGATTTTACTGCTATATAAGCCAGAAAGATCGCATAAATTAAATGCTCATCAACAAAAGGATTGTTTGCTGGCCACAACAATGCAAGATACATTAATAACAACATTACAATCCCTGCAAGAGAACCCCATCTTGTCCATCGATTCATTATTAAAGTAACCCCAACAAATAATAGCCCAACCATAAACAACCAATCAACAACTACAAGTCCTGACAGTTTGTGAAAAAAATTCACGAATGGACCATGAACTGCATTTGATAAAAAACCCGCAGTTGGTGATCCTCCATGAATCCACGCGTTAGGAGATTTTGTTGCAAAACCTAATCCAAAAGTTTTATCCAAAAATGCCCACAGAAAAATAAACCCTAGCAAAAAACGAGAAGCAGCTAATAAAAATTGACTTGAAATTATTTTTTTCATACTTCCAGTATACTCCTGTTAAAATAACAATACAATTATTTCACCAAGGAACAATCGATTGTTAGATACGGTACTGTTTTAAATTCTTTTGTAACATCTGGGACCAATACCCCTTTTTCTTGAACTAACGGGTATCTCATTTTCTCTAAACCAGTTGAGGTTTTTTTGTATAGCTCTTTTTCTTTATTATTTGAACCTTCGATTGTGTAGTTGAATATCGAGGTAATAATACCGTTTTCTATAGTCCCTGAAATTGACCCAATATAACCATTTGTCATATCTGGACCATTTTGAGTTCCCTTTTTTGTGCCAGATACTTTTTCATTATCAAAAACTAAATCCAAGTATTCATCTACTGCGTATGGTTCAGTTTTAGTTGCAACCTGATGATAAACATAGCATGATCTACTTTTGGTAACCACAGGAACAATACCGTTGATACTGTTGGAAATTATCCCATTTGCCATTACGTCTGGATTAAACTGTTCTCGCTCTGTTTTACATATTGTCTTTTCTGGATCATCATAATTATCGCAATTAACAAATCGTAAAACGAATGTAGTTGTTGCTAATTGGTTTTTAATTTCTGCCGCGTATGTATAAGTTGTGTACATACTACCTGCAGCACCCTCACTACGTGAGGTAACACAATACTTTGTGCCCGCTATTGTTTTTAACTCTATTTTTCCTACTTCTGATGTATCGCTTCCTTGTGAATTACAAGAAAATAAACCATTAGAAAATTTCACCGCTGGTGGCCATGTTGCATCAGGAGTACTGATATATTTTGTAGTTAAAGCCGTATCGAAAATTGCTGTATTATTAATCATTACTACTGGCGTATTTACCTGCTTATTTCTCACGAAAAAAATAATTATAATAATTGCAGTAATTACAACAATACCCAAGATACTACTGATATTTTTTTCATATTATTTTATCTTCTTTATTGAATTAATTTCGACCGTCTCACCGTTACGGACATAATTAAAACTTGCCTTACCTGCAATATGTCCGTCCTCATATTCCATTGTTCCTGTTTTTTCACTTGGATTAATACGAATATTCATTGCGTACCATGAACCGCCCAACACTGCTTTTTCAGGAGCTAAATTTTTAATATTTACACGTATATAATTCTCTACAATAATTCGATCATCTAAATCATCACATGCAACATCAGTCATTGGATACCCTAATGTAAACTTGTTTGAGTCTTTATAAACAAAAACACCATCACCGCGATCAATCATTTCCCCAAATGCTGCCTGCGCAGTTCCTTCACCAAAAATAATTTTTAATTGTTCACGCACCTGCATTCCTTCAGCCATTGAATCCCACCAAACATCAGCAGTACGCGCCATTGCCATTTTATCCACTGATCCGACCTTTCCTGAAAAAGTTCCTCTTTTTGAATCTTTTTCTGCTGGTAAATTTCTAAATTCACCCGTTACCGTATCTCCGACAATATTTAATTTTAACCATGCAATATCATAAAATCCCCGTGCAGTTTGTTTTTCATAATAAAAACATAAAGGAATTGTTTTTTCTATTGCTACATCAGTAGGTTGTGTAATTACTTCTGTACTTATAGGTTTATTTTTTCCTGTAATAATAATTAATGTAATAATTGCAGTCACCACAATAATAGTTATGATTGATATGATTATTTTTTTCATACTATCAGTATACCATGCATACAAAAACCTGGTTTTATTAAAAAATAGCGCTTGAGGCGCTATTTTTTCTTTGCATTATTGCGTTGTGTATAAACATATAACGATTCTACTTTTGTTCTTGCCCAAGGGGTGCGGCGTAAAAAAACCAGGCTAGATTTTATACTTGGATCAACATTAAAACATTTAATGCGAATTTTTTCTCCAAGCCGTTCCCAGCCATACTGATCAACTAAAAACTCAAGAATAGACTCAAGCGTTTTATTTTGAAGTGGATTATTTGAATGATCTGGCATAATAGATACTATTTATTATTTATAAAATTTATTACAAAAACTTAATTTTTATTTTTAGCTCATCACCTGCCCAAACATTTTCCTTTTTTCTGACTATTTGTTTAATTGGTATAATAA
Organism: uncultured Candidatus Saccharibacteria bacterium; assembly: GCA_964432575.1. Taxonomy (GTDB): domain Bacteria; phylum Patescibacteriota; class Minisyncoccia; order Phycocordibacterales; family UBA1006; genus CALMMZ01. Next base: position 13,821 of record CAYSOB010000007.1, read on the forward strand.
AAGACTTTGTTTTACGATGTGGAAATAATGAAGTTTCCCATGTTGTTTTACCAATAACCGCAACAACTTTGACCATCCCTTTTGGAAACTGCTTTTTAATATTTTCATAATAATCATGAGGTACACTCATAAAATGCCATGCGATATCACCAGGCCATTTCCAAACTTTTGAGGTAAACGAAAGTGATTCCATATACTATTACATAGCATAACCGCCAATATTTTTTATATTTTTAAATCCTGCCCGTTCTAATAATTGTTTTGCCATTTCAGAACGATTCCCTGAACGACAATAAACCTGGATTTCTGTGTCCAAAGGAAGATTTGGAAACACTCCTTGCATCATTAAATCCAGTTCATGATTTATTGCATTTGGATAATGTCCCGCCGCGTATTCGGACGGAGTCCTTACATCAATTAATATCATATTTTCCTATTCTTATACTTATAAAATAAAACCATACCCCACGCAATCAATAATGCACTATAGTTCACAAGCATAAATACTGGGTGTGCCCATGAAATTCCATGTGTAAATTTATAATCTGATATCGGAAATAAAAATGGTGTTAAGTAAAATCCTCCTGCGTGTGACGGAATATCAATAATAATATGTAAAGCCCATCCTAATAATTCCCATCGTGGTTTCTTATAAATAATTGAAACTAAACAAAAAACAATACCCCAAATAACTAAACTATGACTGTATTGGTACAACATCGGTGCAAGCCCGGTTGCAATTGTTTCGCGACCGTAAACAAATCCTGTACCCGTAATTAATCCATAGATACCGATTGAAAATGATATCGTAAATGCAAACAAATCTGGAAACACTCCAAAAAAGGTTGCCCACCCAATTTTAAACACGAACCGTTCGCGGCGTGCCGCGCGTTGTTTTGCAATACGCGCCATTATGTTTGTCCACACTGCATGTGCAAAGATGTCCATAGGTTCATTATACCACAAGATAAACTGTGCTATGCTATTATTATGAACATTATTCGTATAAAAGCATTTCCTGACAGTAAAAAGCCTTTAGTCGAGGAATCGGCTCCTAATGTTTTGCGTATTTTTGTACGCGAACCAGCCAAAGATAATCAGGCAAATCGAGCAGTTATTAAAGCGGTTGCTCAATTTTATTCCTTACCTGAAAATAAATTACGTTTAATTTCTGGTCACCGTGCATTAAATAAAATGATAGAAATTTTAAAATAAAAAAACAGCTTCCTATATAGGAAGCTGTTTTTATTCGATTGTTTTTGCTTAATCAATATTGACCAAGCGGTTTGTCTTTTTTAAAATCATCCGGATCAGAATTAATCCAACAATTGCGCAGCCCGCAACCATTCGTGTTATGTTGGCAGACTGTTCATGCACCGCCTGTGCAACTTTCCATTCCATACGACTTGTGTCTGGTGAGGTCAATGTTGTAACCATTGAACCGAAAAATAATGCGGTAATGAAAACTCCGATCCAGACAATAACGGTTGGCGCCTTTTCTGTGTTAGCAAATGCTAACATAGAACCCAGGACAGTTAAGCTACTGCCAATGCATATCGTTGTAATGGTATCCAGGAAATTATTTTCCAGAATAATGTTCACAGATCCAGTGATCACACCAATCACTAAGACAACTAAAGAGATAATTGATAATTTCTTCATAATATTCTTGTTTTTATTAATTGTATTATATCATATAATAAAATAAAAGTCAATACAATAAAAAGCCTTTATTATAAGGCTTTTTATTTAGGCTTTCTTTGCACGTGCGCGCAAAGATTCCTGTAATATTTGTTTTCGCAATCGAACTGATTTTGGAGTAATTTCCAGATATTCATCCAGGTTCATTAGTTCCAATCCACGTTCAATATTAATTTCTAGTGGCGGAATTAGTGTAATTGCGTCGTCGGTTCCTGATGCACGCATGTTGGTTAACTGCTTCCCTTTTGTAGGGTTTACTGCCATTTCATCACCTTTTGCAGTGTTACCGATTACCATTCCTTCGTATACTTCTACGTTAGGACTGATATAGAGAACTCCACGTTCTTGTAGGTTTCCAAGTGAGAATGCAAGTACTTTTCCATTTTCCATCGATGTCATTGATCCAGTTAATCGTTTTTGGATTGGACCTGCATGAGGTCGGAATTCCAAAAATCGAGTTGCCATAATTCCTTGTCCTCGAGTATCAATCATAAACTGCCCTCGATAACCAAAGATACCACGAGTCGGACCTTCAAATACCATACGAACTGATGCTTCGTGCATTTTCATATCTTTCATAATAAATCCACGCATTCCCAATTTTTCAATAACTACACCCTGAGATTCATTAGGAACATCAATAGTGACTTCTTCGAAAGGTTCATGTTGTGTGCCGTTAATTTCTTTGAAAATTACTTGAGGTTGAGAAACTTGAATTTCATACCCTTCGCGTCGCATGGTTTCCAACAATACTGCGATGTGCATTTCTCCTCGTCCAAACACTTTAAATCCTTCAATAGTTCGTTCACTACTTGGGGAAAAATCTACTCGCAATCCAACGTTTACTTCCAATTCTTTTTCCAAACGTTCTCGGATTTGTCGTGTTGTCACGAATTTTCCTTCACGCCCAGCAAATGGACTGTTGTTTACCAAGAAATCAAGAACGATTGTTGGTTCATCAATAGTAATTGCTGGTAATGGTTCTGCAGTTGCATCAGTTGCAATTGTTTCACCAATAAAAATGTCTGCGATCCCGGCAATCATTACAATGTCTCCCGCTACAGCAGATTCAACTTCTTTTTTCTGGGTTCCTTCAAAAGTAAACAATTTTGTAATCTTTCCGTTTCGTGTTTCGCCATCCGGTTTTTTAATAACAACGGTTTGACCATTTTTTACAATACCTTCAAATACACGACCAACAGCCATACGTCCCAAAAAGTTATCATATGCCAAGTTGAATGCTTGCATACGAAATGCTTTCGTAGTGTCGTTTGCAGCTGGTGGAACTTTTTCAATAATAGTATCAAACAATGGTTCCAAGTTAACTAACTCGTCTTCCATTTTTCGTTTTGCAGTTCCGTCACGACCAATTGCATATACAGTTGTAAAATCCAATTGTTCATCATTTGCACCAAGTTCCATAAACAACTCAAATACTTCGTCATGCGCCCGTGCTGGATCCGCACCTGGTTTGTCAATTTTATTCAATACCAAGATTGGTTTCAATCCTAATTCAAGAGATTTTTTAAGCACAAATCGAGTCTGTGGCATTGGCCCTTCTTGCGCATCCACCACCAATAACACTGAGTCAATTGAACGCAATACTCGTTCTACTTCAGAACCAAAATCGGCGTGACCCGGTGTGTCTACGATATTAATTTTTGTACCCTTATAAAACACTGATGTGTTTTTTGCATAAATAGTAATTCCTCGTTCTTGTTCCAAGGCGTTACTGTCCATTGATACACCCTCTTCGCGCATACCACATTGTTCAAGCATTTCATCGGTTAACGTAGTCTTTCCGTGGTCTACGTGGGCAATAATTGCAATGTTTCGAATTTCCATAGTTTGTAAGTTATCTGGGATGATTTGCAGGTTTTGAGCATTCGGATACCTGTCGTGACACCTTCGTGCGCCAAGTAAATTGCTCTGTGCAAAATGCGAAAAACTTGTAAATCATCCAAAGTAATTAAAATAAATAATACTGGCTTACAATACAGGAAAAAGCCTGTTTTGTAAAGATGTTATGAAAAACCCCCAAGAAATTCTTGGGGGTTTTTATATTAAAATTTTATTTACTACAAATGAGCATTTGTTACATCTATGGCCGCAAAAGGTATTGTCTGTCCTGCAAACGGTGTGACAATACCATTATAGTCCGGTAATACATCTGTTCCATAAGAAGAGTTCGTAATCCATATTTTTTTATATGAAAGCTTGTCCTTGATCTTATAGAACTCTGGCATCACATCACATGCAAAAATAGGTAAATGGTCCAAGATCCCGATTTCATCAAAAGCCATGGCGTACAGCTGTAATGCTATTGGAGCAGAGAAAACCCCACATGCACCGCACTCGCAGTATTTTTTATCTGCAGTATGAGGTGCCGAATCTGTACCTAAGCCAAACTTATGCAAACCTTGTGTATGTTGTATCAATAAAGCTTTTCTAAGTGCACTGACATGCTTTTCGGACTTTAGAATCGGACGACACATTTGCGCAGGATGCATGCCGTTCTTCTCAGTATCATAATAAAACGATCGTTCATCTGCCGTTACACCATTGAAAAGTGCTCTTCGGTCAAACAGTAAATGTTGCGGTGTAATAGTGGCACGAACGTAATCATGTCTTAATACAAATTCAACCGCTTCTTGTGTCGTAATATGCTCCATTACTAACGGTAATTCCGGAAATCTTTTCCGCAGATTTTCCATTTCTGTTTCATAGAAAACTTGTTCGCGATAAAAATCATCAATCATAATCCCGTTTGGATCTGACGCGACTTCACCATGAATCAAAAGTGGAATTTGTTTTTGTTGCATATACTCCAACACATGCATCACACTACTAAACCCCAGAGATCCTTTTGATGAGTTGGTGGTACCGCCTTTTGGATAATACTTTACTCCACCAAATAAAAATCTACTGTCCATAGCAAAGTCAAAATCTGCTTCAGACAATGTTGGAGACAAATAATATGTCATGAGTGCAAGAAACTTTTCATCTGCCAGTTGTTTTGCAACATCATCTTGGTACCAAGACAATTCTTTTTCCGAAAGAATATTCGGATTTGTATTTGGCATCAATAATGCACCTGCAAATTGACTAATGGTATATGGAGCCACTTGACCCATAAGTGTGTTTCTTTGCCGCCAATGCACATGTGCATCAAACGGCGATCTTAAAATTACTTCTTTCATTGCAATTAATTTTTACGTGAGAAAATAGTGTTTCCATGATCAATTAATGATTGCATGCGCCATGGACGCGTAATTGCAACCGACCCAAGCGCAACAGCTTTTACGCAGCGAAATTTCGACAGAGAAGTAATATTATCCTTTGTCATAATTCCACCACCAGCAATAATTGTAACCGTTGGATCAACCTGTTCCATTTCCTTTAGCCAGTTTATCAAAACAGGAAATAATGGTTCTCCGGATAATCCACCTTGGAAACTTTCCCCGAAAATTCTAGCAAGTGGCGATCCTTTTCGAAAGAACTTTTTCCACTGCACCTGTTCCGGTAATTTTCCAAATGCCAAAGTATTACCCATACAAATAGCATCGCAATGCTTTTGTAACTGACTTACTACTTGTTGACTAATGGTTAAATCGAGTTTGAAAATAAGCGGTGTGTTTGGCATAAGTGTTTTAAAAACACTTGCAAGTACAACCCATTCTTCCAGCGCTTCTGTTTGTGCATGACCCGTATTTGGACATGACACATTCATTTGAACACCGTATAAATGTTTTTCAGGTGAAAGATAGTACAGCAAGTAATTACAAAACTCTTTTACTTCCTTAATTTTTCCTTCAATAGCTGACTCCATTGGCATAAACGAAATTTGAAACGGTTCCGTGCGCCCTTGCCATTTTTTGAGACCCAATAAAAAAAGTGCACCTGGACTTGGGATTCCCATTGCGTTAAGTACGTAGCCTTGCATAATGGACCCCAAACTAAACCAAATAGATTTTGGAAACCATTGTTTTAGCTTGTAACCATCCACAAGTGCAGTTTGTGATTTTTCCGGATAAATTCGTGCGTACAAACTTGTTGTTTTTGCAACAAATGTCATTCCAGAAAATGAGAAGCCGAGTACGAACCTCAACAGTTTATGATGAGGATATTCGTCACCTTCACCAAAAAATCCCTGGATACCAGATTGACCAAGGACATGCCCGAAATTGATGTTTTTTAATTTCATTCTTGTTTAGTTTAATTTGTTATTGTAAAAGTACTGTAATTTTATTTAAAAAATAATTTAAAATTTTTCATCATAATAAATACTTTTTTTAAAAAGTCAATATCCCTTAAGGAAGTATGAGGTAGTATACTTTACACATGGAACCAATCACTACTAATATCTTGTTAATTATCCTTGGATCAGTTTCTGCCGTTTTAATTATACTGTTAATTATTATCGGATTTCAAATATGGAAACTAATTCGAACACTTCAACGTGTTGCTAACCTGTTTGCAAACGAAGCTGATCATATGCAAAAAATCATTGGAAAAGTACGGTCAAAAATACACAACATCCTGGAATAATATTATCCACAGAAACCCCAATAAGGGTGTTTTTTGTTTTATGATATACTGAGAGAGTAATCAATGAAAGTTGGTGAAATTATTAGATAATTTATTTTTAACACTATGAAAAAACAAACTGGATCATTAGGAAAAACACTGGGGTTGGCAGGATTAGCAGTTGCGGGATTAGCTGGCGCATATTTCCTGTATGGTAAAAACGGTGCAAAAAACAGAAAAACAATAAAGGCGTGGTCACTACGCGCAAAAGCTGATGTGATTGAAAAACTTGAAAAATCAAAAGAAGTAAGCGAGGAAACATTCCATTCTGTTGTTGATGAAATTTCTTCAAAATACGGATCAAAAGTTAAAGATATTTCACCAGAAGACATTGCCGCGTTTTCAAAGGATCTTAAAAAACACTGGAAAGATATAAAAAGTACTCTTTCACCAAAAAAAGCAGCCAAAAAAACTGCAAAGAAATAATCCTGAAAAGGGTTTTTCTTTTTAAATTTTTTTATGATACAATAACTCGATATGGAAGACGTAGAAAAAGTAGACGGAATTGACCGTCGGGCCTTTCGCCCTAAAAAAATGACTCTTGATGATATCCGAAATGGGTGTATTTCATTATATGGACAAGACAACAACGAAGTTCAAATCTGCGCAATGAATGAAGAAATGCGCCAAGGAATTGACGCATTACAACCTATAAAAAAATCCATTACTATCTTTGGATCTGCTAGAACCCCTGAAACTGATGAATTTTATCAAAAGGCAGTAACTATTGCAGAGCGAGCTGGAAAAGCAGGTTATGCAACTATTACTGGTGGTGGTCCTGGAATTATGCAGGCCGGAAACCAAGGTGCACACAACGCGCATGTTGAATCGATAGGGATGACTATTAAATTACCGATGGAACAGGTTACTAATCCATTTGTAAGTTTGGAAATTCCTTTCTATTTTTTCTTTACCAGAAAAACAGCTATGCGTTTTGGGTCAAAGGCGTTTCTCTTTTTCCCAGGAGGATTTGGAACACTGGACGAACTTGCAGAAACGCTTACACTAATTCAAACAAAAAAAATTGATCCGGCACCAGTTATTTTGGTTGGTGAAAAATTTTGGAAACCATTTAATGAATTTATAAAAAATCAATTATTAATTGATGGAATGATTTCAGAATCTGACCTTGATTTGTACACTATTACTGATGACGAGGATGAAGTTATGCGAATTATTATCGAACATGCAAAAACTGTGTAGTTACTAAAAAAGACCTACAATTACTGCAGGTCTTTTTTATGTAATTTTTTACTTAAATAGAACTTTGAAGTTTTCATTAATCGCACCCTGAATTTCACCAAACAATCGTGTTTGTCCAGAGCCGTCAATATCAACCAAAGCAACAGGCCGCTGTTTTTTCTGTTCATTCATTGATCAAATTAACGTTAGTTGTCCAATATCAGTCTTTCTGATAAAGAACTTCACTGCAACCCCTTCTGATCGAGGGAACACTTCCAAAACCGTAACAGGAATTCCTTCAAAACAGATTTTTTGATTTACCTTGCTCTCAAAGAAATCTTCAATTTGTTTTAATGTAAATACATGTTTTTCTTTTACTAATTCCGCGGCATCAGCATCTGTCATACTGGTGAGGTAGGCAGGTTTTGGTTGAACAACAGGTTGTACTTCCTTAAATCTTGCAAGAGAAACCTGTTCCTGTTGTGATTTAGGAAAGTCCTGATACTTTTCCTCTTGCTCCTGTTGTCTTTTTTGTTGCTGGCGAGCATTGAACTTTTTAACATGATCTTCATTAAACTTTCTTACCGAAATAGGGGTTTGTTTTGTGGACCAAGGCTTGTCGATGTATTCTTCTGCATTCTGGTCCCCAAACAACATTCTGTTTATAAAACTTGTATCTGGCATAGATTTTATTTTAAATTGTTTACAATTAAAAAACATTATAAATATTTATAATGTTTTGTCAACTATCCGTGGTAATACCCTTTCAAAAAAGAATCTTTGAATTCAAAAAACTTTTCATCAATAAGTGACTGTCGGATATCAGATACTAACTTGTTAATAAAATATAAATTATGAATAGATAACAGTGTTGCACCTAAAATTTCCTTGGATCGAATTAAATGATGCATATAACTGGCAGTATAATTTCTACAAGCATAACATACACAATCTTCATCTAATTTATTCATATCTGTTTTGAATCGTGCATTTTTAATATTACGTTTTCCATTTTTTGTATGAAATTGCCCATGGCGTGCGATACGTGTTGGTGATACACAATCAAACGTATCACATCCATTTTCCACACCCAAAAACAAATCAATCGGTTCACCAATACCGAGCAGGTGCCGAGGCTTGTCTTCTGGTAATATTTCATTCACCCATTTTACAGCAGACCCCAGGTCTTCTTTTTCAAATGATCCACCTATCCCAAATCCATCAAATTCGTCACCATGATCATTTTTCATATTTGCAAGAATTTCTGCAGACTGTTTTCGTAAATCTGAAAACCGCCCACCTTGCACCACCGCAAACAGTGCCTGTTTTTTATCTGTATCGAGTGCATTATGGGCATTCAGACACCGCATTGCCCATCTGTGCGTGCGATCCATTGCCTGTACCTGATATTCATAGGGAGCCAGCGGGGATGTACATTCATCAAATGCAAAAATCATATCTGCACCCAGATTCCATTGGATTTCCATAGATCGTTCCGGAGTAAATCGATGACTGGATCCGTTGTGAATTGATTTAAATGTCACACCTTCTTCATCAATTGTTACCATGTCTGATGTTTTATTTTTCTTTTGCCCTGTTTCTT
>CAYSOB010000008.1:0-22194 GCA_964432575.1 uncultured Candidatus Saccharibacteria bacterium
TGTGCGGGCAGGGAGAATCGAACTCCCGACTCCTCCTTGGCAAGGAGGTATTTTACCACTAAACCATGCCCGCATTTACCTAGTTACTTTACCACAAATCGTTGATTATTCAATTAAGACCCCCTTTTCAACAAATAATCCCCAAAATAATAAAAAGACATTAAAATACATGTCGTTAAAATTGTCCAAGAGAATTTGTGACGAACATAATTAAGTGGTTAAATATGTTAAAATATGTTGATAAATATAGGAAACTGTGGATAACCCAGTGGGTACTGTTCATAAGAGACAAAAAATAGATGTCTTTTATTTATTAGATATTGTGTCGAAAAGAATACTGTTGCAAAATAATATCCTTATATTATAAGGGTTAAATAGGAAATACCCTTAAAAGCCTTGTATTTAAAGCATGTGGAAATTAAATATGTTTCACGTGAAACGTTTTATTTTAACAATGAATAAAGTTTCATGTGAAACTGGTTTATTTATAAGAAAACGATATTTTATGAAAATTTTTACTTCAAAAAAACAAAAAATAGGTTTAATTGGTGAGGTTTTTTCCAAAATGTTTCTCGTGAAACAAGGTTTTATTGTTCTAGAATTGAATTTTTCTTCACGATTTGGTGAAATTGACATCGTTGCAACTAAAAACAATAGACTTTATTTCTTTGAAGTAAAAACATCTACGGTTTCACATGAAACAGGGTTCCCAAAGAAAACTACCCAGAATTCTGATAAAGATCACTTTTCTGAAGCTCAAGGTGAAAAAAGTGTTTCCCGTGAAACATTTGTGATGGAATATAGAAAATTATCGAATCCTTTGGAAAACATATCCAAGTCAAAAATTAGACGACTTTTGAAAACGGTGGATATCTACTTGCTAAAAAATAATGTTTCCCGTGAAACACGGTGGCAACTGGATTGCTTGGGTGTATATATTGATAATAGTCAAAATTTACTAAAAATAGATAGAATTGAAAATATTTCAATATATTAAATAAATATCCCCAATCTTGTGCTTTTTACTATTAAAATACTTGCTTTTTTTTGTGGATATGCTACAATGTATTCATGTTAACCAAAGAATCAAAAGCGAAAATTATTAAAAATTTTGGATCATCTGCAGTGGACACAGGATCCCCAGAAGTTCGTGTAGCACTTTTGAGTGAGCAAATTAATCACTTGACTGCACACCTACAACTACATAAAAAGGACACTCACTCACGGCGTGGACTTGTTATCATGGTTGCAGAACGACGTAAATTGTTAAACTATTTGAAAAAGAAAAACTTCTCATCATACGAAGAAATTCTTTCAAAAGTTGGATTAAAATAATTCACCAAAAAAACCTCAATTGATTTGAGGTTTTTTTGTTGCGTAAACTATTGTATACTGGGTATCGTAATACGTAATGATACATCGCACTTCTTTTTACTTACTGGAAGACCTTGGTGTAATTTACTAAAAACCTAAAAAGTAATTTTACTTTTCAATTATTTATGAAACATATAATCGTACTGCATGACGCGTTTACAAATCCGACAGAATACTGGTACCCCCAGATTCTTTCTATTGCACCAGCAGGTTATTCGGTTGTTACACCTGAACTACCAACAGGTGCACAACAGGGAATGGAGTATTGGATGAAAGACCTGGAACAATATCGTTCGTTGATAAATAATAATACCATTATTATTAGTCATGGAGTTGCATCGTTGTTGGCACTCCGTTTTATTGAAACATTTTCAGAACCAATACGAACATATATCAGTGTTGCTGGTTGTGCCGAAGTACCAACACACAAAGCATTGACCCCAATTGCAGAAACATTTCTACAATCAAAATTTGATTGGGAAAAAATCAAAAACAACATTTCTACAACTGTACATATCTGGAATAAGTCTGATCCATTTATAGAAACAGAAAAATCAAAACAATTTGCTGAACTTTTAAAAGGAGACACTAAAATACTTACCGAATCAAGTCATTTCACTGAATATAACGAAATTGATTTATTAACAGAGCTTCAAAACATCTTTCAGAATATACAAAAAATTGATGAGCGTAACGAAGCGTTGAAGGCACTGCAGGTACAACAACAGGAAAAAGAACAAATTGCAAAAGCAACCATTTCTAATATTGTTACCTATGATACTGATGTTGCGCAAAGCGTTGCTGGATACCAAGGAAAAGTAATATCTGAACTGTTAACAAAAGCACGTATAGAAGAGGCAGAGAAAAAAGAAGAAAGTGTGAAAAATCCTAAAAATATTTTTTATTTACTTGGATCAATTGTTTTGTTGTTGGGTGGCCTAGGACTGATTACTTATGGAATTATTCCATTATTACCTAAAATGGTTCAAATAATTCAACCTTCGACAAAAAAATATGAAAGTATATTGTTACGTGTTGATACCATAAAACCACTTGAACTTTCGGAAGTAAAAGATTTTCAACTCCGTGACCAGCTAAAAGCGGTGCAGGCTACTGATGTCTCTGAAAAAAGTTTTGTTTCTATTGTTCCCACTTTTTCTGGGGAAAAAACAAACCTGCAAACATTTGCGGCAACCTATGATTTAAAATTTCCACTTGGCTTTGCGGATAAAGCAAACGACTATATTTATGGATATTATCGGCCCGAAGGTAAAGAAAAAATTCCTTTCTTGTTAATCAGTTTTGAAGGATACGATATTATGTATTCAATTATGCGCAACTGGGAAGACACTATTATAGGTGGAACATTTACATTATTTGCACCAGAAAAATCAGTAGGGAAATTAATGCGAGCAGAAACAACTGTGTTCAAAGACGTTGTTATAAATAATATACCATTACGAACAGGTATTATCTCTTCTGGAGAAAGTATTACTTATGGATTTCTAACTGATCAAACACTTCTGATCACTACATCACCCGATGTAGCCGAGCCAATATTGCGCCGAATGATCGGCCGATAGACGTGACAAAACTGGTGTTTCTGGTATACTCGCTGGAATGAAAAATATCGACAAAAAGACATTGGCGGAATTGCGACAACTTCTAGAAAATGACAAGGAAACACTTTTCCAGGAACTTTCTGGTATTGGTACACAAAACCCAAATACTGGTGACTGGCAGGCAGTCCCTATGGAAACTGACGGAGAAGCAGAGTCAGATTACACTGATCAAGCTGACTATGTTGAAGACTTTGAATCTCGATCTGCACGTCTTTCAGAAATTGAAAAACGATATAAAGAGGTTGTTGATGCACTACATAAAATGGACATTGGCACTTATGGTGTTTGTGAAAAATCAGGACAACCTATTGAAATTGACCGTTTAATGGCAAACCCTGCTGCAAAAACTTGCAAAGCTATGATGAATTAATAAAAGACCACCAAGCGGTGGTCTTTTATTTTCCTTGGTTAATTATATAAATTAGTTTACAGTAAGAATACTGTATGCCAAATTTAATGCAAAAAGTAAAAACATTCTTTTCAAAACAGCAATACAATCTCCCCGAATTAATTACCAGACTTGTGATACTTGGTTTGCTATATTCTCACGTAATTGGATACCAGCAGTGGTTTAGGGCTGATACAATCCTATCACTTATTTCTTTGCCGATTATTGTCTATAAGCTAAGTTTTATAGTTTTCATAGGGTTATGTAGTTATGTTTTTTTGAAACCAGAAAAAACACGCTTATTAATTACTGGAATGATTGTTTGTGGACTCTTAAACATTTACTTGATTACACCTTTTTGGATTAATTATTTATTAATATTAATTTTTATAAGAATTGATTCAACATTACGATTTGTGGTCTTATTATTAGGAATTCAAGAAGTTTGGGCGGGCTTAAATAAATTAAGTATCAATTATATAAATACTATTAATTTCTTCACAAATTCGTTTTTAGGAAAAAATATTTATGAAACTGTTTGGCTTTTAGTACTATTAATTCCTTTACTAGAAATATTAGCAGGGTGTGGTATTTTGTTTCATAAAAAATTCTCTAATTATTTATTAATCTTAATCCACGGAGGGGCAATTATTACTCTTGTTGGTTTTTTGCACTACAACCCAACTGTATGGTTATGGAACCTTCTTATTATAGTAATTGCTATATTACTTTATAAAAATCAAATTAAAATTTCCGTTTTGTTTGTAAAAAAGAATATTATACTAATCACTTTTCTAACACTATTACCACTTCTACAAACAGTAACAACCTTATTATACCCTCTTTCTTATAGACTATATACGGGGCAGGAGGTTAACCTGGTTATTGATAATACGCAATATATATACAATTACTATCAAACCACCAATGCAATTCCTTTATTAAGTAAAGAAACGTTTCAATTGGATTTATTAAAAAAATGTAGTATAGGTGTATTTAAAAATGCAGAAATTTCAGTTCCAAAATATTTATTTAGAAAAGAAAAGAAAGTAAATTTTACATGTGAAAACAACACGTTAATACAAAAATAAAAAACCACCAAGCGGTGGTCTTTTATTTTATAATTTCTTTATCTGTATTTACTACAATACAGTATATGCTATCTACTTTTTCACGAGTGTTCAGTGCACAACCATTTCAATTACAGGGACATATTGTTACTGTTGAAATAGATATTACTAATGGTCTCCATAGTTTCACCATCATTGGACTACCCGATAAAGCAGTAGAAGAATCGCGTGATCGAGTTTCCAGCTCAATAAAAAATTCTGGCTTTGTTTCTCCAAAACAAGAAAATTTTAAAACCGTCGTTTCGTTGGCACCTGCTGAATTAAAAAAGGAAGGGTCTTATTTTGATCTTGCTATCGCACTTGGATATTTATTATCGTCTCACTCTATTGAATTTAATCCGGAAAATAAATTATTTTTAGGTGAATTGTCACTTGATGGAAGTATTCAATCTGTTAGCGGGGTACTACCATTGGTGCAACATGCGAAACAAAAAGGTTTTACAGAAATATTTGTTCCTTATAAAAACGCACATGAAGCCGCACTGGTTGCAGATGTAACCATTTATGGGGTTAATACTTTAAAACAAGTTATTGAGCATTTAACTCAACAAGAAAAAATTACACCAACACCGCAAACAAAAATAGATTTTGAAAAACAAACTGAACCAATTTCTGACTTTATTGATGTAAAAGGACAAGAAGTTGCAAAACGAGGCTTAGAGATTGCCGCAGCAGGCGGTCACAATATTGTTTTATTTGGCCCACCCGGGACCGGGAAAACCATGTTGGCACGAGCATTTACAGGAATCCTTCCTACACTATCCCTAGAAGAAGCCCTTGAAGTAACCGGTATTCACAGTATTTCAGGAAAACTACAGCAATCACTAATTATTCATCCTCCTTTTAGGACGCCTCACCATACCTCCAGTTATGTTTCGTTAATTGGTGGTGGAACCATTCCAAAACCAGGCGAGGTAACCCTGGCGCATCGAGGGGTATTGTTTATGGATGAATTTCCAGAATTTGAAACACGGGTTTTGGAGTCAATGCGGCAGCCATTAGAAGATCGTATTGTAACAATTGCCCGAGCAAAGGGAAGTGCTGTGTTTCCATCACAATTTATATTAATCGCCGCAATGAATCCGTGTCCTTGCGGAAACCTAGGTTCGTTGCACAAAAAATGTATTTGTACCCAGAATGATATTGCACGATATTCACGTAAAATTTCAGGACCTATCATGGATCGGATTGATTTGTGGATACCAGTAGAACATGTTGACTACGACAAACTAGGTACTATTAATCAATCAGAGAAAAGTAACGCAATAAAAGAACGAGTAATCCAGTCGCGAGAAAAACAATACAAAAGATTTCATGCATACCAAAAACTAAACGCACACATGCAAGCAAAAGATATAGAACAGTTGGTAATCACCAATACTGCACGACAAACCCTTAATAAAAGTGCCCAAATGATGAAACTATCACCACGCGCATACCATCGTGTAATAAAATTGGCACGCACCATTGCTGATTTGGACAACTCAGAAATAATTAATGATGATCATATATTAGAAGCGTTGCAGTATAGACCAAAAAATTTTACATAAAATAAAACCGCAAATGCGGTTTTATTTTTTTGTAGCTCGGAAAATAAAATATCCAGGATATTGTTCGTTATCAACCCATTCAATGCACTCTTTTGAGTCCATTTCTTCCTTAAACGCTTCAAGCGTAAAGTTTTCAAAAAAGAATTTCGAGAAATAATCATTCATGGTATGTGAATATTCTTTAAGTGGCAGAGTGTGTTCGTAAATCCAAGAGGTCACAATTTCTTTTTTAAAATAATTTCGTGGTTTTTCTATTTTTTCCATGAAATGACGCATAGGATGTGTAGTTAAAATAAGAAATTTTCCACCAGGCTTTAAAACGCGATTAACTTCCTTGTAAAAATCTGAAATACTTTCAAATCCTTGGGGGGCATATTTCGAAACAACTATATCAAAGGTTTTATCTTCAAATGGAAGCATGTGTGAAAATCCTACTTTTACCTTCTCTTCATTTAGACGATTATTTGCAAGTAGAACTTCAGCTTCTGAAGAGTCAACTCCATAGGCGTCAGTTCCGAAGACATCTCGATAGTGAATTAAATCATGACCGCTTCCACATGCGATATCAAGTAATTTTTTACCTTTGGTTTCAAAATCAAAGAACGAATAAAAACTTTTTCTACTCTCTGAATCATACTTTAAAGTCATCCAGTCGTGATCCATTGCCCAGTTATTATATTGTTTAGATGGTTTTTTGTTCATAAATAATTAAGAATTATATCTATTAATAACACTTGACTTTGTTTCATTAGAAGAAAATGACACGAGAACTTTTGGTGTAATACCTGTTTCAAGTTCAACTCGCTCCAACCCCTTGTAGTCAACTTTTTCTGCTACTGCAATAATCCCAATCACTTCTATGTCATGTGCACGAAGTAAATTTGTCATGGCAATAATTGTTCCGCCCGTATCAATGATGTCTTCAACTATGATGACTTTTTTTCCTTTCATTTCTTTTATTCCATTCAAATACAAATTTCCATGTGTATAAGCATTTCTAAATTCAATCAGTACATCCCCCTCAAATCCCGACGGATTCCACTTGGTTAATGTAAATGGTTTTTTCCAAGCAACTGACATCAGTGCGCAAATGTATCCACCGCGGTCTTCCTCGCCAACAAGGAAATCTGCTGATTCGTAATTAATTTTTTCTGTCATCTCATTAATAATCTGTTGCAATAACCCTGGCCGTGTAATAGGTAAGTGATCAGTAATCGAAT
The DNA here is from genome assembly GCA_964432575.1 of uncultured Candidatus Saccharibacteria bacterium. GTDB lineage: Bacteria > Patescibacteriota > Minisyncoccia > Phycocordibacterales > UBA1006 > CALMMZ01. The sequence continues at coordinate 7,285 of CAYSOB010000008.1, forward strand.
TAATGCAGTATTTTTTTTCAGAAACTTGAACAATTGGCTGGTTATTAAATGTTTCAGTAATGTAATCATTCATATATACTCGTAGGATACCAGAATATTGACAATATGTCTGATATATTGTGAAAACTGATATAATAGTATACTTTTAGTTTACTAAGGGGTATTCTACTGATATGTTATTTAGTCAAAAAATGGATATAAAAGAGATTATTATCTCTGAATTATCAGTAGGCTCATTAGATTCTCTCGAGTTAAATAAAAAAGTCCTTCTACGGAAAGATGTTAGTAAACAAGGATTTTATAAGGCATTACGAGAATTAATATCCGAAGAAGTTGTCACCAAAAATAAACAAAATGTATTATTAAGCCCTATTTGGGTTAATAAACTTCAAGTCTTTATTGATACCATTCAGCAGTCGTCTCATAAACAAGTTTCAAGCGAGGTCGTCAGCTTAGCAGAGGGTGACACAATGATCTTCCGATTTAAGTCAATTATTGACCTTTACCTACTTTGGAACCACTACTTTTTTATTTTCTGTAAACAAACAGAAGGGTCTATTATTTTCTTTAATAGTCATAATTTTTGGGTACTTATCCGTTCTGATATAGAAAATGAAATGTATCGATGGATTAAAGATACAAAAAAAGAGGCATACAGTGTTATTGGACATAACACGTCTCTGGATCGATCTACATCAGACTATATTCGTGAAAGCTATAATATCAATCTATCATATGATACAAAACCCTTGATTCGCGATACAATATTTCCTGCCATCTTTGGCGATTACATCATGTCGACGGTTTTGGATCAAAAAACTGTCGACGCAATCCATCAAGTGTATTTGAAATATAAAGCATGGGAACCAGCCGTTGAACTTGAAATGAAAGAAATTATTAAAAAAATGGCGAAATCAAAAGTTATAATTGAACGCAATGCAAAAAAAGCTGAGAAGTTACGAAAGAAATTAATGAACCATTTTATGTTTTATAAAAAATAAAACCGCAAATGCGGTTTTATTTTATTTAATATAAGTTTGGAGTTTTAATTCCACGGAATTCAAGGTGGAGATGATTTCCAGTCCGTCCAATAACGCGACCAGTATGTCCAACTTCACCAATTTTTTGACCCTGGGAAACTTTTTGTCCAACCTCTACAATTACTTTACTTTGGTGTGCGTAAAGACTTTGTGATCCGTTGTCATGTTGAATAATAGTGAGTCCACCATATCCACCGTTATAGCCTGAACCTTTTGCAAGGATTACCACTCCATCTGCAGCTGCAACGATAGGTGTTCCTTCTGGTGCCCAGATATCTACTGCGTTATATGGACCATGGAAACCTTGTGTTTTTGTTCCTACAACAGGTCGAATAAAGTATCCACTTGGAGCAGCATTAGATGAACTACCAGCAATCTTACCCATAGTATTTTTATATTGAGCGTCAGTACTGTTTCCTCCTCGTCCTGATTTCTTTGTGGCTGACTTAGCAAGTTGTGCTTGAGTAAATTGAACTTCACCATCTGGAACAATAATAGTTGATCCTACAACCAGTTTTTCACCCACATCAAGGTTGTTATAAGATTCAATATCACTAACATCTGCCTTGTATTTTTTAGCAATTGCTGCAACCGTATCGCCTTTTTCTACTTTATGTCTTACTCCGGTAATCGGCAAGATAACCAGCCGTTGACCAACCTTTACTGCTGATTTTGCAGGGAGGTTGTTTGCCCAACGAATAGTGTTTGTAGAAACTCCGAACTGATCAGCAATATCTGACAAGGTATCCCCAGACTTAACTACATAGGTAGAAATAGTTTCCCGGTCTGGAACATCAACGCTTTCCTCGTCATACAAAGAAAATGGGGCCGTTAAACTGTCATCATCCGTAATTGGACCAATGGAATCAACCTGAGCAAGTAGCATTGGCGAAATATGAGCTTGTAAAATTGGTAGATTTTGCAAACTTGCAGAACGCGGAGCATCTGCTTGGGCCGAACTAGATTTAAAAATGGACGCAAAAGCAGGGTTTGGTTGAATTAACCAAACCGAAACCGTCCCTAGGAACGCAGTTGCGACTACCTTTTTAAACAAAGAATTTTTAGGAGAAATAAATAATATAAGCCAAAAAGGGGTAAAACATACACTAACACGACCAGAATATAAGGTATTAAGGGAATTTAGTGTTGTTTTTTACGGTAAAATCAAGAAATCAACCATGACTATCATGCTGCAGTATCTGAAAAGGGACGCCTGGTCCTCTATAACTTAAAGGGTAACACATGATGAGTCCTAGGCAAGGAAAAAGTATTAATAGAAACTAAATAGACACATATGTCAAATACCTCTTGTGTCCTTTCTTCAAAAAGCCAAATAGAGTATTATATAATCATGAACTTACCTGTTGTCCCTAAAAAATCCCTTGGTCAAAATTTTCTCAATTCAACTAGGGTTTTAACCCGAATTGTCGAAGCTACAGACCTAAAAACCGATGAAACCATTATTGAGATAGGCCCAGGATTGGGCGCCTTGACTGAAATGTTGCTAAAATCAAGCAAAAAGGTTGTCGCTATAGAAAAGGACGATACATTATATAGTATTCTTTTGGAAAAATTTGCAAATGAAATTAAAAAGGGGTCTCTTTTATTAATCCATAAAGATATCCAGGACTTTGACCCAAAAACCCTTAAACTCCCAAAGGGTTCCGTTTATAAAATAGCCGCAAATATTCCTTATAACATAACCGGGATTATCATTCGCCAATTTCTTACCACTGAATTCCAACCTGAAAAAATGGTTCTTTTGATCCAAAAAGAGGTAGCTACGCGAATTCTAGCAAAGGATAAGAAAGAGTCGTTATTGTCCCTGAGTGTAAAAGCATACGGTGAACCAAAATTGGTAACCCATGTTGCCAGAGGAAACTTTAATCCCGTGCCAAATGTTGATTCGTCGGTGATTGAAATTAATGCTATTTCCAGAAAATATTTTAAAAACCACGATGTTGAAAATCTATTTTTCAAAATTATCCATGCAGGATTTGGACACAAAAGAAAAATGCTTATAAAAAACATGTTAGATGAAAAGATTGGAACCCGCGAACAGTGGGAACAAGTATTACAACAAAGAAAACTTTCTCTTTCTATTCGATCGGAAGATTTAACAATTGATGACTGGATTTTTATCACTAATGTATTGTATAATAATAAGTAATATGAATATTCAAAACTCTCAATCACCTGAAAAAAAACCTTTCACCCTTTCGCAACCTTGGGAAAAATATTTACCCGGGAAGGAAATAAGAATTATTATACTAATAATAATCTTTTTGGCTGTTCTTTATTTTTTTAGGGGACCAATTATGTCAATTTTTAGTAAAGCAGTTTTAAAAACCACTGACACTATTGTAAATATTCCCAGTCCAGTCATACAACAAAAGGAGACTGTTCTGAGTGTTGACAAAGATACTGACGGCGATGGTTTAGCTGATTGGCAAGAAACATTAATTGGTACAAACCCAAATGTCGCTGATTCTGAAAAAGATGTTCCAAAGGAACTCAAAGATATCTTAAATAACCCTGCAAAAGAAGTAATAACAACGGAGGATAAATTGGCGTTAAATGTATATAACAGACTTCAAACTGACCCAAAGGGTTCAAATATTACAGAAGCGATCCAAGCAGCCACCACAAAAGAAATATTGGATTTAGCAAATTCTCTTGATAAAAACCTCCCAACATATACCGAGGAAGATGTCATTTTAATTAATGATGATCCTGGTTTTGAAACAAGATATAATAAGGATATAAATGCATTAATAAAAAAAGCCTTGCCAAACGTAGAGTTACAAAAAGAGATTTATGAATATGTTATAAAAAAAACAAATAATATAAATATTATCAACTATCAAATTAACCTGCAGTCAGTATTAAAAAAATTATTAGACATGCCGGTTACTATCCGAACCTCAGAATTTCATGCAAACATTATAAGTACCGTTGCACATTTGAACGCTATTCTAGCGAAAAATTATTCACCAGAAGACACCACGACTACCTACGCATCATTATTAGTTTTCCAAAAAAACCTTAATCTCTTATCTCAATCAATTAATGTTTTTGGGGAGTAATCGTAAAATTATATGAAACAAAAACTAACAACAATTATACTAATCGTAACTTTTAGTTTTACTACGATTACTGCACCCTTAGTTGCTTTTGCACAACTTCCTACTTACGATGTTGGATTAAACGCAAGTGGACAAGGAGGAATTCCTGGGACCATAAAAGAATATGGTTTAGACACACTTGCTTATGGTTTATCAAAGACCGCAGGGGCTAAAATTGCAAACAAAGTATTTAATAAAGCAAATGGGGGGGCCAGCGGGGACAGTAGCCAACCGAGTTTTATACAAAACTTTTCAGATTATTTTTCGAAATTAGAAATGTCAAAAATTGACAAATTTACAACAGATTTAAGTATTTCAACCAACCCATTTGCTGGGTCATTAGCTAAGTCGTTAATATTTAGTGCACGTGATTTAAGTAACGGAAAAAGTGCACTTGAGAGTTTTAAGTTAGATAAAATAGTTGGAGCAAACTGGAAAAATTTTTCTACCGACGCAAAACAAGGTGGTTGGGACGGATTACTAGCTCTTTCTGATACGGTAAACACGAGCCTTGGTTCTGAAATTATTGGAAAAAAAGAATTAGAACAAGCAAAACAGCGCGCGAAAGACTTGGAACAACTAAAACTAACTAGCCCAGGTACAACATCACAAGGAAAATGTACTCTTGATTTCAAAGATTACAAGAACAGAACGAAGGCAATTATGCAGTCACGACAAGACCTACAGTTTCAAGACCAGGCATTTAGTCAGGGAGCTGTTTTTTATAACGATGACGGATCGGTTATGACCGATGATCAAGTACTACAACAAACACAACAACAGCAACAACAAAATATAAATGGTTCTATTGGGTTAGCAGAAGATTATGGTCAATGTCTCAATGAATTAATTCAGAACCCAGTTGGAACTGTTATTGGTGGTATCAATAAACAACTTGATAGTGTTTCTGAAGGATTCTCACAGGGAGACGAAATCGGAGAAATTCTTGTTGGAATGTTAATGAACTTGGTTATTAGTTTTGTACAAAATGGCCTTTCGTCACTTGCAGCCGATTTCAATCAACAACGTTCTGATGTTGGTGGACCAGAACAACTAGTAGCAACAAATGGACAGGTAGTCCCTTGGACCTCAACCCCCAACACCATCATTGATATGGCAACTGAATTTGAGCCTGCATTAGAGCAAACGAGAACAGAGGTTGCTAATTTACGAAAATATATAGAACTGGTTTCAGACACAGGAAATGGTCGAAGTTTTGCAAGTGTAATTACTGAACTTGATCAATGCGTACCTGGACCTGACTATGGCTACAAAAAAAGACTTGATTCCTATATTAGTAAACAAACAAAAAGATTGATTAGTAAGAAAGAAAAAGGAAAGGGGGATCGACCACTTGCAAAACAAAATATCATTGACAACATAGAGGTTAGTGTTGATTCTGCAAAAGCGTATACAGATTTGGCTGCAAATGATCCCACAAGAAACATCCCTGGTGCAGACGCAATGTTAGCGCGCGTTAGTTTTGTGGAAAATTTAAAACAAGATTATCAACAAAACAAAACAGAACTTACAAAAAAACAAGTTACTTTGAGTTTATTAACCTCAATTGAAACCGCGTTGCAAGGAAACATACAATCTCTTCAAACATACTTTCCTGGAATGCCGACAATCTTACCGTTCACAAAATCAACGTACACAGATCGTTTAACAGCCACACAAAAAACAGCTGCTGTAACATGGGCTAAAAATATTAACACTATCCCTTCCGGGGTTCCATTAACATCATCTGAATGGAACCGTTTAACAGCCGCACAAAAAACAGCTGCTGTAACATGGGCCCGTGACGTAAAGAAGCAAGAAAAAAAACCCGGTATGACTGATAAAGACTTTGTTTTGGCAACAGTCTGGTTAACTTTAGGTATTAAACCTGATACAGACGAGTCAACAATTGAAAGAAATTTTGTTATAAGTACTGTTTGGAATGTATGGACAAATCCAGAACTATTTATGCAAACCCCGTGGGACACGGATGGTCCGGTAGCAAAAAACTTTTTAACTGCTAAAAATAAAATTAGAACTGACTTTAATAACTTACAGAATGATGTATCGAATGTGTACAGTACCACAAAAACAAAGAAATCTTTAGATCAAATGAAAACAACTGTTGATTCGGCAATCAATCTTTCTGATGATTGTAAAACAATTAGAGATATTGCCAGCGCAAACGTTTTTACTGGTCCTGATGCACATACAAAATTAAAAAATGTTTACATAGCAAATATAAATAGATTTAAGACTGATGAAGTAAAAAATGCCATCAAATCTGGGTCAAGTATTTTGTCTCAACCACCTATTTTAACACCAGCAGAATTCGAAGCACGATATAATATTAAATGTGACAGAATTAATCCAACAAGGTGTTTTGATGGAAGCGACCTTATTAATGTTTTTGACGGGGTAGATGATAACGAAGTTCCACTAAATGACACAGATAGAAAAATCTATACAGTATTCCAAGTTGATCCTGCGACTGATATATGGTCACTTTTAAACAGTCAGCATGATGGGGTTGATTATGCTTTCTGTGGTTTAAATGGTTTTCTAAAATATTACGAATGGAGAAACCCACTTTTCCCAACACCATTAGGGCAAATTCCTGCCTATGTTGGTAGTGACGGTGCCTCTATTCAATGTGATGCAGAGTGGATGAAAGTTAAGACGACTGATATTAGAAGTATTATAATGAGCGGCTTTTAAGAAAAACACCTCCGGTGTTTTTCTTTTGCTTGTATTTTTTTTATTTATAGTGGTATAATAAATCAAATATGCGAAAATTTCTCGCGACGATTGCACTGGTTATTATTATGATCGGAACATTGGCTCCGGTTAGTTTTTCGGTGTCAAAAAACACGGCCACAGAAACTAAAACTTCTTCGGTTGACCGTGTTTCTATTGGAATTCAAAAAGCTTTTGCTTCTATTCCTAGTGGTGGTTGTCCTTCTGATAAAATTCCCAACCAAAATAATACAGACTGTATTGATCGCCCTGAAGGTGGAAGTTTTTGTGGAACCGTAGATGTTGGTTGTTGGATAGTTGTGGGCATTGTGGATTATATTCTGTTACCAATCCCTTCTTTTGTTGCAGCCTTAGCAGGAGTAGCTTCTGACTTTTTTCTTTATCTCTCAATAGACCCAGCCGTGTATGGACTGTGTCCTGGTGGTGCCTGCGACCCAATTGCAAGTGGAATTCGAACAGCATGGTCAATTGTAAGAGACTTTTCAAACATTGGATTTATTTTTGCCCTGTTCGTTGCTGCGTTTATGTTGATTTTGGACAAAACATCAGTTGGAGGTTCTCAATTTGAACCAAAAAAGGTGGTAGTCCGTGTGGTAATAATGGCACTGTTGGTAAATTTTAGTTTGTTTTTCTGTAGAATGATAGTACAGTCCGCTGACATATTTTCACATGTTTTATATAACAAGCTCGACTCGTCTGTTGCAGGTAGTACTAATGAAGGATTGTTAGGTGCAGGATTAAAGGCGGCTGGAATGTCATCACCATCTCTTTCTTTAATTGCAAAAGTAAACCCACAACAACTCTTATTAGACTCTCATGGTAAAGCGGGCTCAGTAGGTGCGTATGTCTTGATTGCAATGATTTCATTTTTTCTTTATTTTGTTTTCATTTTTTTATTTATTCAAATGCTCTTTATCTTTGCAGGACGAATATTTGGGCTATGGATGGGAATGATTTTATCTCCTCTTGCATTTGTTTCTTACGCAGTCCCGTTTATTGAAAATAATCAATATATCGGTTTCGACAACTGGTTAAAAAACTTTGTAAAACTTGCTTTTACAACACCAGTATTCTTATTCTTTCTTTATTTAACAATTTCCATACTAGATGTTAATTTTGGATCAACAATATTAACCTCAATGGCAGGATTAAAAGATAGTCCCAATTGGTTTGTTGCAGTGTTCTATATAGTATTAAGTGCACTATTACCATTGACCGCTTCTATTTTTATATTGATGTACGGAAAAAAAGTTGCTATTGATATGGCAGGGGTGGTAGGGGAAATGGCAGGAAAAATATCTGGAACAGTATCTGGTTTAGCACTAGGTGCTGCTACTGGCGGAACTGCATTATTGGCACGACAAACCGTTGGACGCGCAGGGTCTGCATTAGCGGAAAGTAATTTGGTTAAATCTGGAATGACCAGTAATAACATGCTTACCAAAAATCTTTCCTATGGGCTTAATTCCGCAGGGAGAAAATTGGACGCATCTACGTTTGATGTTCGAGATAGTAAATTTGCAACCAGCGCTATCAACACATTAGGTAGAGAGAAAATTGATATGGGCAGCAAATTCAAAAATACTGGAGGATTTGCAGAAGAAGGAGGAATTCGTGACAACTTACGAAAAGGTCGTTTGGGAGTTGAGGAGTGGAAAATCGAACGTGATAAGAAAATTGCAGAACAATTGGCTCCTGGTAAATCATCTAATGCAGCTCGCGATCTAAGGGATCGAGAAGACAAATTAGTACAAGCTAAACAAGCACGAGCAGCAGAAGAAAGTAAGGTCAACATGGAGGCAGAAAACCAAAATGTTGCCAAGTTGGTTGATGTGTTAAAGAATACTCGATCAGGATTAACCAATGATCCAACATTGAAACAAAACATCACCGATCGAAGTAACCTTAAAACTACTCAAGAAACTCTTGAAACTAAAGAAAAAGATCTTAATGATAAAATTAAGGCTTTGGAAGTTAAGGAAAGTGATGGAACTATTTCAGCTACAGAACGTGCTGAGTTAACCACCCATAGAACCGACCTAACAACCACAAAAGCTGATATCTCTAATACAAAAGAAGAGATCAAGAAAATTGATAGTCTGGAAAAAGTTAAAGAGTTTGATAAGGTTGATAAACAGGTTGGAACACTTGAAAAAGCTCTTGCAAATGAAAAAGATCCTGCAAAACGGGCAAACATGACAATCCGAGAAGTAAAACAACAAAAAGCAAACATGCAGATTCTTGCAGACAACAGTCAAGAAAAAGCACAAATGGACAAGAAAAAGGAAGCTATGGATAAAGAGGTTACAGCATTTACTGAATTGGATACTGCAATAAATAAACTTGCATCTTCAATGAAGAGAGTTTCTAAAGACCCATCCAAAGGTCCAAATTCACAGGAATACAAAGATCTTGAAAAAGAGTTTACTGCAAAACGGGCAAAACGAGAGGAGCAATACAATAAAAAACAAAAAGCAAAGAAAGAGTTCGAGGAAGCAGAAAAGACATATAATAAAGAACATGGCAACGATATTAAAGCTCTTGATTCAGTTACTAAAGAGGCTGAGGGAGACTATAAGAAAGATAAAGCAGTTCGAGATAGATTTGATATTCTGGATAAAAAAATCGCAGCAGCTCAAATGTCTGTAAACGATGCGAAAAATAATATTGAAAATATTGAATATAATCGAAAAGCAAAAATGGTTGAAAACATTGAAAAAGGATCAAAACCACTAATAAAAACCAGTTTGAATGAAGATCATTTTGTTGAAGGTTGGGATACTGCAGACAGTTTCTTGAACTGGAAACAAAAGGTTAACAAAATTGGTGTTGGTTTAGATGTAAAAGGCGTAGGGAATGGGCTGATAAACATGGTAAACAGTGGTTCAACTGGTCGCATGCGGTCAGGTGATGCGGTTCGTAATTCAATGAAAAAATAATATTGTCTGAAAAAGAAAAGCTGGGAAACCTGCTTTTCTTTTTCAACTAAAACAAGGTATACTGTGTTTAATATGAACGAGAAATTAAAACAACAATTTGAAGAACAGCTAGCCTATCTACCAACCATAAACCAAGAAGCCTTGAAGTCTTTTGATTGGGCAAGTGAATTAATTGGTATTGGAAAAAATTATGGATTACATATCGATGAGTTGGAAGATCTACAAATTGAAACCATGTTATTATTGGTCGGATTAACCAGTCCAGATGATTATGAAAACGAACTTATAACACGGTTAGCAATTTCACCAGTAGAAGCAAGAAAGATTATCGAAGACATAAACATCCACGTGTTTACACCAATCCATGATTATATTGTAAACGGAGGAACTCAAAAAAAACCACCTGTTACAGGCGACATTATGAGTTCTGTTGGTATTGAAATTACAAAAGATGAAACACCACTGCCAGCAATTAATAATACTAACCTGGTACGGACAGGTGGATCAAACCCAGTTGTTCAAAGTATTCCTGACTCAAAACCAATAACAACCGGAACAACACCCTTGCAATTTCATCCAACCCCTGAAAACAATCCGGCCGTACCAACACCTGTATCCATACCGGAAACAAAACCTGTTGTAACACAACCACCAATAGTTCTTAGTAAGGAAAAATTGGAACAAGTCTCACAAAATAGACAAAAAATAATTGATGCTACGTTGCAATCAATGGATCAGGTTTAAAAAAACAAAGAACCCTTTTTAGGGTTTTTTGTTTAAAGTTTTTTAAGTATGGTATACTTTTATATATGAGATTCGAAGTACCACAATTCATTGATATCGAAGATAAGATTTTTGGACCACTTACTTTTAAACAATTCATTTATGTCGCTGGTGGTGGCGGTCTTTGTTATGCATTATATAAATTACTACCTATCTTTCTGGCAATTCCTTTAATTTTAGCTGTTGCGCTGTTGTCTTATGCATTAGCGTTCTATAAATTAAACGGTCAGGCTTTTATTACTGTTGGTCAAGCTTTTTTGGTTTATCTTACAAAAAACAAACTCTATGTTTGGAAAAAAGAAATTCCACAAACACCAAAAAAAGTAGAGCAAAAACAAACAATAGTGCCGATAGTAGAGGAGCCAAAAGAAATCAACGCTCGTCGTATTCAAGATTTAGCACGGAACTTGGATATTTTGGATAAAACGCGCTATAATTAAAACACTATGGCACAGACTCCTTCACAAAAATTTGTACCTATAAAAGAAATTCGCGATGGTGTTGTTTTATTAATGAACGGCGAAATGCGCGGGGTTGTTATGGCAACACCTATTAACCTTGGTTTGAAATCAGCCGATGAACAACAGGCAACCATAATGCAGTTCCAGAACTTCTTAAACTCATTAGAATTCGCAATTCAAATCCAGTCATCGTCTCGCCGATTGGATATTAGACCTTATCTTTTATCACTTGAAAATCGACTTGATAAAATACCAGAAGAGTTAATGCGTATTCAAACGAAAGAATATATTGAATTTATTAGATGGTTCAACGAATCATACAATGTAATGACTAAATATTTTTACGTTGTTGTTTCATTTGCTGGGGGAGGTGTTTCTGAACAGTCCCAGACAAACTTTTTATCAGGATTATTTGGAAGTAAAAAAGAGGTTAAAAAAGATGTTGGGGTTACTGATGAAATGCGTCGTTTTGAAGAATATCGATCTCAACTAGAACAACGATTGGCGGTAATTTCAGGCGGGTTAACCAGTATGGGTATCCAGTCACGACAATTAGAAACGGCTGAACTTATTGAACTATACCAAACAACCTTTAATCCAGGAGAATTACACAGTGCTGCAGGGATACTGGAAAGTCAAAAAAATAATTAACTATCATTACCATGTCTATTTTTTCCAACCTATTTGGGGAAAAATCAAATAAACCTTCTGCAATCCCTGTATTACCAGGGGATATTTATGAGGCTGCTGCAATGGAATTACGAGACATCATTGCGCCTGCAGCTATTGAAATTAGTTCTGGTTTTATAAAAATTGGTGATAAGATTGCAAAAACTTATTTTACAATGTCTTATCCAAAGTTTTTAACAGAAGGGTGGTTGGCTCCGATTATCAACTTGGATAAAATATTTGATGTTTCTGTTCACATTTCACCCATAAACTCTTCACAAATAATGAAAGAGTTTCAAAAAAAAGTAGCGGAAGTACAAAGTCAAATCGCAGTTCGAGAAAAACAAGGAATGGTTCGTGACCCAGAACTTGATATTGCGTATCAAAACCTTGAAAACCTTCGTGATAGTTTACAACAGGCCCAATCAAAAATGTTTTCTGTTGGTTTATACTTAACAATTTATGCAAGTAATGAAAACGAATTGTTTAAAGTAGAAAATGAAATTCGATCAATGTTAGAGGCACAAATGATTTACCTTAAACCTGCATTATTTCAGCAGGAACAAGGGTTTATTACTGGAGCACCGCTTGGTATTGATGATTTAATGGTAAACACCAAAATGGATACAGGACCACTATCATCCTTTTTCCCATTTATCTCTTCAGAACTTACTGATAATAAAGGTATTTTATATGGAGTTAACCGACAAAACGCTGGGTTAATTATTTTTGACCGGTATTCAATGCCAAACTATAACTCTGTAATATTTGCAACATCAGGTGCTGGTAAGTCATATGCAACAAAACTGGAAATTCTGCGAACATTAATGTTTGAAACTGAAGTAATCGTAATTGACCCAGAACGAGAATATGAATTTCTTGCAGAATCTGTTGGTGGACGCTATTTTAACATCTCGTTATCATCAATGCACCACATCAACCCATTTGATGTACCTATTCCAGGACCAGACGAAGCACCTTCTGATGTACTACGATCAAACATTATTCACCTGGTTGGTTTGTTTAGAATTATGTTAGGTGGTCTAAGTCCAGAAGAAGATTCCATTATGGACCGTGCAATCACAGAAACATATGCATTGAAAGATATCACTGCAACTTCTGATTTCACAAAAGCAGAGCCACCATTGATGTCTGATTTTGAAATGGTGTTGGCATCTATGGAGGGGGCAGGATCACTGTTGGAACGACTTCGAAAATATACACGTGGAACATGGGCTGGTTTTATCAACAATCCAACCAATGTGGATATTAATAAAAAAATGGTTGTATTTTCGATTCGTGACATGGAAGACGAATTAAAACCTGCAGCAATGTATATTATTACGCACTTCATTTGGAACGCGGTTCGTAAAAATATTAAAAAACGACTCTTGGTAGTAGATGAAGCCTGGGTAATGATGCAAAACGAAGAAGCGGCATCATTCCTGTTTATGCTTGCAAAACGAGGACGAAAATATTTTATGGGTCTTGCAACAATTACTCAGGACGTAGGGGATTTTGTCCGGTCACGTTATGGAATTCCAATTATTACCAACTCGTCTATTCAACTACTCTTGAAACAGTCACCAACAGCAATTGATACACTCCAAGAGGTATTTCACCTTACTAATGAAGAAAAATACACCTTATTGGAATCAGGGGTTGGGGAGGGGATATTCTTTGCTGGATTGAAACACGTAGCCATTAAAATTATTTCAAGTTATACAGAGGACCAAATTGTGAGTTCTGATCCAAATCAACTTCTAAAAATGAAAAAGGAGCGTGAGGATCGTTTAGAATAAAAGCCGTGTATACGGCTTTTATTTATTATCTTTCTTTTCATCTGGTATCTATATGCTATAATAAAAATATGAACAAGTTGTTTTTCAGAAAGATTTTTTTTCTATTGTTGATTGTGTTATTTTTCTGTGTTGTTATAAACAAGGCAACAGCTCAAGAAGATCCGGTCAGCTTAACATCCACCAGCGCCCTTTCTTTCAACACAGGAATAAATTCAAATGATATTGAGGTTGTTGTTAAACCAGAGTTTCCTTCTGCTTATGAGAAAGTTACTGTTCGATTGGATAGTAATACTATTGACCTTAATAGATATCAAATTGAATGGGTTATAGATGGTCAGATACAAAAATCAGGTTTAGGGTTACGTGATTTTGAAACAACATCAGGTGCGTATGGGACGACAAAAAAAATAGATGTTCTTATAAATCTAAATTCCTCTCTTGTAAAAAAAATAATAACCATAGCGCCACAGGATGTTACAGTTTTATGGGAAGCAATAGATTCATATGTTCCGCCTTTTTATAGAGGTAAAAAATTACCTGGATCAGAGTCTTTAATTAAAATAAGTGCTATTCCTAACTTTAGGATGACCAATAATTCTTTAAACCTGGCTGATGCTGTCTATTTATGGACCAGAAATGATAGCAGAATCTTAAATGTTGGTGGGTATGGAAAAGATTCAATTACTATTGAGCAAAACAAATTTAGGTCTTCTGAAAAAATAACAGCAAATGTTTCAAGTTTAAATAATGGAATTCGGGCTGAAAAGTCTATTACAATACCAACTGTTGATCCAGAAATTCACTGGTATTATAAAAATGAAAACAACTACCGAAAACTACTTTCAATTGATCGTGGTTTACGTATCACCAGTGGAAATGTTGTTTTGGTTGGGGAGCCATACTTTTTTTCAACCAGTAATTATCTAGACGATCTTAATTACACATGGAAGGTTAATAATGAAACCCTTTATTTGGAACCAGGATCGATAAAAAAAGAACTTTTGGTACAGAATCCTGGACAGACAGGACAGGCTTCGTTTAATCTGTTGATGGAAAACCCAAAGACTTTTCTACAATCAGCAGCAGCCTCAGTATCTTTATATTTTCAAAACAACTAGAAAAAGCCACACAGGTGGTTTTTTCTTAACTTGTAAAATGATATACTATTTTAACATTATGAAAAAAACACTATTCTTATCATTAATCATTTTCCTTTTAATACCTGTATTTGGTTTTGTTCACGCTCAAACCCAAAACACCATCACCCCCCCTCTCAACTCCTCTCTAGCTACTCCTTGTACTAATCCAGATGGTACTGAGTGTTATAAACTTCT
>CAYSOB010000009.1:0-21851 GCA_964432575.1 uncultured Candidatus Saccharibacteria bacterium
AGGTGCAAACCAACCAAAAATCAATACTACAACCGGTGCTATCACGGGAACCGTTTGGTCACAAAATTATGGATGGATTCAATTATCATCACCAGACGGCACATATCCAGGGTTAACTACCAGTTGGCATGGGTGTATAAACACTGGGGATGTTTGTCCGAATATCGCAGGTGTACAAACGTCTGTTCCTGCTGGAATGATTATTGATACTAACGGGAATTGTGTTTGGCCTGGACCACCAGGAGGCGGACCTGAAGGTTATTATTTGCGTGTAATAAAACATGTAGTGAATACAGGCGGGGGTACCAAATCTGCTGCAGATTTTACCATGCATGTAAAAAATAACGGGAATGTTGATATTTTCGGCAGTCCATTTGCAGGATCTGAAACAGGGGTTATAGTTGCGCCAGGACAAGGAACATTTACTGTGTCCGAGGATGCGGCAGATAATAGTTATACGCGCTCTTTCAGTGGAGACTGTAATGCACTAGGATCTGTTGTTATGCAGAATCCGGGAACGTATACCTGTATCGTAACAAATACCTACAGAACAACACAGCAAATAGTAAGAGGATGTACTGATCCACGTGCTTCAAATTATAATCCACGTGCCACTGTTGATAACGGAACCTGTCGTTATCCGTCGGATACCCCAGTGTATGGATGTACTGATGTTAATGCGTTGAACTATAATCCAAACGCAACTATTAATGATGGTTCATGTATGTTCCAACAAAACAATACTCATATTTGTTCTGACGGACTTGATAATGACGTTGATGGATTAGTAGATTACCCAAGTGATCCAGGCTGTATCAGTGCTGTTGATGATGATGAACGAAACCCTGGACCTTTCCCACCGGTACGTCCAGATGGATCAACAGATGATGGTTTAATTGTTTCTGGGAGTGGTTGGCATATAGAAAGTATAGGTGATATCGCAAAACCTATTGCTGCTATTGTATCCACTGTTGGTTTGTTGAGTACTATTCCTGGTTTTGGAACTCGTATTGTAAACCTTATTTTTTCAATTCCATTCTATCGTCGTCGTCGTCCATGGGGAATTGTATATGACTCTGAAACAAAAGAGCCAATTGATCCTGCATATGTAACAGTATATAACGCAGACACCAATGCAATTATTGATACAAAAATTACTGATATTAATGGACGTTATGGATTCTTGCTACCAGTAGGTAATTACAAAATGGTTGCACAAAAAACTCACTATGTATTTCCATCTCAGAAATTAATGAATAAACAATCTGATGATGTATATAATGATTTATATTTCGGCGATGTATTTTCAGTGACTGGTACAGGTGATGACAATGCGGTTATCTTGAACATGCCAATGGATAGAACCGAAACAGACTGGAACCAAGAAGAAAAACAACGTATGGGAATTTGGAATTTCTTTACTCGAAATACAAAATTGTGGGCAAAAATATCGTTTACATTATTTGTTCTTGGATTTGCGTTCTCTGTCTATGCATTGATAGTTTACCCAACCATTTGGAATATCATTGTATTTAGTCTTTATTTGGCATTTACATTGATGCAAATAGTAGGATTTGGACCTGTTGCAATTGGTACCATTACTGATCGTTTAGGTAATCCGATTCCCCATGCAGTTGTTCGAGTTTGGAATGCCCATTTGGGAACCCAAATTGCACAGCGGGTTGCAAATGAAAAAGGGCAATACTACCTATTAGTATCAAAAGGTGATTATTACATTACTGTTGATTCAAAAAATGCTTCAGGTGGGTTTGATCGAGTATTCACCTCTGAAACTATGAAAGTCACTGGCGGGGTAATTAATAAAGATTTTAAGATTAGTTAATATTAGTTAATATAAAACACCCGAAAGGGTGTTTTATATTAGTTCTTTTATTTCGTCAACAATCATAGAAATTTCTCCATTTCGATCAGATAGTTTTCCTTTGATCAGAACCAGTTTTTCTAACTGACAAAAACCGCGTACATCTACAAATGTTTTTGGAAATACAACACATTCTAATGAGTCATCAAGATCTTTTATGCGTAAGAATGCCATTTTCTCATTTTTCTTTTTTGTGTAAATTTCACGAACATCTTCAACGATTCCTGCGATTACGGTTGTTGCGCCGGGATGAATGTCTTCTTTTGTTTTTTTAATGCTGGCTCCAACTTTCTCTAAACGCTCTTTGTATGCGTCCAGTGGATGACCTGATACATATTGACCTAGTAATTCTTTCTCCCAGGCAAGTGCAATTTTAACAGGGGTAGGCGCAGCATCTTTTAATACTAATCGTGCACTGGGCGCATCATCCATTCCATCAAATAGTGACACAGAACCTTTGTTATGATCTTCGGCTAATGCCTTATTAAATGAAAGCATTTCTTCTACGTTTGCAAGTAGGTATCCACGTTCACCAAATTGGTCCATGGCTCCACACATAATCAGTGCTTCAAGTGATTTTTTATTTAAGTTTTTATGAAGTACTCGTTTCAAAAAATCTTCAATTGTTTTGAATGCTCCACCTATTTTTCGTTCATGAATAATCGCCTTACCGATTTCATTACCAAAGTTTTTAATACTACCAAGTCCGAATCTGATTTTATCAGTTACTACTCCAGCTTCTACTACTACGGTAAAGTCTGAAAATGATTCATTAATATCCGGTGGTAGAATTTTGAATCCCATTCGTTTTGACTCATTAATCATTTCGGTAACAGTATCCAAGTTGTCAGATTCAATAGTCAATACTGCGGTCATATATTCTGCAGGAAAATTCGCTTTCAAATATGCAGTACGATAAGCAAGAAGGGCATATACGGCACTGTGGGATTTGTTAAAACCATATGCAGCAAAAGTTTCAATCATTTCCCATAGTTCTTCTGCAACCTTTCGGGTCATACCGTTTTCCACACAACCATCAATAAAGTGCCCTTTTTGTTTCGCCATTTCTTCAGGAATCTTTTTTCCTACCGCTTTTCGGAATTTATCTGATTCTCCACGGGTATATCCTGCAAGGTCTGTTGCCATGCGCATGACATCCTCTTGGTAAACAATAATTCCGTATGTGTTTTTAAGGATTGGTTCCATTCGCGCATCCGCATATTTAATTTTTCTTGGATCATGTTTACGTTCAATATAGTCGGGGATAAAGGCCATCGGTCCCGGTCGATACAATGATGCCATGGCAATCAAGTCTTCCAAGTTTGAAGGTTTTAATTCCCGCAACCATTTCTGCATTCCGGTAGAACCAAATTGAAATACACTGACCGTTTCTCCTCGTCCAAACAATTCATATGTTGGCCCGTCATCCAAAGGAATTTTTTCTACATCAATAGTTACCCCTCTAATTTTTTGAATACGATCAACCGCTTCTTTTAAGATAGTTAAGTTTCGTAGTCCCAAAAAGTCGAATTTAGGAAGGTTAATAATTCCTTCTCGGTCTCCGGAATACATATCGTATTGAGTGATAACTTTCCCCTCACCTTTTGGATCGTATTGTACTGGTGAAAAGTCATCAACATGTCCAGTAGGGGAAATTACTACACCTGCGGCATGCACAGAGATGTGTCGTACGTTACCCTCTATTTTTTTTGCCATGTCGATAATTTCCGAAACCTGATTGTCGGTTTCATACAGTTCGCGTAATTCTTCTTCTGTCTCTATTGCTCTTTTTAGAGTCATAGGGAAACCTTGTGATCCCATAGGAATCATTTTTGAAATACGGTCTCCTAATGAATAAGGAAATCCCAATGCACGTGCAACGTCACGTACAGCACCACGGGCTGCCATAGTTCCAAATGTTCCAATCTGGGCAACTGCTGCATCACCATATTTCCCGCGAGCATAGGTAATGATGTCGTCTCGGCGATTGTCGGCAAAGTCCATATCAATATCGGGAAGCGATGGACGGTCAGGGTTCAAGAAACGTTCAAACAAGAGACCATACTTTAATGGATCGATATTTGAAATTCCAATTAAATAGGCAACCAGTGATCCTGCAGCAGATCCACGAGTCTGGTTAAAGATTCCCATCTCTGTAGAGTTTTTCATAAAGTCTGCTACACACAAAAAATAACTCGGATACCCTTTATCAGAAATAGTTTTTAATTCATATTCAACTCGTTCTAAAACTTCTGGGGTTGGTTCCATTTCTCTGGTTTTTAGTCCTTCAAAAACCATGTCGCGCAACACGGCATCATATGTGGTTCCTTCTGGAATAGGAAAACTTGGGAAGAACCATGATTTAGTATCAATTTCCAAATCAACTAAATCAGCTACCTTTTTTGTATTTGCAATTGCTTCTGGGAACTCTTTAAAAGATTCACAAGCGGTTTTTTGATCAATAAATGACCAGTTACCATCCATTTTCATTCCAGAACCTCCGGTATTAATTTTTAACAATGTATCGTGAGCTGGTGCATCATCTGAACATAAATAATGTGAATCCCATGTTGCAACTAATGGTAGGTCAGCCTCTTTTGCAACGCGTACAATATCAGGAAGAATTGCGGTATACCATTCCATACCCGGAGCTTCTGGGTGGTTCATGATTTCCACAAACACGTGTTCTCGTCCAACTGCGTCGCAATAGGTTTCCAATAATTCTTTTGCTTTATCAAAATATTTTTCACGGATATAACTTATAAATTCACTGCCTGGACATCCAGATAAAATGATTAGTCCATCACCATGTTCTTTTAATAATTCTTTATCGATACGTGGCTTGTAATAGAACCCTTCTAGGTTTGCCTTTGAAACCAGTTTCATCAAGTTTTTGTAACCAACATTATTACGGCTGAGGATTGTTAAATGATATCGTTTTGTATCAATGGTTGGGTCACGATCAAATCTGGTTCGGTTGGCAACATAAACTTCACAACCAACAATTGGTTTTATTCCTGCATTTTTACACTCCTTGTAAAAATCGATAGCACCATACATTGCACCATGATCCGTTAATGCAAGTGCTTCCATGCCAAATTCCTTGGCTTTTTTTACCAAGTCTTCTACTTTTGAAAGTCCATCCAAGAGGGAATAGTGAGAGTGGACATGAAGGTGAACAAAGTTATCGTGATGAACACACATAAAGAGGGTGGAATTAAGGTTAATTATCGCAGTATAGCATAGAGTGGTAATACTTGACAAAATATTATATTATGATACAATGGTTACAAATAAAACGATTTCTGAAATCGTCTTGAACTCTCCAATAAATAAGGGGCCGCAGTATTATTTTATACTGCGGTCTTTTTAGTTTTCATAAAAAGGATATACTGGTGTTATGAAAAAGAAAATACGATCAAATATTCAAAAAATTGTCACTACTGCCAGTAAGCGATCAAAAAAAGTTAAATGGGTAATAGGTATAGATGAGGTTGGTCGTGGACCTATTGCTGGTCCGGTAACTGTTTGTGCTTTTGCAGTACGAACAGAATTTATCAATGACATCCAGGCTATGGGTTTCCGAGATTCAAAAAAGTTATCACCACAAAAAAGAGCCCAGCTTGCCCAGGTGTTAAATAATTGTGCTCAATTGGATATGTGTACCTGGGTGATTAAAAATACAGGTTCTGACATTATTGACTCCAAAGGAATTGTTTTTGCAATTACTTCTGCTTTGGAATCTTGTTTAAAGAAATTAGCATTACACCCAGAGGAGGTTGATGTTTATCTTGATGGGGGATTAAGGGCTCCAAAGGCATATTTTCGCCAACATACAGTTATTCGTGGTGATGATTTATTTCCAGTAATTTCTTGTGCGTCAATTCTAGCAAAAGTGTATCGAGATCACCTTATGGAAGAATATGATAAAAAGTACCCAATCTATGGTTTTTTTAATCATAAAGGGTATGGTACTCCAGAGCATATGAAGGCGGTCAGGAAACATGGTCTATCACCCTTGCATCGTAATAGTTTTCTAAAATTCCTTTTATGATATCGGAATATATAGTTGCTTTTTCGGTAAACTGTGATACACTGTCCGCATATGGTAATTCGAATGAGACACACAAAATCACATACCGCTAATCGCCGCAGTCACCACGCATTGTCAGCGCCTAGTCATGTGACCGATAAAAAAACAGGTAGTACCCACTTACGTCACCGTGTTGATATGAAAACCGGAATGTACAATGGTAAAAAAGTTTTGGATGTAGTAGCAAAAGTTGCTAAAAAACAAGCCAAATAATAACCTATTAGTAATTTATTCACTTAGCTCTTTCTTGTATATATGTCACATCGTCATGTAGCCCGATCACTTTGTATTCAGACCTTGTTTGTCTGGGACTTCAACGGATATCAAACACAGCAGGTACCCGAAATTTTGGATTATATTATTCGTGAATTTGGTGCGGGTATTGATGATGCGACATTTATTCAAGAAACCGTTTCAGGCGTCGTTGCAAAACGGGCCCTTTTGGACGACATTATTCAAAAAGCAGCACCAGAATGGCCCATTGAAAAAATTGGGTGTGTTGATCGTAATGTATTGCGCCTAGGTTTGTACGAATTACTTTTTGGTGATCAGGTTCAAATTCCACCAAAAGTGGCATTAAACGAAGCAATTGAACTTGCAAAAAATTACGGTGGTGAAAATACAGGACGTTTTGTAAACGGAGTATTGGGTGCTATTTATAAAGAAATGGGTGAACCAGGAAAAGATCAAATTAGTAAGAAAAAGAAATTTGATCATACAGTTGATCCAACATCGTTACCAGTAGAAGAAAAAGGGGGTGCTGTGGTATTTTCTCGAGATGAAGCAGGAACTGTTCGTTTTGCAATGGTTCACGATGTATTTGGATACTGGACACTTTCAAAAGGTGGAATTGAATTAGGCGAATCAGCAGAAGAAGGAACTGTTCGTGAATTAAAAGAAGAAATCGGGCTTGATATTACTATTATAGAAAAACTTGGTGAAAATGAATACGTTGCGCATCATCCTGAAAAAGGAAAGCTTCGCAAGCATGTTCACTATTTTCTTGCTGAAAGTAACTATCAACCATTAGTACTTGATACAACATCAGGTGGATTAGATCAAGCAAAATGGTTTGAATTATCAGAAATTCCAGAATTAATGATGTACGACGATGTTACGAAATTAATTGCTACTGCGATTGAAAAGGTTACTACTCTTACGACTGTTTAGTTCGTAACAAATATATGAAAGACTTTACACTACTTGAAAAGAATTTAGATATTGAATTTAAAGATAAAGGATTGTTACAACAAGCCTTTATTCATAGGTCCTATATTAATGAGCATTCAGGATCAAGTCTTTCACATAATGAGCGCCTAGAATTTTTGGGTGATGCAGTATTGGAATTGGTAGTAACAGATTATTTGTACGAAAAATACCCAGGGAAACCAGAGGGAGAATTAACTGCGTATCGTGCATCATTGGTAAATACCATTATGATTTCAGATACTGCACGTGATAATGGGTTTGATGAATTTTTGATTCTCTCAAAAGGTGAAGCGCGTGATACAGGAAAAGCGCGTGCATATATTTTAGCAAATACCTATGAAGCGTTTATTGGTGCTTTATATCTTGATCAAGGATATGCAGCAGCAGAAAAATTTATTAGTGCAACATTGTTGCCTAAATTACAACGAATTATTGATGGTGGATTATGGCGTGATGCAAAATCATATGTTCAAGAAAAATCACAAGAATTAGAATCGGTAACCCCTTCTTATAAAGTTATTCATGAGGTTGGGCCAGATCACGATAAAGTGTTCACCGTTGGAATATTTTTTGGATCTAAACAGATTGCAGAAGGAAAAGGAAGTTCAAAACAAGAAGCTGAAACTGACGCTGCGCGAAATGCACTGAAAGTGAAAGGCTGGAATTAACACCACTGTGGTGGTTTTTGTTACATTGACATTCTGTGCATCATTGATATAATATGAACATGGAAAAATTCGGATATACCTGGAATAAGTCGAAGACAAATCCAGCAGAAAACAAGATTATTGCTGATAATGCGATTAAAGCGCTTGAAGATCAACAAGTACCCAATAGTGCTCTTCAGAAAGACGATACAGATTATATTAATTACGCGTATCCAAAAACGAACGACGATTTTCATAATGAAGAAATCACAAACAGGAGAATTATCGAAGGTCATGATGTCTATGACAAATTGACATTCGAAACAGAAGATCAAAACAATCTTAAGAAAACCTTGGAAGAAAAAAGAGGTGCTGATTATGAGAAGGTTTGGAATGAATACGGAAAACTTGTAGAAAATGGTTTTGACGATGCAGCAGAATTTGAGCATCAAAAAGACAAGAGTACACTACATAACTTTGAAGTCGCAGTTGATCAAAATGCTCGATTTAATCTACGAAAAGGAGAACCTTTAACGGAGGGTGAAAAGAAAAATATTGAAAAAGAAATAGTAGAATTAAAGAACAAAATACATGAGATTGATAAGGCAGCTAAAGAATATGAAGATGGTTATGAAAAGCTACATAAGTCTATTACAGAAAAATATGAATCTTGGAATACAGAACCAGGATTAAATTAAAGATGCAAAAAGCGTCTTTTTTTGTTATAATAAATCACATATGACGTTAAAACGGCTTGAATTACATGGTTTTAAATCCTTTGCAAAAAAGGCGCTTTTTGATTTCACAGCACCTGTAACAGCGGTAGTTGGACCAAATGGTTCTGGTAAATCAAATGTAGTAGAGGCAATTCGATTTGTATTGGGTGAACAATCATCAAAATCACTTCGTTCAAAATCTGGAGCAGATTTAATTTTTAAGGGTTCACGATTAATTCCAAAAATGAATCGAGCATCTGCAACAATCGTGTTTGATAATGCCAGCCGTGCATTTCAACTGCCATCACTTTCTGGAACATTATCTCTTGATTTTGACGAGATTAGTATTACCCGTGAAGTATTTGCAGATGGAACAAATGAATATCGAATTAACGGCAGTACCGTACGTTTACGTGACGTTCATGAATTGATTGGATCTGTTCATATTGGTGCATCAGGTCACCATATTATTTCCCAAGGTGAAGCAGATCGACTATTAAATGCAAAGCCGGCAGAACGACGTGAAATTCTAGAGGAAGCCCTTGGATTACGGTTGTATCATTATCGAATAAATGAATCAACAAAAAAATTGGAAAAGACACGAGAACTAATGAAGGAAACTGAAATTTTACGCCGTGAACTGGCACCTCATTTAAAATTTCTTAAAAAACAAGTAGAACGTGTTGAACAGGCACAAGCAATGCGAACTGAACTATCTGATGTGTATCGGGTATATTTGGCGATGGAAGAAAGTTTGGTAACCCATGAAATGAAGAGGTTAAATGAAGAGTTGCAAAGAATTCAATACACGAAAAAAGAAAAAACAGACTTATTACAGGGCTTAATAGAAAATCCAAACGAAGAAACTATAAACCATTTTCAAAATCGGTTATCTGAATTTCATACACGAAAAAAACAATTAGAACAAAGTGAGTCAGAGCTAACACGAACTATTGGACGCATTGAAGGAACTGTCGCGGCGTTGTCCCGCGTAGTCCCTGAATCTGGCAAACCTATTTTACCTATTGACCGTGCTGTTATTACTGGATTTATTAATGATTTGAAGCGCGATATTGAAAATGCGTTAAATCAAAATGAACTAAATGCGGTTCATGGGTCATTACAATCAGTTAAATCAATTATTGATTCATTTACCTCTGCTCATTTAGAAACAAAAACAGAATCAATTGACCATTCAACAGAATTAGAACAGTTGAAAAATGAACTTTCCGGCCTAGAGCAACAATTGAAAGCAATCAGTCTGGATATGACCATTGTTGACCAGGAAATTATTTCAATTGAATCATCTATTCATGCAGAACAAGAGTCATTGCGAACATCAGATCGAACTCGGTTTGAGCACGAAACAGTTATTCGTGAATTAGGTCACCAACAACAAATGATAGAACGCGATATTGCAATTATGGCTGATCGGTTTGAATTATTACAAAACGAATATCGCGTTGCCACAGAATTACTTGGTGAATCCATGATGGGGATCCGTGGTTCCGGATCATATGACCCAGGGTCCTTTAATCTCCATGAACATTCCCAAAATAAAAATACTATCGATCGCTTGAAAATCAGACTGGAAGACATGGGTGGCGGTGGTTCGGGTGATATTATGCGTGAATACGATGAAACAGTTGCGCGTGATGAATATTTATCTCAACAATTAGCAGATCTTGAAAAGTCGGTAACCGATCTCGAGTCTATTATTACAGAGTTAAAACAATTACTGACTGATGAATTCCATAAAGGAATTACAAAAATCAATAATGTATTTGAAAAATTCTTTGTCACTATGTTTGGAGGTGGTTCTGCAAAATTGGAAACCATTAACATTATTCCCAAAAAACGAAAATCTGATGACGAATCAGATGAATTTATTGATGAAGACGCAGTACCAGAACAAGGGATTGATATTGATGTAAACCTTCCTCGTAAAAAAGTAAAAGATCTAGAGATGTTATCAGGAGGGGAACGATCACTTACTTCGATTGCATTGTTGTTTGCGTTATCACAAGTAAATCCGCCACCGTTTTTGGTGTTGGATGAAACAGATGCTGCTCTTGATGAAGCAAACAGTAAAAAATATGGCGACATGATTGAGACACTTGCTAAAGAAACTCAGTTAATCGTTGTTACACACAATCGCGAAACTATGTCACGAGCAAGTATTTTATATGGTGTGACACTTGGTTCAGATGATGCGTCAACATTGCTTTCTATTAAATTTGAAGAAGCAGTTAAGGTGGCAAAATAAACTTTATACGCACATGAAAAAGAGTAAAAATTTTACAGAAAAAGTTTTAGCAATTGTTCGGAAAATTCCAAAAGGGAAAACAATGACCTATAAACAAGTTGCTGCAAAAGCTGGAAATGAAAAAGCATCACGAGTTGTGGGTTCGACTATGAAAGCAAACTACGACCCCGAAATTCCATGTCATCGAGTAGTGCGTAGTGATGGGAAGGTTGGCGATTACAACCGAGGTGGGTCTATAGGGAAAATTGCATTATTAAAAAAAGAAGGTGCAATAAAATAAAAAGCATGACTGTAATAGTCATGCTTTTTGTGTAAAGTAATATTTTATTTTTTGATGAACAGGAAATAGTCTATCGGTCTGAATTTGTGACGCGTGAGAACAATTTCTTCAATTGATCGGGGATTGTATGATATACAAAAGATAATAAAATCTCTTTTCCCTCGTTTGATTGGATTGGTTACTACTTTTACATTTCTGCCGACTTCTCCCCAAGGGAAAAAATTGGTCGCATAATTTACAGTGAACTGTTCTGGGAATTGACCCAATCCAAGTTCATATCCGCGCAAGAGGATGTCGTTGTGGGTAATATTTTTTGTAAAATCTAACCCAAGCTGTTCTCCAGTTACAAGAACTGGGGTAATGGTTGTTTTGTCGGCATAATCTACCACTGGATTTTTTATGGACGATCTGGATTCAATGTATTTTTGAACAGAATTCCCAATTAATATTCCTTGTAGTTGATGCCAATAATCTTTGTAGAGCAATTCGTTTGAGAGTGTTTCTCGCAGAATTACCGTAGGAAGTGGGTAAAACCCTTCTTTTATTTTTTGACTTACAGAAAAACTCATCTTTTTGTTTTTTTTGATATTACTCTGTTTGATTGGGATGTCAACTACTTACAATAAAAACCGCTTTGCGGTTTTTATTGTAAGTTCTTTAGGTGTTCATATAAAGTTATACCAGCAGTTTTGATTTGCGTTGCATGGTCAATACCAACATAACGCCAATGCCAGGGCTCTGCCTGATATCCTGTTACCGACTCTTTTCCATTAGGATAACTTCGTACAAAACCATATTCATGAGCATGTTCTGCTAGCCATACATATTCTGGGGACTTTCCAAACGCTTCCAAGGTAAACTCAACACCGCTCCCAGATCGAAAGTCTAAAGCAGTACCTAATTGATGTTCAGAGTGTTCTGGTTTTGCAACACTTGGGAATGGTTGGTCGGGATTATTTGTTTGGTTGTTAGAAAATAATGTTTGCTGAATTCCGGATGATCGATACGCAGATGAAACGACTAATTTCAAGGATGATTTTTTTGCATCTGCATTCATTTTTTCAAGTGCTACAATAGTGTCTGCAGTTAAACATTGTATTGATGCTCCGCGAACAGAAATAGTTTTAGAAATAGGTTGTAGGTTGCTAGGTATATAATTTCCCAGTCCTAAATCTTGGGAAACAGGATAGAGCCATTTATTCTCTTGGTTAAGATCTTTTGGTTGCGGGCATACAATTTTTTTCTCTGCAGGTTTTAAAACGGCGTCTGTTTCGCGATCAAATTCATGGGTGCCTACTATCTTGTATGTTTTATCTTGTTCGGAAACGCGCAGATCGATAGCATTGTATGTTCCATCTGGATTAACAGTAATATCAACCATCAATCCACGCATGGTTTCTTCTGAAAAAGATTGGTCAAATATAAAATTACCCAAACTATAAAATATTAACTTTCCTTTATAATCTGCATAATCTTGAATAACATGTGGATGGTGACCAATAATTAAATCAGCACCAGCATCAATTGATGATTCTGCAAGTGTTTTCTGCCGAGCGTTAAATGGTTTATATTCATCACCCCAGTGATAGGAAACAACCAAAAAATCTACTTGTGATTTTGCGTTTTTGATTATCTGTAATCGGTTTGGGTCAGAGGCAAGGAGTATTCCCGCTGTTTGGCTGGTTGCAGCAATCCAGTTTGGTCCAACATCAGAAAACCCAATGAACCCAATTTTCATACCATTTTTTTCAATAATGCGGACACCTTCTGCCGATCCGCGTTCCCAACCAGCTCCTGCAAACTGAATCCCTATTTCTTGTAACCTTTTTAATGTGTCTACAAAACCGTCCATATTCCAATCACCAACATGATTGTTTGCGAATGATACAACATCAAACCCGGTGTTTTTTAATACGGGCAATATTTCTGGATTCATACGGAATGAATATTTACTCCCGACATTATTGCCGGTATCAGATACTGCGCCTTCCAGGTTTGCAAATGCAATGTCTGCCTCGTTAATTATTGGAACATTTGTAAATAGTTTTGCAAAATCTCCACCATAATTTTTATTAACAGATATCTCAACTCCACGTGTTACCATGATGTCACCAACAAATACCATTCGTACCGGTTTTGGCTCTTGGGGTTCTGTTTTTTCAGTTGATTGTATTTGTTGAGGGGTTATATTGTTTTTACCTGCAAGAATATTCTTTCCAAAATTTGATGTAATAAACAAAATAATTCCCAACAGGGTTATTAAAAGGATTCCAAGTCCTGCCTTCCAGTAGTTTTTCATATAAGCCTTATTCTACAGGAAATCTGAAATAAAAGAACTATGCAGAAAGGATGTTTTATGTGTTTTTGCTTGTTGTTTAATAAAAAAACCGCAATGCGGATTTTTTATTGTACTAATATGTAATCAATTGTTCGTCGTTCCATGTTTGTTTCTTTTACTTTTATTTTTATTACTTGGCCTACTCGAAATTCTGTATTTGTATTTCTTCCTTTTATTACTTGTTCTTTTTCATTATAAGCAAAGAAATCAGAACCCAGGTCCATTAATCGAATCATACCTTCAGATTTTGACTCAGCTTCTGCGATAAATACTCCAAATTTTCCAAGTCCGGTAATAATACCTGTGAATTCTTGTCCAATACGTGATGACATGTATTCCACTTGTTTATATTTGATTGAATCCCATTCAGCAGTTTGTGCGTCTTTTTCTCGATCTGATGAATATTGGCACATGCGTTCAAATTCAGAATAATGTTCTGGTTCAACCTTCTTACCTTCAATGGTTAATTGCAGTAACCGATGCACCATTACGTCAGGGTAACGACGAATAGGAGATGTAAAGTGTGTGTAATAATCAAATGCCAAACCGTAGTGACCAATATTAGTGGTCGAGTAAATTGCCTTTGCCAAACTGCGGACAATGGATGACTGAATAGTATCACGTGCAGTATCATTATCGGCAGAGTCTAAAATAGCCTGGAGTTCCTTTGGTGGGATAATTCCATCTTTCACATTTACTTCGTATCCTAATGATTTCAGAAATACTCGTAGATCCTCAACTCGGTCAGGGGCAGGTTTGTCGTGAATTCGATATACGGCAATTCCCGCGGATTCCTTATCTGATAATTTGATTGCAACGGCACGGTTTGCTGCTAGCATCCATTCCTCGATCATGCGCATTGTATCAATTCGTTTTTTTATCATTACCTTGATAGGGATTCCGGCTTCATCCAGAATAAATCGGACTTCATCGGTATCCATAGCAAGGGCTCCTTTTTTAAATCGATTTTCAGTATATATTTTTGAGATATCCATTAATGACTGTAGTTCATGATAAAACTGACCTGTTTTTGCGTCGATAATTTCCTGGGCTTCTTCATAACTGAATCGCTTGTCTGATCTAATAATGGTGCGCCCAAACCATTGGTCGATAATTTTACCGGTGGATTCTTCAATTTTGAAAATAGTTGAGAATGCTAACTTGTCTTCATCTTGTCGAATGGAACACAGTTCATTAGAAAGAGTTTCTGGCAACATGGGGATTACACGGTCTACCAAGTATACAGATGTAGTTCTGATCTTGGCTTCTTCGTCCAAAGCACTTCCTGGAGTTACGTAAAAAGAAACATCTGCAATGTGAACACCAATTTCCAAAGTGTTTTCATCAATTCGTTTCCATGATAATGCATCGTCAAAATCTTTTGCGTCCACAGGGTCAATGGTAAATGTTGTAGTCCCACGCATATCGCGTCGCTTTGGAATTTCGTCTGCAGGAATTCCGGTTCCATGTAGTTTTTGAGCTTCTGCCTCTACAACAGCAGGGAATTCACGACTGAATCCTTTTTCCAAAACAATTGATTCCATTTCGGTATCATTTTTTCCTGCCTCACCAATAATTGATTTTAAGGTGCATGTTGGAACGTCTCCTATCCAGGGTCCTAAATTAACCAATACTTTTTTACCTTTGGTTTCAGTTATAGATTCAGGTACAGGTAATACGCGCATTTCTGGTTCTTTTGGATCAGTAGGGAGAAAGTAATACCAATCTGCTTTTTGAGTGATGATTCCAGCATAAGCGGTTTTCCCACGTCTGATAATAGCCGTGATTTCTCCAGTGCCTTCGGTTTTAGATAAAATAGTTACTGCAACCAGGTCTCCGTTTAAAGCATGTTCTTTGTTGTGGTGTGTTTCAATCATTACCACAAATTTTGAGTCTCGATGGGTAACAAAACCGATATTATTTTTTCCTACTTTAAAAATCCCTTCAAAAGATGCGGGCACCATTCCGGTTACTTTTGAATTATCTAATAATGGTTTTTGGGTATCGCGTCTGCGAGATTGAAAAATCTTTGTCTTTTGCTCACTTGATTGCTTACCAAAGTCTTTTCGAGGATAGGGTTTTCGGTCACCTGATTGATTATTATTTTGGTTCATATATACATAGTACAATACCATAATTGGCCTATTTCTGCGAATAATTGACTTTTCTATAATGGTTGTTATTATGAAAAAAACGATCATGGAAAATAGAAAATCAGAAGATTTTGATTTCCCAAATCATTCTTCTCATGCTGGTTTTGCTGCTATTCTTATAATTATGGCACTTGTTGTTATTGGGTTTTTTGTCGCTGGATACCCATTAGTAGCAACTGTGCTCGCGATATGTTTCTCAGCAATAATCATTGGAAAGTTTATTTTTTGGGTTTAAAAAGTCTCAACGGAATGGGCTCTGCTTTACAGCAGGGCCTTTTATTTGACTTTTTTTAATAATTTTGCTACTATCTCTTCATTATGTTAATGATGCGACTACAACGAATCGGGCGAAAAAACGAACCACATTTCCGTGTGGTAGTTACAGATAAACGAAATGCCCCAAAATCAGGTAAATTTATTGAAGTTATTGGGTCATATAATCCAAAAGCTGGAACCGTAGCATTTGACGCTGAAAAAACAAAAGCGTGGCTTGCAAATGGTGTACAGCCTTCAGATACTGTATATAACTTCTTGGTATCTCAAAAATTTATTGACGGTGCAAAGAAAAATGTACTTCCTAAAAAGTCTCCTACGACTAAACGAAAGGCAAAATAAAAAATACCCCTATGGGTATTTTTTATTAACATCATATTACGAAGTTGTCATCGTTGTCATTTAAATCTACTGTGGTAATTTCTTATGAAGGGAAAACATACTCGATCCCTCTATTAACAGATAATCAGTTATGCATATTATGAATGATTCAGTTATTACTTATTTAGAAACATTAGTAAAAGGTTTGGTTGACCACCCAGAAGATGTAAAGGTCACAAAAACCGTTGATGAAATGGGGGTACTTATGACTCTTGATGTAAACCAAACAGATATGGGACAAATCATCGGACGAAAAGGTGCAACTGCAAAAGCGATTCGTACTTTGTTGCGTGTTGCAGGGATGAAAAACAATGCTCGGGTTAACATGAAAATTAACGAACCACTTGGGCGACCAGCAATGTCGGTAAGTGCTAGTGATATGGACGATGCTATTAATGATTTAAAAGCAGATCTTGAATAATAAAAAACTTCCCACTGGGAAGTTTTTTATTTGACCGTCAATAATGCTGGTGTTACCATGGGGTAACTAAAAATTTAAAACCTATGACTGTTCAAGAATTCAGGGAAAAGTGGTCACCACTTAAACTACTGTTAGCTATTATTGTTTTAGATGGTAATGAAACTCCAAAACAAAAAAGGGCGACTACCAGAATGCTTCATGTTATATTTAATCCAGAAACCAAACAAGACATCTACAGTGAAGAATTAATTAATCGGTTCGATATATTTTGCGAAAAGATTGTTAAAAAAATAACCGCCGTAGACGCAATCAAACGATTAATTCATCATCAGTATTTTAGGACAGCACTTGGGCTTGTATCCGGTCTTGATGAATCGCAAAGATTAATAAACATGGAGTTTATCTTAAAAAGCTATTCTTCCTCACGGAATGAATATGACAAGTTTCCTTGTATTAATTTACAAGACCTGTATGAAATGAATTTTTCGTCCGATAATAATCGAGAAAAATTTTTTCAAGAACTGTTTCAGTTATACCTAACCTACGGCTTTCTAAAAAATGCATTATATATTTGTAAGCATATTTTGCGCCGTAAAATTACCAACGAAGAATTAAGAGATCTACGACAACGAAGTTATCTAGGGATTGAATTCGGGGATGCTTACCGGCTGGCGGGGAGAATACTTATTAATAGGAGTATTAATCGACCAGATGGATGGACACGACAACTATGTGCATAACATAAAACTGCCACAGGTTTACTAAAAGTGATCCTGTGGTTTTTTCATGTCTATTTATTTAACAGGCACCAGAAAAGCCGCCTTGCGGCGACCAGTCTGGAAAACGTTTGTGATTTCAATGAAGATATCTTTTTGGAACCTTCACTCACAATTGCAGTATAGCATAACCAAATTAAAAGTCAAGCATTTTAGGGTCGTTATTTAAATACTGGTTATCTTGTTTTTTGTTTATATTCTTGTATACTGAATTTGCGAACCAAGGGTCCGCCACACAGGTGGCCCACGGCTTGCACTCACATAAAACGTTTGTTTGGAGCCCGCACCCGTGGGCCACTTGTGTGAATCAAACAAAACAAAAAATCACCTCTGGGTGATTTTTTGTTTTTACAATAAGTTTATGATTGTTTTCATAATTTCGTTCAATGGACGATTTAATGAATAGTAAATTTCAATACCTTCACGTTCACGTTTTACCACGTGTGCCTGGTGTAAAATTAATAAATGTTTTGAAGTGGATTTTACCGGCATGCCAATTGATTTTGCAATCGTAGTAACGTTTGCAAATTTTTTATTTCGGAGGAATCTTAAAACTTCAAGACGTTTTTCATGCGAACAAGCATGATTAATTTTTGTAATGATACTTAGTTTCATAAAATAAGTGTAGCATGTAAAGTTTTAACTGTCTACTATTCGCAGGAATAGTAGAATATAAAATAAAAAAGTTATCCACAGTTTTATTTTTTTTGTCATAAAAAATATTGTAAGAATTTTTTTTATACGCGATAATTAAGACATAGATGATTTAAAACAAAGTTCGGGATCGAGACCTCGCAACAATGTTGGTCGAATCATCAAAATTAATTTAATCACACCTATAGGTGATACTATTATGGCAATGAAAAAAGCTAAAAAAGTAGCAAAGAAAGCAGTAAAGAAAGTTGCAAAAAAAGCTGTTAAAAAAGCAGTAAAGAAAGTTGCAAAAAAAGCTGTTAAAAAAGCTGCGAAAAAAGTTGCAAAACGAAAATAATTTCGTAACAAAAACTACCGTAAGGTAGTTTTTGTTTTTCATTCCGACCACAAAATACATTATTTGGGCAGTCCACAAAACCATTATAATATGGTACAGTAGTGGGCGACCTTGAATTCCGATCGGGCTTACCGGTGATGTATGAATAATCTCAAGGTCATCTTACTTTACTATGTCATTATTTGAAAAAATGTTTGGGAGCGAAAGTTCTCGTTATTTAAAAAAGATTCTTCCGTTAGTAAAACAGATTAATGAACTGGAATCATCATTCCATGATTTATCTGATGAACAATTGCGAGAAAAAACGGCCGAATTTAGAGCTCGATTTTCTGCAGGAGAAACTCTTGATGAATTATTACCTGAAGCCTTTGCTGCAGTTCGTGAAGCGGCGCGTCGAACTCGAAATGAACGTCACTATGATGTTCAGATTATGGGGGGTATTGCGTTGCACCAAGGCAACATTGCGGAAATGCGAACAGGGGAAGGGAAAACATTGGTTGCAACACTACCAGTGTATTTAAATGCGTTAACAGGAAGAGGGGTTCATGTTATTACCGTAAACGATTATCTTGCTCGTCGTGATGCAGAGGCTATGGGGCAAGTGTATCATTTTTTAGGTGTTACCACAGGAATTATTAACGATCAGGATAAATGTTATTTGTATGACCCGACACACGGCGAACCAACAGAATCAGAGGATGAAGCCCAGGCGTACAAAATATTTGAAAAATACTTAAAACCATGTTCGAAACAAACAGCATATAACGCTGATATTACTTATGGAACAAACGTTCAGTTTGGCTTTGATTATTTACGAGATAATACTGAACAGGTAGCTGAACGATTATCACAACGTGATCATTATTTTGCAATTATCGACGAGGTGGACAGTGTATTAATCGATGAAGCTCGTGTGCCTATGATCCTTTCTGCAGCTGCAGAACGGGCTGACGAACTCTACAAAGCATCTGCTGCTGTTGCGCGACAACTATATAAAGACACCGACTATACTGTTGACGAGAAATTAAAAGCAATTCAATTAACAGATCACGGAATTTCTCGGGTTGAGAAACTTTTAAATATTAATAATTTGTATACAACCGCAAATATGCAGTTGGTACACCACATAGAAACAGCTGTTCGTGCTCACGCATTATTTCATAATGATAAAGAATATGTTGTACGCGGAGGCGAAGTATTAATTGTTGACGAGTTTACTGGACGCATTCAGGAAGGACGCCGATGGTCTGATGGTCTACATCAGGCAGTTGAGGCAAAAGAGGGGGTGGAAATTAAACAAGAGTCTCGAACCATCGCATCAATTACGTATCAAAACTATTTCAAAAATTACGAAAAAATTGCAGGAATGACCGGAACCGGGGCAACCTCTCGCGAAGAATTTTATAAAGTATATGGATTGGATGTTATTGAGATTCCAACCCATAGAGCTAATGTCCGACGAGATCTTAATGATTTAATTTTCCAAACAGAAGATGGAAAGTTTAGAGCTCTTGCTCGGCGAGTAAAAGAAATTCACGAAACTGGGCAACCTGTTTTGATTGGTACTGCTTCTATTGAAAAAAACGAATTACTTTCTGCATATTTAACCAACGAAGGTATTCCTCATGAAGTATTAAATGCAAAAAATCATGAACGAGAAGCTGAAATTATTGCAAATGCAGGACGATTGGGTTCTGTGGTAATTGCAACCAACATGGCAGGACGTGGGGTTGATATTAAATTAGGAGGAGTTCCATTTGATGCTGATAATTACCAAAAAGTAGTTGAATTAGGTGGATTGTATGTAATTGGGACCGAACGTCACGAAGCACGCCGTATTGATAATCAGTTGCGAGGACGTGCTGGACGACAGGGTGATCCAGGAACAACTCAATTTTATGTTTCCCTTGATGATCCACTTATGCGAGTTTTTGGAGGGGAAAAGGTAAAGAGTATGTTAGGAGGATTAGGAGTCCCCGAAGACGAACCAGTACAAAACGGATTCATTTCACGACAACTGGAAGGCGCACAGGAAAAGGTGGAAGGGTTTCATTTTGATTCTCGAAAAAACATCTTGTCATATGACGATGTACTATCAACACAACGTGCAGTGATTTATGGTCGTCGAAAGAAAATACTTCATCGTGATCCAGAATTTCTTAATGAACTGGTTTCCCAAGTTATGGATAAAGCCGGCGACGCCGCAGAAATTATTGAAACCAAACGAACCGAAATGGGCGAGGAACGATTTTTTGAAACCGTTCGATCATTTGCGTTATATGTTACGGATCGGTTATGGATGGATCACTTGGAAATGATGGATGACAGTCGCAGTGCTGTTAATTTACGAGGGTACGGTCAACGTGAACCAATTGTGGAATATAAACGCGAGGCCTTAAAACTATTTCGACAATTAGAAGAGAATTGGATCTTCCAGATGACAGACCTTTTGAAAAATATGGAAATTAATCCATCAACTACACAGCAGTCTCCATTATTAATTTCAATTCCTACACATACCCCAAGTGGTGAAAAATATGACCGCAACGACAAAATTGTAGTTATCAAAGATGGTCAAGAAAAAGAAATCAAATACAAAAAATTAGGTGAAGCAATTACAGAGGGTTGGCAAGTTAAAATAGAATCAAAAAGATCATAAAACTGCCGTAACGGCAGTTTTATGTTATTATATGTAAAATACATGCTTATGACTGGATTAATTTTTTGGTCAGTCTGGATGGGTTGGCCGTTCATTGCAATTGTAATGCGTAGAATCTTCTTTAAGGGTGATTTTTAATACCTTTGAAAGAAAAAACCGTGCGGCTATTAATTATAGTCAGTGCGGTTTTTATGTTTGACAAATAATATTTATTTGTTATAATAATAAAAATCAAACCCATGAAAAATTTAAGTATTTTGTTTAATTCTTTCTTTAATTTGTTTTTCTGTCAGGAAGAATACGACTATCTTGAACTAAATTACCGGCAGCATAAAACTACGAAACACTGGGAAGTATTTCGGCCAGCTGGTATGAACCCGTCCCCAGAAGACACCGATACCTATAAAGGTAGAAGGGGTAAGTGGGAAATAGACGAATCAAGAAAGTAGTCACTCGATGATCCCCAGATATCTTTAAAAGATATCTGGGGATTTATGGTATAATAACAACCATGAAAACTATTGGAAAAATTTTTGGTGTAATAATTGTAATACTTTTTTTAGGAGGAATTATTAATACTGCAAAAAACAAAAATCCTGACACGCGACCTATATCAAATAATCAAACCCAACAAACACAAGATGTTTCGTCGTCAGAATTAACAAAAAAAGATTTGATATTGCGTGATGTAAAATATGGAAATGATAAAAGGAATACAATGAATATTTTTGTTCCAAAAGATTCAAATGAAAAAACACCATTTATA
>CAYSOB010000010.1:0-18354 GCA_964432575.1 uncultured Candidatus Saccharibacteria bacterium
CAAACGCTGTCCCAAGCGAAAACACTTGAAAACCACCACTGTCGGTCATGGTTGGACCAGTCCAGTTCATCATTTTAGGAAAACCCCCATGTGCAGCAACAATAGCGTCGCCTGGTTCCAGATATAAATGATAGGTATTTGCCAATACTATTTGTGCACCCAAATCCGCAATCATTTCTGGTGTTAAGGCTTTGACTGTTGCCTTTGTTCCAACAGTCACAAAAGAAGGAGTAAGAACAACTCCGTTTGGAGTGTGAATTTCCCCAACGCGAGCAAGTGTCCCTGGGAGTTTTTTAGTTATTTTAAAGTTGAATTGAGACATATAACTTACATTACATGAGAAAAATAAAAAAGAAAGTATAACTTTCTTTTTTAAATAAAATTCAATAGTTCTGGAAACTCTTTCGTCCCCAAACCAGGTTCTGTAAAATGACCCTTATCGGTAAATTTATGCATAACAATTCCTGGTATTTTCGAATTAATTTGTTCAACAGAATCATGGATATACTGTTCATCGTCAGATGAAATCATGATATGTAGTTCGGTACGATTTGAAATATTAGAATCAAACTTAAAATCAAAAAACATATTCCCCTGATCTTGTAAATAATTATCTGTATCAATCCATGGTGCAATTAAAATAACTTTTCTAGGAAAAATATTTATATGTTCTGAAAGATATCTCACAAGAAACCCAGCTCCGCAACTATGTCCAACTAGTATTGTTTCATTAGAAATTTTCATCTGCGAAAATACATCTGCCCAATCTTTGTAATTAGGGAAATAAGGCTTTGGCATCTCCAGAGCCTGCGAAAGCATGTCTTTTTTGTTTAATTGCTTTTGAAGCCACGGAATCCAATGTGCATTAGACGGAGAAGGATGTTCATTGCCATAAAATTCTTCTTTATCAGGTAAACCATGAATGATTATTACTTGTTTCATAACTTAAATTATACCACCCAGTAGGCGATTTTGCGAAATCGAAAAACCACCTATTTGTCAGATGGTTTTTTATTTCACAATTCTTACAAATTTCAGTTCCTGTACATTTACTGGTGTTCGAGCAAGTACCGTTTGATACGGATCTCGCTCATCAAATTGAATTGATTTAATAACCCCAAAAATTAAGTCAGGCGATCCTGGTAACGTCATCACATCACCGTCGCGTACATCCAAATCTCTGGGTACATGCAGTTCAAAATTACCGGACCCCTTTCCTTCCACAGGAACCGTAATTCCCAGCCGGGTAATAACCGCGTCACCTGTCCAAAAACTTCCTGAAACCAGTGTTCCTTCTGCAGTTGTCTCGGTAACTTTATCAATAGTCGCCAAATAACTATTTTCACCTGCAATTATTTTATCACCTATTACCACCCCGTCACGAGTCCCCCTATCAACGGTAATACGATCATACATATTCTGAGAAGGTTTTGAAATTACGCGCGCCGGTAACATATTTTTTCCTACCTTTGGATAATTCAATAATTGACGTAATGAATTATTTTCGTCTTCCACCAATTGAACCCCGAGCAACTGTTGTTGCAATTGTTCGTTCTGCACTTGTAATGCTTTTTGTCGTGCTATTAAAATTGATTTTGGAGTCGCCATATCAACAGTCTGACCAATTAATTCGGTTGCCTGAGCGGTCACTCCTGAGATACTGCGAGAAATATATTTTCCAAGTATTATAAATATACCAACAAAAATAATCGCAACAAAAACTCTGACCAAAATAATAACTGGTGCAGAGTTTTTTCGTTTTATTCGAGTATTAGGATTGAAATGGGATGACATAGTCTTCCTTGATTAAAACTTGTTGAAAACGTTCCAAATCTTCAAGTACGATTCCACAACCTCGCGCTACTGCTGATAACGGTTCGTCAGGAACATGTACGGGAACTTTAAATGTTTCAGAAATAATTTGATCAATACCGTGAATTAAGGCACCTCCACCAGTAATATACATTCCACGATTAATAACATCTGAAACAATTTCAGGAGGTGTTGTTTCCAAAACCTCACGGATACCGTCGATAATTACCTGTACAGAGTCATGAATGGCTTCGTAAATATCACGGTCAGTAATCATGATTTCACGTGGTAACCCTGAAATTAAGTCTCGTCCACGGACAGCAATCTCAAGTCCTTCTGATTTTGATTGTACTGACCCAACAGCAACTTTGATTTCTTCTGCAGTTTTTTCGCCTACTAATATTTTGTATTCATTTCGCAAATAATCAATTACATCTTGATTCATTTTATCACCTGCAAGTTTAATTGATTTTGATTGTACAATTCCACCTAATGACATAACCGCAATGTCTGTTGTTCCACCACCAATATCAACCACCATACATCCAACCGGATCAAGTACTGGAAGTTCAATACCAATCGCGCCTGCCATTGGTTCTTCAATAATATACACTTCGCGCGCACCGGCAGAAATTGCTGCGTCATACACAGCACGATGTTCAACATTAGTAATTCCAGAAGGAACCCCTACTACTACGCGCGGTCGAAATGTCTTTGGAGAAATCTTTTCAGCTTTCCCAATCAGATATGCCAACATTTCCTCAGTAACTTCAAAATCTGAAATAACCCCATCTACTACCGGATGAATTGCCTTGATATGGGTTGGTGTTCGTCCAAGCATTTGCTTTGCCTCTGTCCCAACAGCCACAATTCGGCCCGTTTTGGTGTTGAGCGCCACGATAGAAGGTTCATTGATAATAATCCCCTTTCCACGCAAATATACCAGCGTATTGGCTGTTCCCAGGTCGATTCCGATATCATTTGAAAATTTATTATAAAGATTTTTAAACATAAGATGTAAGGAATATAGCACGGAACCAATAAACAAAAAAGGTGTTGACAAAGTAAAAAAGCATTCGTAAAGAATGCTTTTTTACTAATGTGCCTTTGCAAACAAAACTCGTTTCATCGAATCTCGCCCTGTTTTTATACACTTCCCTGCTTCTTCTTGTGAATCAAATGGGATACATCGGATTGTTGCACCAGTTTCATCTTTGATCGCTTTTTCTGTTTCAGTTGTTCCATCCCAATGCGCCATAATGAATTTTTTATCATCAAGTGCTTTTACAAATTCATCCCATGAATCAACAGTTACGATATTTTCTTTTCGCATTGTTAGAGCCTTATCATGTAAATCATTTTGCATTGCGTTTAATGTTTCTGTAACTTTTGAAACAATATCAGCATTTGCTACGGTTTGTTTTTCACCAGTATCACGCCGTGCGATAACTACTGAATTATTTTCAATATCCTTTGGTCCAATTTCAATACGAATCGGCATTCCCTTTTTCTCCCAATCAAAGTATTTTTCACCATGACGAATGTCTCGCGCATCCACATGAACATTGTATTCCGCGTTGCGAAGTGTTCCTGCAATTGACTGCGCTGCTTCCTCGATAGATTCCTTCATTTCAGGTTTTGGAATAATAGGAACAATCACCACTTGAGTGCGTGTCATCATTGGTGGAATTACCAACCCTTTATCATCGCTGTGCGTCATAATTAACCCCCCGATTGATCGCGTCGAAAGACCCCATGATGTTTGCCATCCGAATTTCCATGTTCCATCTGCATCAAGGAATTTAATTTCAAATGCTTTTGCAAAATTATCACCAAGATTATGAGACGTTGCGATTTGAAGCGCTTTTCCATCTTGCATCATTGCTTCACAAGTGTAAGTGCGTAATGCTCCTGCGAATTTTTCGTTTTCAGATTTAACACCAGTAATTACTGGGATTGCCATGTAATCACGGAAAAATACTTCGTACACACCAAGCATTTTTCGAGCATATGCATCAGCCTCGACTTCAGTTGTATGCACTGTATGCCCTTCTTGCCATAAAAATTCTGTTGTCCGCAAAAATGGTTTTGTTTTCATTTCCCATCGGATAACGTTTGCCCATTGATTAATTAAAAGTGGTAAATCACGATACGAATGAATCCAATCCTTGAACACTTCATACATAATTGTTTCAGATGTCGGTCGCAAAACCAGAGGTTCATCCAATTTTGACCCACCTGCATGCGTAACCACAGCAACTTCTGGTGCAAACCCTTCCACATGTTGCGCTTCACGTTTCAATAACTTTTCAGGAATCAACATCGGGAAATATGCGTTTTGAACGCCATGTATTTTAAATTCTTTATCAAGAACCTGTTGAACCTTTTCCCATAACGCATAGCCGTTTGGCTTGATGATCATACAACCCTTTACTGGCGAATAATCCGCCAAATCTGCGGCCTGAATAATATCTAAATACCATTGTGAATAATCCTCTGACCGAGGTGTAATCTTGTTTTCGTGTGAAGTGTTGTCTGCCATAGATAGTGACATAGTAGCGTAAATAAGGGTTTTTTGCAAAAAAAAGAGGCCTTAAGCCTCTTCTGTAATTTTAATCCAACAATAAGAATTTACTAATTCCGTTAACTGCGCCAAATCATACGAAATTATTTTCGCACAATGTTTAACTGCATCAACCAGCTCTTCGTCGTACATCTCTACGCGCATATAAACTTCTCTTGCAAATATGTAGGCAACCACTCGCGCATCTATTTCCTCTTCAAAAGCAGTCTCTCCATAATAACCTCTTCTTATATCATGAGATGCGCAATCGACTAAAAAAGAGAAAAAAGAATTGGATGACGTATATTCATCAGAAGAAACTATAGCATTGACCTTGTTTATTCTTTGAAAACGATGGCGGACTTCATGGGCAACATGCTGGGCAATTAAAAGGTTGCCATATGCACCAGGAAGCAAGATTGTTCCCTTAAACTTCCGAAAATCTACTTGTTTGTTATAAAAGGCTATAATTGGCGTTCTTTTACTTTTATATTCGATTCGAAGTTTATAAGGATTTATCAAATAACCATGATCATCTCCATCAAATAAAAATGCCATTAAGCCCGTTTCGCGTTGCTTGTCTTTAGCGGGAATAAAAAATTCTTTTACTGGATTGTTAGGAAATAATTCTTGTTCAATTATTTGGAAAAATTGAACTGATTTTTCGAATACTGTCATACTACCTAATTTAAAAAATGAACTATATGATACTATCATAATACAGAATATATATTATGTCAATACACTACTCAACTTATCTATAAACCACTTGCCTTTTCACCAAAATATGCTATATTTTCCTGGTCACACAGTGTCAGAATGTCTTACGGAAAGTTAGTAAATTCCGTTTTCTGAAAGCAATTTCAGGTCATTCCTATGGGCGTCACCCATGGAAACAAATGGCTTTATTATTAACCCGCCATTTGTGCATTCGTGTTAAAACTATTATGTCTCGAATTCAAGAGATGTTTGAAGTTGGAGCTCATTACGGTTATAGCCGTACTCGACGCCACCCTACTACCAAACAATACATTTATGGATCAAAAAACAAGACCGATATTATCGATCTTGAAAAAACAGATGCTCAACTTTCAAAAGTTGAAGAATTATTAAAAGCTATTATCGGAACAGGCCGACAAGTTATTTTTGTTGGATCAAAACCTGAAATCCGTGACTTGGTAAAAACTACCGCTGAATCACTAGGAATGCCCTACGTAGATGAACGATGGATCGGAGGAACATTAACAAACTGGAAACAAATCAAGAGCCGAGTAGTAATGCTTGAAGATCTTGGAGAAAAATCAGAAGGAGGAACTTTAATGTATAAAACAAAGAAAGAAAAACTATTATTGGAACGAAAAATCGAAAAATTAGGACGACGATTTGGTGGTCTTTCAACATTAAAAGGAATTCCTGCTGCAGTTATTGTTATTGATGGACGAGAAGAAATCAACGCAGTAACAGAAGCTGATATGATGGGAATCCCTGTTATTGGTCTTACCAACACTGATAACGATATTCGTTTAATCAGTCACCCTGTTGTTGCAAACGACAATAGTCGAAAAAGTGTAGACTTTTTCCTAAAACAATTTGCTAACGCCCTAAAAGCGTAATCATTGTTTGTTCTTTTATTCATTCTTTAATCTAAATCAGTAGATAAATATAATTTCTCGAATTTTGTACTTATTTATTGATATCTAACCTTATGGCTATCACAACAGAAGAGATCAAATCATTACGAGATGAAACAGGAGTTTCTATTATGCAATGTAAAAAAGCATTAGAAGAAGCCGGAGGAGACATGGAAAAAGCCCGAATGATTTTACGAAAAAACTCAGCTACTGCTGCTTCAAAAAAATCAGAACGAACACTGGGAGCTGGAATTATCGGAAGCTATGTGCACGCTAATAAAAAAATGGGTGCAATGGTTGAATTATTCTGCGAAACAGACTTTGTTGCGCAAAACCCTGAATTTGTTCAAACAGCTAATGACTTGGCTATGCATATTACTGCAATGGCTCCAGAATTCATTAAGTCATCAGATATTGATGAAGCTGCAACTGCAAAAGCAAAAGCATTTTTCGAAGAAGAATCAGCGAATTTAGACAAACCAGCTGATATCAAAGAAAAAATTATTCAAGGAAAACTAAATGAATTTTTTGCAGAAAAAACATTAATGAACCAATCATTTGTTAAAAATCCTGACATCACTATTGAACAACTTATCAATGAATTGATCCAAAAAACTGGTGAAAAAATTGAAATTGGTAAATTTGTCCGATTGTCAGTATAATTTGAAAATCAGTTGAATTTTTTCTGAATATTTGCTACACTGTCTGGGTATATGTATTTTTTAATTGCTAGCGTTTGTGCGTTTATTGGTATGATTATACTGCTGTATCGGGTAAAACCACACACAGGATATCATCAACCAATTATCAATACCGACCGATGGATAGAGTCTTGGGAGTTTGCCCTCCAAAGATTCCTTCGAAAATTATTACGATTTATCGTGGTACATCTGGTTGGATGGTATCGATTTGTAGTGCACGACATTACAATCCATAAAACAATGAAACGAAAGGTTCGAGAATTGCTTTACGAGCATCACCGTGAACAGCGTTTAAAGACTACGATGAAAATCAAGCGAGATATTTTAGAACAGTAAAACTACCTTTTATAACCCTGTGGGTTATACTGCCGCTTTAGCTCAGTTGGTAGAGCAACGGTTTTGTAAACCGTAGGTCGTCAGTTCGAATCTGACAAGCGGCTCACCTAATAAAAACCCCACCTTACACAAGGTGGGGTTTTTATTATAACTAATTTTTTATCGCATCTGTCGCTGTAGTATCTATTACTGTATTACTTGGGTTTACTGTTTCCTTTGCAGGAGCTTTCTTTGAGGTTGTTTTAGTTTTATCTTCAGCTTTTTCTAAACTCTTTTTTAAATCAGGAATAAGTTTTTCAATAGTATCAATAGACTGAAATCCTGTGTAAAGTTTTTCGTTAACCACTAATGCAGGCAGGTCGCCAGAAACTTTATAAATGGTTTCAAGAGTCGCAATTGCTGAAAG
The DNA here is from genome assembly GCA_964432575.1 of uncultured Candidatus Saccharibacteria bacterium. GTDB lineage: Bacteria > Patescibacteriota > Minisyncoccia > Phycocordibacterales > UBA1006 > CALMMZ01. The sequence continues at coordinate 7,450 of CAYSOB010000010.1, forward strand.
ATCTAAATCTGCATCAAATGAATATACTCGCAATTCTGGATATTTCTCGCGTAACGCTGTTAGGGCATATCCCTGTTTTTCACAGTCAGTACAATCGTTTTTGTAGAAATAAAGAATATAAATTGGTTTAAATGAACATTTTTGTGATAACTCAAGACCTAACAAATAATCTTTCATTTGTAATAATGAGTAGTATTTTTTAAGTCCTAAAACATCAGCATTATCTGTACCCAATTGAGTTTCCATAAAAGCCAAACGTTCACCAAGTGTCCCAATTTCAGGGGCAAGTAATGAGTTTCCATCCTGAGTACAGGTTGATCGTTTCAATAACGAAAATTGTGTTTCAGAAGAAAGTAAATCGATTGCGATTTTGTCTTGGATTGATTTAATTTCAGAAAGTTTTCGTTCATTTACCACTTTTGTTACATAAAAAACTGTAATAAAGATACCAGCCGTAATCACAAAAGTAACAACAAATTTAAACCATTCAAAAGAAGAAGATTGTTTCATAATAAATAAAAGATAAAAAGTTTAACGCCAAGAAGATTTTTTAGAAGTAATAAAATTATAACTCGATCGAATTGTCCACCATGATGCAAAGAACGGATAAATAAAGAACGTAAGCAGGTCAAATGATAACAATCGAGTTCGTAAAATACTTCTTCGACTAATATAGACAATCAAAAATGTTATTCCTAATAATATTAAACTAAGGTACACATATGATTTTGCACTAACGTAAAACCAATCAAATACTGGAGCTTTTACATCAAATCCTCTCACAATAAACTCCGTTCCAAACATGTAAATACGTTTTAATAATCCCCAAATCATTAATGGAAAAGATATGATAGCAATAGTAATAGACACCATAGAAAACGGAAGGATAAATGCTCCTAGGTTCCCATATTTTTTCTTGAACAACATGAATCCGTATTCAGAAAGGATGTTTTTCATTCCACCATACGTCCATCGAATTCGTTGTTTTAGCAGTGCTGGCCAAGTTTTTGGACCATGGGTATACACTAGTGATTTTGGAGCATATACAAGTCGCATACCATGAACTTGCATACGTAATGCAATTTCCAAATCTTCAGTATGGTGTCCTTCTACATAATATCCAATTTTATCAAACACTGATCGTCTAAAGATCGTAAATGGACCAGGAGCAATAAATAACGCATTTAAAGAGCTGAATACTTTTCGAAGATAAGTTCCTAATTCGTATTCGGGTTTTTGCATATGCTGCATTAATGTTTTAGGTTGATCAATCACCATTGATGGAACAACACACATAATTTCTGAATCTGAAAATGGTAAAATTGAATGCCGTAATGCTTCGCGATCAACACGAGAGTCCGCGTCTAGACAACCAACAATTTCGGTATGAATATGATCTAGTCCAAAGTTAAGAGCACCAAACTTACTTCCCTCATTTTGTTTTTGCAGTAATCGAACTTGTGGATTACTGGCAAACTGCTGTACAACATTCCAGGTATTATCTGTACTCCCATCATCAATAACCACAACAAAAAGTTTATCTTTTGGATAATTAAGATCAAGTAATGATTCAACTGTTTTTACTACGGTAGATTCTTCGTTCCAACACGGAATCATAATAGAAACCGATGGGAAGTCTTGTTCTTTGAATCCAGGATATTCTTCCTTTTTTGACCATCCAAAATAGGTCAAAAGCATGAAAATCTGAAAATAAAGACTGAGAAACAGGGCTGTATAAAGAAACCCTTGATGTACAAATTCCATATACATTAAGTATACACAAAAACAACCTCTTGAAAAGGTTGTTTTTGTCTTATATTATAAGGTTATTTACGAGAACTTAACCAAATATATACCACAGCAGAAACTCCTACGATAGTATATAAACTGTATTCAAACACACTATTTCCTCTACTTATAAAAGAAATTGCGTTTAGATTTTTTCCAATAAAACCACCAATGCCAATAAGCCCCCACTGAACAGCACCAAGACATGTTACAAAAAATGTAAATGAATATATTGCATTCATATTTCGGAAAATGATTATATTAATAATCTTTCAACTTCATAATTTTATCATTTCCACGCATTTTGTCATGCACCTTTGCTTCAATTTGACGAATACGTTCACGGGTTACCCCAAACTCTTTCCCTACCTCTTCCAAGGTGTGGTTAATACCATCAACTAATCCATAACGCATTTCAATAATTTTTCGTTCTTTATCAGAAAGGTCATCAAGAATTTCACGAATTTGATCATGTAAAATTCGCTTTGAAGCTTCTCGATCCGGGGAAAGAATTTTGTCGTCGGCAATAAATTCACCAAATGTTGATTTATCATCATCACCAGAACCCATTGTATCTTCCAATGATTTGGTTGATTGATTAATTTTATTAATCATGTGGATTTTCTCTACTTCAAGCCCCATTTCAAGAGCAATTTCTTCTGGAAGTGGGGTTCGCCCAAGATCTTGTTCCATACGGCGAACAACTTGCTTGTATTTTGAAATTGTTTCAACCATGTGCACTGGAATACGAATTGTTCGTGACTGGTCAGCTAACGCTCGGGTAATTGACTGTCGAATCCACCACATTGCATATGTTGAAAACTTAAATCCTTTAGACCAGTCGAATTTTTCAACGGCTTTATACAAACCAATATTCCCTTCTTGGATAAGATCAAGCAATGTTAAATCAGAACTTCGTGTAGAATATTTTTTAGCAACAGAAACTACTAAACGCAGGTTTGCTTGGGCAAGTAAATTTTTTGCTTCCTCATCACCAGCCTGAATTCGCTTTGCCAGATCTTTTTCTTCACTTGCACGAATCAGTGGATATTTTCCTATTTCTTTTAAGTACATTTGAATAGAATCGTATCCGGTTCGTTCACGATCATATCGTTTCCCTGACATTTCATCCAACGCAGGACTGCTTAGAATATCAGTTGAAAGCAAATTACCACTTTCTAATACGTCGATTCCGGCATCATGTAGTTTTGAATATAAATCATCCAAAAACATAATATCATCCTCCACGTCTGGAAAAGATTTTAAGATTTCTTCATAGGTAACAAATCGACGCTTTTTCCCTTTTTCAATAAGTAACGCCAGACGAGCTTGTACCTCTTCTGGAGTTCCCCCTTTAACAGGAGAAGCGACGAGTAATGATTTTTTACCTGTTTTTTTAACTGATAAAGGAGCCTTTTTTGATACTACTTTTTTTGCAACAGGCTTTTTAAAAACTACTGTTTTTTTAACAGTTTTTTTAACTGCGGTTTTTTTAGCAGAAATGACTTTTGTCTTTTTGGCTTTAGCTGCAGGAGCTACTTTTTTTGCAACCTTTTTAATTGGTGCTGATTTTGATTTTTGAGATTTTTTTTGTAATCGTGCCATAGGGTAAAAAGAAGATTATTCTGCTAATGAACGAACCAATGATTCACGTTGTGAATGTAGTTTCATAAATTCAGTTTGTAAATTTTGAACAACAGTGTCATCGGTTGCAGTTGCAATCTGATGCCGTAATTCATCAATTTTTGTATCGAGTAAGATTTGCTGGATACGAATCCATAGCGTATCAAGCCTGACCTTCCATGCAACACTATCTAATGATTGATAACGAATGAGTATTTCTGCCTGAACATCTGAAGGAATTTCTTCTGATCTCTTGCGTAGTAATTCAACCGCCTCGGGGACTAACACAAACCAAAATCCTGTCTCTGCTGGGAACCCGTGATAGATTGCAGCCAATTCTTGAATTTGAATAGTAAACGGATTATAGTGTGTGTTTGTTTTTTGAACAGCAGAAGATTTTGAAGCCTGAAATTCAGTAAATTGTTTATTATAATTCTGTAAGAACTTTTGAAACTCTTTACGAATACTATCAGTTGAAACATGTAATGTATCAGCAACTGATTGCAAATAAACATCCCGTTTAACATTGTTTTGTACACGCGCAAGAACTGGAAAAATGTTTTTTTCAACTGAACCAATTCGTTCTCGGAGTGATTGGTCAAGAGTACTGTTATTATGAAAAGTAATATAATCCTTTTTATCAGATAAATATTTTCCCCATACATCAGGATTTTCTAAAATAATATCAGCGGGATCTTTACCGGTTGGTAATTCCACTACTGATACATCACAATCAAACTGAAATCCTAGTTCAGCAATTTTATATGCTGACTGAATTCCTGCTCGATCACTGTCTGTTGCAATGACCAATTCGTGCGCGAATCTGCGTAATTGTTCCATGTGTTGTTCAGTGCATGCCGTTCCAGAAAGCGCAATTGTATTTGTGAAGCCTGATTGATGTAATAGTATCGTATCAAACTGCCCTTCAACAATGAGTACTGATTTTAATTCTGCAATAGTTTTTTTTGCGAGCGAAAAGCCAAACAAGGCAGACGATTTGTGAAATATAATTGTCTCTGGCGAGTTAATATATTTCCCTACATTTTCACGACTTGACTCTTGTGTTCCTGGCATTAACCTTCCAGAAAAAGCAATTATTTTCCCTTGATGATCTGTAATGGGAAACATAATTCTTCCACGAAATCGGTCATACAAACCTCTATCACCTTTCCCAATTAGTCCAGAAGCAATCAAGTCCATATCAGAAAAACCTTTTTTCCGTAAAACATTTACCAGTTGCTGAAAACCATCTGGTGCAAAACCAATTCTCCATTTTTTAATAGTTTCATGATTAAGACCGCGTTTTGTCAGATATTCAATTACACCAGGAGATTGCATAAGCAGTAATTGGTAAAACCTTGCTGCGTATTCATGAATTTGCAATAGTGATTTTTTTTGACGCATCTCTTGTGATAACTCCTTTGATTGATGGATATCAATCCCAGCTTTTTCCGCTAAAAATTTAAGGGACTCCTTGAAATCTAATCGCTCTATCTCTTGAATAAAGGAAAAAATATCACCACCCTTTTTACATCCAAAACAATAGAACATTTGTTTTTCGGTATTCACATTAAAACTTGGTGTTTTTTCGTGATGAAAAGGGCAACATGCTTTATAATTTTTACCAAACGGAACAAGCGTGACATAAGAACCAATCACGTCCTCTATTCGTATTTTTTCTCGAACAAGATCTTTGATTGAGTCCATATAAGCCGCAAAGAACGTCCAAAATGAACGTCTTTGTAGAAATTATGATGCTGATAATTCGTCTTCTTTTCGTTTCAATTCTGTAACTTCTGGAATGAAATCATCTGATAAACCTGTTCCTGCTGGAATCAAGTTTCCAATCATTACGTTTTCCATTAATCCACGGAATTCATCTACTCCACCTTGAATTGCTTTGTTTACCAATGTTTTTGTAGTTCGCTCAAACGCTGCAGCAAACATCCATGATTTTGAAGTTAATGAAATTTCAGAAATTCCAATCAAGATAGTTTTTGCAGTTGCAGGTAATCCACCCATAGCGGTAATACGATTATTTTCATCAATAAACTCAAAGTTTTCAACAACCTGACCTGACGCAAATCGAGTTCCATTTGGTGCAATAATTTTTCGACGTGAGAACATTTGTCGAACAATAATTTCAAGGTGTTTTCGAGAAACAGGTGAACTGTTTAATTCGTATACTTTTGAAATTTCGGCAATAATATATTCTTGCACACGATCAAATCCTGCAATTTCATATAATTCATGTGGATCAGCGGCACCGTCTGTTAGTAAGTCTCCCTTTTTAACACGAGAACCTTTTTTAACAGTAACAGTTCGTGGAATAGTTACTACATATTCGTAGTTCTTTTCTCCATTCGCAGCTTTTGCAGTATCTGCCAAAACATGGATAACTTTTGTATCACCTTCGGTTCGAATATCAGTAACTTCACCATCAACATGACTGACTGTTGCGGCAAATTTTGAACCTCGACATTCTAATAATTCGGTAACACGTGGGAGACCCATAGTAATGTCTTGTCCAAGTACCCCTCCGGAGTGAATTGTTCGCAGTGTTAACTGTGTTCCTGGTTCCCCAATAGCTTGCGCAGAAACAATTCCAACAGCTTCACCAAATTTTACAAGATTGTTTCGTCCTAAATCAAGACCATAACAATGCTGACATAACCCATAAACCGTTTCACAAGAAAGTGGAGATCGAACAACCGCTTCTGTGATGTGTTGTTTTTCAATTTCTTTCATTGAATTTTTTGTCATCAAATGACCTTTTTTGAACAACACTTCTCCTGCTTCATTTTTTAAATTATCTGCAAGAACTCGGCCAAACAAATGTTTAGTAATCGGTCGAACAATTCCGTCGATAGTTTCTTCACGTAACACCAAACCTTTTTTGGTACCACAATCAATCTCTGTAACCACAACATCCTGAGATGCCATGATTAATTTTCGAGTAAGGTAACCAGCATGAGCTGTGTTAAGCGCTGTATCGGCAAGACCTTTTCGTGATCCGTGGTTTGTAATGAAATATTCAATTGGTGAAAGACCTTCTTTGTATGATGAAATAACTGGAAAATCAAGTGGTCGTCCCTGAGTGTTTACAATAACCCCCTTCATTCCGGCCATTTGGTTTAATTGTCCAATGCTTCCTCGGGCACCAGATACGGCCATGTCAGTAATTGATTCTGATGTTCCAAAGTTTTTCTCGATTGATTTTTCAACTTTTCGAGTAACTCCTTCCCATAATTCAATTAATTTTGCATATCGTTCTTCATCTGAAATCAACCCATCCATGTATTGGTCAACAATTTTTGCTTCACCTACCCGCCCTTCCGCAATAATGGCTGCTTTTTCTTCTGGGACTGATGCATCGTCGATACCCATTGTTGTTCCTGATAATGTCGCATATTTATAACCTAAAGATTTAATTGCATCCAAAATCACCGGTGTTGCATCCATACCATAATCATTCACTAATGTATCAACAATTCCTGAAAGTCCTTTTTTGTTAATTACATTATTTATGTATGCATATGTATCAGGAAGAATTTGGTTGAATAAAATTCGCCCAATAGAAGTTTCAAAAACTTTTCCACCAAACGCAGCATACCGAGCCGTCGCATCTGGAAGTACAAATATTTTTGCACGCAAATCAACCATTCCATAACTGTGTGCCAAAATAGCATCAGCAGGACTTGAAAAATATTTTCCTTCACCTAATTTTCCTTCAACAATTTTAGTCAACCAATATACTCCAAGTACAATATCTTGTGTTGGTGCAGTAACTGGATCACCTGTTTGAGGTTTTAATAGGTTTTTATTTGAAGCAATTAATTCTCGTGCTTCAATTTGTGCAGCCTCTGAAAGAGGTACATGAACCGCCATTTGGTCTCCGTCGAAGTCGGCGTTAAACGCAGAACATACCAAGGGGTGAACCTGAATAGCTTTTCCTTCAATCAATACTGGATGAAATGCCTGAATAGACAAACGATGCAATGTTGGCGCACGGTTTAACATTACATATTTTCCTTTAATAACATCTTCCAAAATTTCCCATACTTCAGGAATTCCTTCTTCAATTAATTTTCCTGCACCACGAATGTTATATGCCAATTCACGTTTAATAATTTGAGAAATAACAAACGGTCGGAACAATTCAAGTGCCATATATTTTGGTAATCCACACTCATTTAATTTCAAGTTTGGACCTACCACAATTACAGAACGTCCTGAATAATCTACTCGTTTTCCAAGTAAGTTTGCACGGAAAATACCTTGTTTTCCTTTTAGGTAATCAGAAAGAGATTTCAATTGTCGTTTTTGCGATTGATTCATCGCAGTTGAACCTGATGACTTTCGAATTGTGTTATCAATCAATGAGTCAACAGCTTCTTGTAGGATTCGTTTTTCGTTTCGCAAGATAACATCTGGAGCCCCGATTTCTTTCAATTTTTTCAAACGATTATTTCGGTTGATTACCCGTCGGTACAAGTCGTTTACATCTGATGTTGCAAATCGTCCACCTTCCAATGGAACCATTGGTCGTAATGCTGGTGGAATAACTGGAATAGCGGTCAAAAACATCCATTCTGGCCGTTGATCTGACATTAAAAATGATCGAACTAATTGTAATCGTTTTTCAATTTTTTCTCGAGCAGCAGTTTCATTTTTCTTTTCAATAATCGTTTCGAGTTCTGTTGCCAATTTCTTTAAATCAAGATTTTTCAAAATTGTGTATACCGCTTCTCCACCAATTCCTGCTTCGAAAATTGTACTGTATCGTACTGAAAACCGATGAAATTCAGCCTCTGTTAAAACACGATTTGGTTGAATTTCAAGAATTTCTTTTTTAGTCACTGAAAACAAGTCCTGAAGATTTGATTTTTCTTCATCAGACTCTAATGTTTTCATTCTAATTTTGTATTCATGCTCTAAGTCTTTCAAGACTTTTTGTTGTTCTTCTGCGTGTACTTCTGTAATAATGTACCCTGCAAAATAAACAACTTTTTCTAGATTTGAAACAGCAACATCAAGTAATAATGATAGTCGAGATGGAATTGCTCGTAAAAACCAAATATGTGCAACAGGAGAAGCTAATTCAATATGTCCCATTCGTTCTCGTCGAACAATAGACCGAGTTACTTCCACTCCACATTTTTCACAAATAATTCCCGCGTAACGAATTCGTTTGTATTTTCCACAGTAGCATTCGTAATCTTTTTCAGGACCAAATACTCGTTCGTCAAACAAACCTCCTCGTTCTGATCGTCCGGTTCGGTAATTAATTGTTTCTGGTTTTTGAATTTCTCCATATGACCATGCACGTACCCGTTCTGGTGACGCAAGTGAAAGCGAAATAGTATCCGGGGTGTACATAGTATTGTAATCAGCATTTTTCATAATAGATATGGTTTAGAAATTAATGAGCAAAATCCTCGTCCTCGATTAATTCATCAAGTTCATAGTTAATATCGACCTTGTTTACAGGACCAGATGCAGTTCCTTTTTCTTTTCCTGATGATGAATCACGAATAGAAATATCCAAAGACAATCCTTTCAAATAATTCAACATTACCTGGAATGATGCTGGTACGTTTGGTTTTTTAATAGTTTCACCTTTAATAATTGCGTCAAAGGTTTGTGTTCGTCCAATGATATCGTCAGATTTAACCGTAAGCATTTCTCGCAATGTGTGAGCTGCCCCATAACCTTCCAATGCCCAAACTTCCATTTCCCCAAAACGCTGTCCTCCGCCTTGAGCTTTTCCTCCCAATGGTTGTTGAGTAATCAAACTGTATGGACCAACTGAACGTGCATGGATTTTATCTTCAACCATGTGAGAAAGTTTCAACATATACATGTATCCCATTGCAACATCTTGATCGAATTTTTCACCAGTTCGCCCATCAAACAATGTCACTTTTCCTGATGCAGGAAATCCTGCTTTTACTAATTCTTCTTTAATTTCATCTGGTGTTGCTCCAGCAAATGGCGGAACAACTGCCTGGTAACCAAGAGTGTTCGCAGCAAGTCCAAGGTGCATTTCCAAAATCTGTCCAAGGTTCATACGTGATGGAACTCCAAGTGGTGTCAAAACAATATCAACTGGCTGACCATCTTCTCCGTATGGCATATCTTCTTCTGGTAACACAACTGAAACCACACCTTTGTTTCCGTGACGTCCTGATAACTTGTCTCCCATTTGAATGTTTCGTAGTTGTGCAATCTGAATATAAATTCGTTTTAATACTCCTGATTCCAAATCATCACCATTTTCTCGTGAGAACACTTTTACACCAATTACACGTCCTTTTGCCCCTTTTTCCATTCGAAGTGATGTATCTTTTACATCGCGAACTTTTTCACCAAAGATTGATCGCAACAAACGTTCTTCTGGAGTTAATTCAACTTCACCTTTTGGTGTAATTTTACCAACCAAAATATCATGTTCTCGAACTTCTGCACCAATACGAACAATTCCTTCTTCGTCCAAATCTTTTAATTTAGATTCTCCTACGTTTGGAATATCATGAGTTGTTTGTTCTGCTCCTAATTTTGTATCACGAACAACACAATCGTATTCTTCGATGTGGATACTGGTAAATACATTTTTCTTTACTAATCGTTCTGAAACAACAATCGCATCTTCAAAGTTTGCTCCGTTCCAACACATTAAAGCTACTCGGATATTTTGTCCGATAGCTAATTGTCCGTTTTCAGTAGTTGCACCGTCAGCTAATACTTGCCCCATTGAAACAGTGTCGCCAATAGCAACAATTGGTCGCTGATGATAGATAGTACTTTGATTGGTTCGTGTATATGTAGTTAACGGATACGTAATAACTTTTCCTTTTGAATTTTTTACTTCGATTTTTTTACCATCAACCGCAGTGACGGTACCATCCTCTGCAGCAATGCATAATCGTCCTGTATCCAACGCTACACGGTCTTCGATTCCTGTTGCCACCAATGGCGCCATAGGAACTACACATGGCATTGCTTGGGTTTGCATGTTTGAACCCATCAATGTTCGTTTTGAATCATCGTGTTCCAAAAATGGAATAAGCGACGCTGCAACAGAAAAGGCTTGGTTAATAGCAACGTCAACAAATTCAACTTTATCTGCAGTGGTATAACCTGGCCCACCATGAACACGCGCTTCTACAATATCTTTATCAATAATCCCTTTTTCATTCATCATTCCTGCATGAGCAATAATGTATTTTTCTTCTTCAAGTGCGTTTAGGTAAACAACTTCATTGGTTACTTTTCCACTCTTAACCCGAATATATGGAGTTTCAATCATTCCGAAATCATTAATTCGAGCATACATAGAAAGCTGCAAGATAAGCCCAATGTTTGGACCTTCTGGTGTTCGGATTGGACACAATCGTCCGTAGTGTGATGAGTGAAGGTCACGTACTTCAAATCCTGCTCGTTCACGAGTAAGACCTCCGGGTCCAAGTGCCGATACACGGCGTAGGTGGTCTA
>CAYSOB010000011.1:0-17151 GCA_964432575.1 uncultured Candidatus Saccharibacteria bacterium
AAGCAACAGCAACATTTAACCAGGATGGTACACAGGTTACCATCACCGTTGAAGGACAAGAAGGTAAAACTTTTGAAACAAAATTGGGCGCATTAAATCATGGAAACGATTTGCTGCAATCCGGAACTGTCGACAAAAAATCCTTATGGGATTTACGTGAACAGGTCTAGGAGGCAAAAAATTTGAAAGCATCAAGTAAGAAAGACAGAGATGAAGCCTTGAAAGGCGTTAGTCAAAGCATGCTGGGCGGCATCAGTGTTACCGTGATTGAAATCGACATGTCTTCGCCGTTTGGTTCAGGAGGTGAAGAAAAAGGTACCGAATCATCCGATGAGGAAACTCCGTCAGTAATGGAAAATCCTGTATTCAGAGTTTGCGAAAACTGCGGCAAGCATGGAAATTTCGAAGATGAAGCCGGTACTGTAACCAGTCCTAAAATTCTTTCAAAGCAATCCGGTTTAGACTGGATAAAGGTAGCGCAGAAAAGGGGGGTTATCAAACCCGAAGATGTCCAACGACTGACCGATCAGGTAAAAGCAGCAGAAAAAATCCCGACCAAGAGAGACCGTTTCTTGGAAATGATGATGCATGCTATCTCTGGAGAAGCCTAAGGCCAGGTTCATCAGGTTAAAACAAAACTAAAAACAGAGAAAGGCACTGCCAAACAGCAGTGCCTTTTATTGTATCTATTTAACCCTAGATAATAGTATATAATGTCGTAAAAGATATATTGTGCGACATTGTTATATAATAACACCCTATTATATTATTAATCTGTATGGCTCGATTTCGAGCCACTTCTCTTTCAAGAGTTGCGAGAAATATTTTAAGGTGAAGTTTATCTAGTTAAGATCCTTGATACAGTCATCATATTTCTTGACCTGGTCGTTATATTCCGCTGACATTGTCTTTAGTTTGGTTACAAACTCGTTATAGGTCTTAATGGCTGTATTGTACGTCCCTATCAAGTCGTCCAGGGTTGTCACATTCATACCTGAAATGTTTTGAGGGTCATTAATACTCTTTTCAAGTTTCATGGCTTCATCCTTTGCAAGGTTTGCCTTTTCCTCGATCAGTTGAATGCTGTCCAACATGGTCTGAGATACGGGCGGACATGCACTTTTTGGAATTCCAAAGTGCTGCACAATCATAACTGTTTTTACTCCGTTTAAATTACCTGATCGAACCGAAGCTCCGATATCTCGGTATTCTGGAAAGAGTATGTTTGCGCGGTGATTAGGACTGTTCATCCATGCAGTTACTACCTGTTGTGCAGTAGTAAAATCACCTGACGCCAGGTTTTCGCTGGTTCGTGTAAATTCGTATGATTCATTATCAACAAAATATGCAAATGTTTTTTTCGAATCAAATGGTGACGTGTGTGCAAAATACTGATATTCAAACATGTCTTTATTTTTTGCAGTTGCTGATCGAGTTAATTTTGCATTGAATTTTAAAGGTTTCAATCCCCTTTTTGTTCGTTCAATGTTGGTGTAATAAAGAATGTTATCAGAATTTAATATTGTTCGATCAACTGTTTTTTGTTCAACGGGTGGCTCTGGTGGTTGATTGGTTTCCGCAGAAGATTCTTTTGTAGAATGCCCAGTGAATAATTTTGCAGTTAATGATTCTAATTGATGGGTAAAGCTGATTAATTCACCTTTGATTCGTTGATAGGTAGTATCTTTTGAAATTACTGGTGGAAAGTGCGCATCACCAAAAACACGGTACTGCATGAGTCCTATTCCAGAAAGCACTATTACTAAATATAAAATATTTCGGAGCATAAATAATTATTTACAAGTTTCGGTTCGGGTATAGCCTTTTTCTTCCGCCTCTTTTTCACTGGCAAAATAAATTCTGTTTTCTGTTTTAATACGAGACACGCCACTGCAATCAATGGGGTAATATTTTGTCCCAGTTTTTGACGCAACAAATGATCCAGCGGGTTTGCGTGCTGATCCATCAGGGGCAGATGCAGCAACAGGTTCATTTGCAGTAACTGGGTCTACAGCAATGGTAAAATCTGCAGGATTTTGATTGGTGGTGTTTTTGTAACGCAATGCCAAAGGGGTTGGTTTTTCAGGAATTTCAAATTCAGGCCCACTTCCTGCAGTTACAATTGAATATTCGGTTATAATCCCAAGCCCAAATGCAATAATCATGCATGAAATAAAGTATACAGAACGGAATACTGTAGGGGTTTTTATCCATTGAATAAGCTTTTGTTCCATAAAATATATAGTGGTTTCCCCTCTTGATTATTTTTTATCTTTGGGTTATACTGTGCATTATAGCATATTATTAATTATTCGTAATCTTTTAAAGCACTATGGCAACAAGAAAAGCGGGAGGATCCGCAAAAAACCTAACCGATTCAAATCCAAAGTATTTGGGAACCAAATTGTATGATGGAGAATTTGCTCAATCTGGAGCAATTATCGTTCGACAACGAGGAACTCGAATTTTGGCCGGAAAAAATGTTGAACTTGGAAAAGACCATACATTGTTTGCTGTTAAGGCAGGTAAGGTAAAATTCTCTACCAAACGACAAACAAAATTTGATGGTACTATCATCAACAAAAAAGTTGCCAATGTGGTGACTGAATAATTCCTTTGAATCAACAAAAAATCCACGTCATGTGGATTTTTTGTTTCTATTTGATAATAATAGTACAACTTGTTCGCAGGTCTTCAAAAATAAATTCAACAACATGTTCCCCTGTTTCTTTTATGGGACGATAATGTTTCGCAAAATTTTTATCAATAATGATATGTAGCTTTGATCGGATTTCTGAAATAATTTCTTCGATACGAACTGCTTTGTATAAATTTCCTTTCAGATCTTTTTCGGGGATAATGATAGTTAGCGACTTCCCTCTTAATGCTGAAAATTTTTCCTTAACATCATGATATATTTTTTCATGTTCTTGATGCTCTTGGGTAACTTGTTGTGTATGATGAGCAATTACGTCATCAGTTGCGCGGACAGCATAGCCTTGAGTGATAAGAAAGTTCATTGCGTATCCATCAGGAACTTCTTTTATTTCACCTATCTTCCCTTTTCCTTTAACATTTTTTTTAAACAGCACTTTCATAAAAGTTGAGTAATTATTTTTTGTAATTCAAAAGCTCAAGAGCTTTTTTCAATGTTGGATCGGTTTCTTTTTCAGTAGCTTTTTCTTCGACTACATATTTTGGCTTGATACCTTTTTCTGAAATAGATACTCCGTTTGGAGTAAACCATTTTGCAACAGTAATTTTAACAGATGACCCATCTGACAACGGGATCAATTCCTGAACCGATCCTTTTCCAAATGTTTGTGAACCAACCAATTCAGCAACACCATGTTCTGACATTGCACCAGCAAGAATTTCTGAGGCTGATGCTGATCCATTATTTACCAACACCATGGTTTTTAATCCAAGTGGCAGTGAAATATCGGTCCCATGACTGCGGTATACCAATTCCGGATTATCGTTACCTTGGTTTTCACGAACAATAATTTTTCCTTGAGGAATAAAATGACTTCCAATATCTACAGCAGCATCAAGATATCCTCCAGGGTTGTTTCGTAAATCGATGATTAGTTTTTTTAGATTTGAATTTGTGAATTTTTGCAAAGCCTCGGCAAATAGTTTTGGTGAACTTTCAGAGAAACTATAAAGACTGATAATAAAGACATCACCTTGAGTTTTTGTCTCGATAACAGGCATTGCGATTGTATCCCGAGTAATAGAAACATTTATTAATTCAGTCTTGCCCTTTCGTGCAATCGTCAAATCAACAGTAGTTCCTGCCTTTCCACGAATAGTGGTAATTGCCTCATCGACAGCTATGTTTTCCGTAGAAACGCCGTTAATTTTAACTAATACATCACCTGCCATAATCCCTGCTTTTTCAGCTGGGGACCCTTTCAAAGGGCTTACAACGGTTAATAGGCCATCTTTTACACCAATTTCCATACCAACACCACTAAACTCACCTTTTACTTCATCAGCAAATAGTTGGGCCTGTTTTGGCGGGAAAAACATAGTATAAGGATCTTTAAAAGAACTAACCATTCCTGAAATAGCGCCATAGATTCGTTCATCGTCACTAGGGATTTTATCTTTAAAAGGATATTTTTCGTTTAATAATTTCCAAACACCCCAGAATTGATTAAGGTCTTTATTTTCAGATAATAACGCAGTGCCATCAGCGTTTAACTGCTCACCAGCATTTGAATATCTCCCAATAAAAATTCCACCAACAAAAATCAGGACAACCAAAAGTACTCCAAGTGTTTTTGTGATTAATTTTTTATGATGTTCTAATTTCATATCAGTAATTATTATTGTGCAACGGATAATGTTTTTTCTTTGTCATACGCAGCGACGGTGTAGGTATTTGCCGGGTCCCATACCATGTAACTATCAATTCCCTGTTCTTCCAGTGCGCGCATCTGATCACGAACCATTTCGGCTGTATAGGTAGCCCCCATATCAAAATCTTGAATCCAAGGTCGGAAATGCGATGCATCTAATTGAATTGCCTGGGCTCGTTCCACACCCTTTTTCATTGCTATAGTAACAACTTCGTAAGGTTTTGTTGCCGGGTTTTTAAAACCGTTATATCCAGTCGGATAGTGCGATGGATAAATCATAGGAGCGATATAGTCAAAATATGGAAGTGCTTTTTCCAATACTTGTCCTATTCCAAGGTCATCAGAATTGGTAGTTGTCATTCCAAAAAGATCTGCAGATGTGGTTATCCCTGCTGCGGACATTTTCCCATGAAGATGTTTGAAAAAAGTTTCTATTGCATCTGCCTTACTGCTGATATTGGTTGGATAAGCAATATCTTTTACGTTTCCATCGGATGGAAACCGAATGTAATCAAAGTTGATTTCGTCAAAACCTTTTGCGCTTGATGCCAAGGCAAGTCGAACTACATAATCCCAAACATGTTCATTGGTCGGATCCAGAAATGAAAGACCTTTTTTATCTTTCCAAACACCTCCAGTTGATTTACTTTTGATAGCCCAGTCTGGTTTAAGGTGAGTAAGGAAAGGATCTTGAAAGGTTGAGATTCTTCCTATTACGTAAATATTTTTTTCATGCAATGTTTGGATTAACCCAGAAACATTTTTTATCAGATCCCGAGGTGAACCAGTTTCTGCAACTACGGGATCATCAACAAGAAATGAAACACGTCCTGTGGCATCCTTAATATCAATAACAACCGCATTTATGGTAGTTGTGTCGACAAGATTAATTATTTTGTCACGCATACTAGGGGTGCTGGCCACCCATGCAGACATGTAAAGCGCCTTAACCGTTTTTGGGGTTTTGATATGAGACGCAGTAGAAATTACTGCTGGCTGCTCTGGTGTTATTGGTGTCTGTTTTGCAAGTTCATCTTGGCTTTGTTTTTGTTTATCTCTCAAGGCTGTTTCGGCTGGCGCAACATAACCGTCCATCGGGTCTTTTTCTGCTAACACAACTCCCACTACAAAAAGTCCGAGAATCAGCGCACCTAGTATTCCTATTAACCAAAAAGCCTTTTTTTCCATAGAGGTAACGTAATTAAATTATAAAATTTCACGCAACTTTTTTAATTCCTGACCAGTTGCCATATTTGCCTCTTCAACGATATCTTCTGCAAGGTCGGTTGCGATTTCGTGAATAAGTTCTTCTTGGTTTTCTGTAAATTGATTATGTACAGATCGTTCTGCGCGAATTCGGGTAATTGCCATAGCGATGAGAAACAAAGCTGGTATTACCAGTAAGAATTTTTTAGCCCCTGACGGGATACCGAGTAAAGGGATAATAAAAAACCAAATACCTAGAAAAAGTAAGATTTTTGCGTGTTTCATATAGAGGGATTATATCATAGTTACCTAAAAAAATAAAAGCACCCAAATAGGAGTGCTTTTATTTTTGTGGTCCCACCATAATTACAAATTCCCCACGAATTTTATCAGGGTGTTTGGTATAGTAATCAAATATTTCTGATACGGTTCCCTGTTTAAATTCTTCAAACATTTTGGTGATTTCGCGAGCAACTACCATAGTTCGATCAGGAATAATTAGAGAAAGAGATTCAAGGGTTTTCATAAAACGGTGCACTGATTCATAAAAAATAACCGTAGTTTTTGTATTTTGAATTTCTTTAAAAAAAGTCTCGCGCCCCTTTTTATGAGGGACAAATCCTTTCCAAGAAAATTCATGAGCTGGTAAACCTGATGCAGAAAGTGCAGAAATCAGAGCACTGGCACCAGGAATTGGAGTAATAACAATCTCGTCTCCAAAATGTTTTTTTAATTCGGCAACCAGCATTACCCCTGGGTCAGAGATACAAGGAGTTCCTGCATCAGAAACCAATGCAAGAGACTTTCCTTCTGTGATCATGTCTTTAATTTCTGAAACTTTTGCTAATCCAGAATGAGTATGAAAACTAATTGTTTTGTTCTTAATTTCATAATGATCAAGTAGTTTTTTAGTAGTACGGGTATCTTCACATAAAATACAATCAACTGATTTCAGTATTTCAACCGCACGAAAAGTCATATCCGACAGGTTTCCGATTGGAGTTGCAACAATATAGAGTTTTCCTGGGTTAGTTGACATAATCTTAATTATTAGTATAATATAGCACAGAATATTCTAAAAAACAAATTAAATAGATAGTGTATGCTTAACGAAAAAGAATTCAAGCAAAATCTTTTTGACAAAAGAGTACTTCTTATCGACGATAAGATTGAAAGAAATTTAATGGATGAAACCATTGGAAAACTATTTTACCTTGGTATGGAAGGAAAAATGGATGATATTCATATTGTATTTAATAGCGTGGGCGGTTCTGCTCAGGGTGGCTTAAGTATCTATGATGTCATTTGTTCTCTTCCTATGAAAAAGTTCGGATATGTTTTCACTAAATGTCATTCAGCCAGTTTATACCCACTACTCGCCTGCGATGTTCGAATCGGTTTACCCTCCTCGCGTTTTTTAATGCATAGTATGAAATACGACTTTACATTTAAATTAAACCATCCGGGGGGCTTATTATTGGAAAACCAGGCGAAACATGCAATTGATGAAGCGCAGCAGTTAAATAACCGGAAAAGTTTAATCTTTCAAAAACATTTAAACATATCCAAGGAAAAGGTTGATGAACTAGAAAATCGTGGAGATAATAATGAATATTCACTCTTTGCAAAAGAAGCAAAAGAGTTAGGAATTCTTACTGATATCTATGATTTTTCAAGTGATATGCCGTGGATTTGGAATGTTGCTAAGTTTGCTAAGTAAAAAGTATTCTTTTAACAAAAAGCACCTGAATGTTCAGGTGTTTTTTTATTCTCCATCTTCAAAACTTTCTGCTTGATCAAGTGCTTCAAGAAGTTTATCAATATTTCCTGCCATAATGGATGGGATATTAGAAAAGTTTTGTCGAATACGGTGATCGGTAATACGGTCTTGAGGATAGTTATAAGTTCTGATTTTTTCTGAACGATCACCACGCCCTACTTGTTTTTTACGATTTTCAGAATGTTTTGCAGCCTCATCTTCATCGTGAATTTGTTGTAATTTTGCACGCAACAGGTTTAATACCCGTTCCTTGTTTGCAATTTGTGTTCGTTCTACTGTTGATCGGAATGAAATGTTGGTAGGTTTATGAATTACACGAACCGCAGACTCTACTTTGTTTACGTTTTGCCCACCTGCCCCACCAGATCGAGATGTTTCGAATTCAAGGTCAGCCGGATTTAATTCTACTGTGAATTTTTTTCGAATAGGCATAATAGCAACTGTGGCAGTCGAGGTATGAATACGTCCCTGTTTTTCTGTTGCCGGAATTCGTTGAACTCGATGAGCCCCTGTTTCATACTGTAATAATTTATAACAGTTTTGACCACGGATTTCAAAAGAAGCTTCTTTATATCCACCTAAATCATTTTCAGATATGTCGAGTGGTTTCCATGACCATCCCATTTTTTCAGCGTAACGTTCGTACATTTCTGCAAGGTTATATGCAAAAATTGATGCTTCATCACCTCCTGCACCTGCGCGCACTTCCAATACTAATTCATTTGGAAATTCTTCCTCTTCTTTTTCTTTATCTAAAATTTCTTTTATTTGAGCTTCTATAGTCTCGCGAGTTTCTTTGATTCTATTAAGATCTTCTGTCGCCATCTCTGCAAGGGATGGATCAGATTCCGCAAGTTCTTTTGCTTCTTGTTCTTCACGCAAAAGTCGCTCCAATTCTTGGGCGTGATAGTTTGTGCGAGGATTTTGTTTTAATTCATTAATGTCCATAGATTGTGTAAAATTAAAATAACTTTTTACTGCATTGGTTTAATTTCTGAGTACCAAATTATATAATAAAAAGCCACTCGAGAAAACTCGTAATGACTTTTTATTGTTTCGTAATCTATTTCTTTCCAGCCCGTGAAGCACGAGTTTTGAATTTTTCAGCTCGCCCAGCAGTATCCAATTGTTTTTCTTGTCCTGTGTAAAAAGGATGTGAAGTACTTGATGTTTCTACCATGTATAATGGATATTCCTTACCGTCTGTATATTTTACAGTTTCAGTAGTTGGAATTGTTGAGCC
Source organism: uncultured Candidatus Saccharibacteria bacterium (assembly GCA_964432575.1). GTDB lineage: Bacteria > Patescibacteriota > Minisyncoccia > Phycocordibacterales > UBA1006 > CALMMZ01. Next base: position 8,597 of record CAYSOB010000011.1, read on the forward strand.
AGTTAAAAACATATTGCCATTTGTTGCATCTTTAAATACTACTTGGCGGTAATTTTGTGCATGAATGTCTTTTTTCATAAGTGAAAGTAATATATCATATCTTCCCTTTTTCTGCAAGAGTGAATATAGGTAATATCAATTAATTGATACAAAAAAGACCTGGTTGGAAGCCAGGCCTTTTGACACTTAAAACTAAACAAACACAATACCTTTTTATCTTTACCGAGAGTAAAGATGTTATATAGATACTGAGAATATCTGTCACCGATTATACATTTAAATCCTTAAATTACAAGTTCTACCTGCCCTCCAAGAAATCAATATCTTTTTGTAGTTTTGTAGCGATATTCAATACAGAATTACCATAGAATTCGTTTGATCCACTGCAGGATCGTCCAGAATAGTATTTACATGCAGCATTTCGTTCTGCGGTATAGGTTTGTGGTCCCGCCCCATTATCTTTTAGTAATAGAGAGGTACCAATAATAGCGTGTTCTGGGTTCCATGGGTCAGCTTTCGAACTGCCTGCAATACTTGCAATCTTTGATGCATATAATACCCAGGTAGATGGAATAAACTGTGATGGCCCCATTGCCCCACCATAACCACTGTATCCACCATTTGATTTAATAGGACAGGATATATTTGTTTTATAAGGGTCACGACCAACAGAACTGGTGATTGACATAAATGGGGCAACGTCACGTGATGGCTTCATTACGGTTGCGATAACTTCACCGGTACTAATTCGTTTTCCTGCCCCTGTTGTTTCATCTGTTAAATAACAACCACCAACGTTTTTCCCAAGACTTGATTCTTGGGTCAGAATCGCAAGGATGAATGCGGGTCGGACACCTGTTCCAGCTGAAGCTTCTTTTGCGTATCGATATGCATCACCGAATGGGATTGCGCCTTGTCCACGCAATTCGAACAGTCGTGCATTAATTTGCGCTACTCGTTTTTGGCGGTCTTTGATTACTTCTTCGTAATTTTTTTCTTGACCTTTACTGACTTGTAGCATTCGTTCTTTCTCGTCTTGCTTTGTTTCAACTTGTTTCTTTTGGTTTTCCAGCTGATACTTTACATCATTTTCTTGATTTTTCTTTTCCTCCAAAACTTCTTTTTCCTGAGCTGTTTTATTTTTTGTATTTTTTATTGCCACAAAAGAATTTTGGATTCCTTGGTTGATTGACTGTAGGTTGTCTACTTCATTTAAAAACCCTGAAAGTGTTTTTTTTGATAAAAGAATTTCAGCCAAAGTGGAATCATCCATTTGATTTTTTTTACGTAAAATTTGTGATAAAGATTCCTCTTGACTCTCTCTTTTTTGATCAAGAGTTTTGATTGTTTTATCTTTTTCTACAATCTGACCACCTAATTGTTGGAGGATTTTATTTTTTGCAATAATTTTTAATTTTGCTTGATTAATTTCTGTGGTTAGTAATGTTACATCACGGGAAAGTGATGCTGAATTTTTCTTTTGATTATCTAATTCAATTTGTTTTTGAGCGATTTCGGCTTGCAGTTGTGCCAATTCTGATTCAAGTTGTCTGCGTTCGGCATCAGAAACTTGTGCGAAAGAAGTCATCGGGGTTCCGATGATAATAACTACTAATAATACGAGTATTGTAGATTTAAGTAAATTAAGAACTTTCATGAGTACTGTAGTATACCAAGGTTTGTATCTTTTACGCAAGACGGTTTTCCACATGCTGAATAAAATAAAAACACCACATTTGGTGGTGTTTTTATTTTATTCAGCTGATTCTTCTTCTTTTTTACCTTTCTTTTCAACTTCGATACTTGATAGGTCAATTTCTGTTGGTGATTCTACCTCTTCTTGTAGTCCTCCGATTACGGCAACTACTTCGTCTTCACCGTTTTTAATTTCAACACCTGATCCAACTTTCAAATCTTTTACATGGATTTGATCGTGTACGTTTTCAAGTCCTGAAATATCAACTTCAATATTTTTTGGTAAGTCTTTTGGAAGTGCTTCAACTTCAATTTCATGTAATGTTTTTTCAAGGATTCCAAGTCCAGATTTAACTGCAGGAGAAACTCCTACGAATTCCAATTCTACAGAAACAGTAACTTTTACTGATTTGTCTAATGCTAGAAAGTCAGCGTGGATAACCATGTCGGTTTTTGGGTCTACCTGGAAGTCATGAATAAGAACTTCGTAGTTTTTCCCATCAACAGAAAGAGTTACAGCAGTTGAGTGTCCTGCATCTTTCCATGCTTTTTTAAAAGATTCACGATCAACGCCAACATGCATTGATTCTGAAAAACCTGAACCATATACCACAGCTGGAATTGAACCGGCTGTACGCAATGCGTCTAGGCTTACATTTGTGTCTCGAAGTGTTGCTTGTAGTTGTGTCATAATGCAAATACTATACAGATTTTTCAAAAAAATGCAAGAAAAAAGCCGGAAAACCGACCTTTATCGTACCTCCCAACCCTCATGGTGAAGTTTGGCTGTAATTGTGCTCATAATATCTGTAATTTCCTGCTCTACCAATGTTCGTTCATCTGATTGGAATACCATACGGAATGCGTATGATGTTTTTCCATCCTTGGTAAAGGTATCAAATAGCCGTGGACCACGCACTAATAATTCGCCTGAATTTTCTTTGATTATACTGGCAACTATATCTGTTGAGACTCCTTCAGGAACCCAAACGGCAACATCGCGTGCGATATACGGGTATTCAGACCAAGGAATAAAGTTTTTCAAATTTGATGAAATTTCTGGAATATCATAAGTGGTATTTGAAATCAAAAGATTATTTTCAGAAATATATTCATCTAAATTTTTTTCAATAACTACTTTTTTATCTGCATATGCAACATGAAATTCTTCGCCAGATTTTAAAAACACAGTTCCAATTTCAAAAACTTTCATGTCATCAATTTCAAGTAACTCTTTATTCAAGCGGTTTGCTTCATAGGACTCTTTTAATCCATCGATTAGATTTTTACGCAATGCAGATTTTCCTACTGCACCACGAGCAACTTCATAATCGCCTTTTTTTGTAAATGAATACGTCATTACTTCATGATACCCTTTTGTAATCAAGTCTGCCTTGATTGCACAAATTTTTGCGAAGTCGTTATTAATCTCTGGTTTGTTTGTTAATTTCGGTAATGTTGCGGGGATGTTGTTATATCCGTACGCTCGGCCAATTTCTTCAATCATGTCATGTGGTCCAGTAATATCGATTCGTTCAAATGGAACTGCTACTGTAAATACGCCTGCATCTTCTGCAAATTCATAATGATAATGTTGCAATATGGTAGAAATTGTATCAACAGAAAGGTTTGAACCAAGACGTGTATTAATATATTCAACACTGAACTGTACATGGTTTTGTATCACAGGGTTTGGATAGATATTAACAATTTCTTCAAATATTGCATCGGGGCACATTTCTGCAATTAATGCAGAAAGTTCAAGCATAGCGAATGATGCTTTTTCTGGTGTTAATTCATTTTCAAATCGTTTTGCAGAATCGGTTAAAATATTCAACCGACGTGCAGTTTTTCGAACAGAAACTGGATCAAAATTTGCAACCTCAATCATAATATCGGTTGTATTTGCATCAACTTCGGCTTGTTTCCCTCCTTTTACTCCAGCGATAGCAAGAATGTTATTTTCATCACTAATAACCATTTCTCCTGGGTGTAAGTTTTTTTCTTCATCTGAAAGTGTTGTAACTGATGACTCGATATCAAGTGTTTTTACGATAATTTTTTCACTTGCAAGTTTTTTTACATCAAACGCGTGGGTTGGTTGTCCACAATCATACATAACGATATTTGTCGCATCGACAATATTATTAATTGATCGTTGACCGATTGATTCTAAAAATGTTTTTACCCAATCTGGACTTGGTCCAATTTTTACATTACGAATAATACGACCCATATATCGTCTACATAGATCAGTTTGAATATCGATGGTTAAATGTGTTGGAACTGACGCAGGAACTGTATATAATTGTGTTGTGTCTTTGAATGTTAAACCAAGTAACCCTGCAATTTCACGCGCCATTCCTTGGTGTGACAAACAGTCATGTGCGCGATCGGGTAGGATCTTGATTTCAAAAACCGTATCACCTGATGCGGTTATTTCTAAATCATCAGCATTTTCTACCTCAAAAGCACCAAAGATTATTTTCTCGGCTAGGTCTGCAGGTTTTGGCAATGGTTCTGCAATATGTGATTGTAACCAGTTATAAGAGATTTTCATAAAAGTGTTTTATTTTTCCAGTATTCACCATGATTTATATAATAATTTTTTATTGTTTCCAAATATTTGTTATAAAATTCTCTTTCGGAATCAGTTAGGTTTTCCTTTGCGGTAAGCTTTTCGTCAATTCTCCAAACTTCTTTTAAAATTAGGTTCAATTCTTGGTTAATAGGCATATACTAAAACTGATTAATTCTCAAATCTCCTTGATACAGGTATCGTATATCCGTAATCCCAGTTTTCAATACTACCAACCGATCAATCCCCATTCCAAATGCAAATCCAGAATATTGTGTTGAATCGATTCCTGCGTTTTCTAAAACATTTGGATGAACCAACCCTGCACCAAGCATTTCAATAAATTTATCACCAACCTTAACATCGACTTCTAGTCCCGGTTCTACAAAAGGAAAGAAACTTGGTCGCAATCGAATTTCTGCATCGGGACCAATAAATTGCTTAAAAAATTCAAGCAATGTTCCCTTTAGGTCGCCCATGGTAATATTCTTTCCAACTACTAATCCTTCAATTTGGTGAAACTGTGCTTCGTGTGTTGCATCGGTCGCTTCATTTCGAAATACTTTTCCTGGTGCAATAATTGCAATGGTTTCATTTTCTAAACTTTTTCCAGATTTGATAAAATCTTGCATATAACGAATTTGTACTGGTGATGTATGTGTTCGCATTACTGGGCGTAGACTGTGACCGTGTTCATCTGTTATGGGTTTTCCATCAGTTTTAATCCAAAACGTATCCTGCATATCGCGTGCTGGATGATCCGTGGGAACATTCAATGCATCAAAGTTATTCCACTCTGTCTCCATTTCTGGACCTGTTGCAACAGAAAATCCCATATCGGTAAAGATACGGACCATATCATTAGTAATTTGAGTCACCGGGTGTAGTTTCCCTTTGATTTCATTCATATAAACGATAGTACCAAAAATATACAAAAAAGCGAATGCAGATATCTTAAAGAGGATACATTTGACACATCTTGATATGTTTGATAGTTTAATATCAATTAAAACATAAAACATGGACATGTGTATTGCAGTTGTAAATTTTTTCTTTTCCAAGCAAAAAGAGGAACCAAAAGTCTATTCCAAGGTAAGTCCCGAAGAGCTCCCTTTTGAATCATTATTAACGTTTTCAAAAAAGAATGGACTACTGGTCGCAAAATTTTTTGGGTATCGTGAAGTTGTATCTGATGATTATTTTATTATTAACGATTACCTGTTTACTGTTGGTGTTTCGTCTGGAGTGGTCTATCAGGTGCAATTAAAGCCCGATGGAAGCCTTTTTTTGCAAGGGAAAAAAGAAAAAATAAGATTTGAAAAAATTCGTACGAAATAATTTTCTTACGAAAAACCGAACCCGCAGAGGGTTCGATTTTTTTAGTTTTGTTTTAATCATTAAAATGAATATTCCAGGAATTCATTAAAGGTGGTAATAGATTTTCGGCTTCTGTTTTTTAAAACTTTTTTTTGCTCTAATGATAAATCATCAACTGGTCCTAAGGATAGTTCGTTTTCGGATGCAAATAAAATCTTCACAGATCCTGTTTTTGAAATGGTAACGGAGTTTTTCTGAAACGATAAGAATTCGTATAAAAAATCGTTAATTTTTTCACGTAACTCTTTACGTTCAGTTCTGATTTTTTCTGTTATATCAACATAGTAGTTGTAGTTGATATGTCTCCGCAGTGTCTCCCTCAAGGTTTGGCCGTAGAATTCATCGGCTTTTTTGTCCCAGGTTTCCTGATTACCAAATCTCGCTTTGGTTTTCCGGTTTGCTGTTTCGTGTGCTTTCTCGCTAAGTAAATAATAAATACTGACACCATTTGCCTGGAGTGCACGTTCCGCTGCTTCTGTTGGTGTAATAAACTTTATCCATCCATACGGTTTGGCTTTGTCTACGTGTCCCTCGCAGGACGAGTAGGTTGGGAAACCATGCATGTTTAACAGTGCTACTGTTGTTATTATTCCCGAATCAATTGTTGTTCCGTTTACATCGGTCTGTGTCGATAATTCATCGATTGTTTCTTGTAATTTCTTTTTGTTTAGTGTGCTGGTTGTGAACATTTTTTTCTGATTTTAGTTTGTACAAAATTATTTATTCGTGTTTAACATATCATACATTATTTTTTTGTCAATAAAACCCTAAACGTATTGTTTAGGGTTTTATTTTAATAATTCTTTTAAAATTTCTTGTATCATTGCAGGGTTTCCGCTTCCTTTTGTTTCTTTCATCATTTGTCCTACAAAGAACATTAAAGAAGATTCTTTCCCTGCTTTGTATTCGTCGGCAACCGCTTGATTTGCATCAATGATTTTTTGTGCCATAACTTTAAAGGCTTCTGGGTCATTCTTTTGAATTAATCCTTCGCGATTTGCAATTTCTTCTGGATCTTCGTCTGATTTTACAATCATTGCAAGAATGTCTTTTGTCGCGCGGGAATTTAATTTCCCCTCAATATTCATTTGAATAAGTTTCGAAAATGTTTGTGAACTTGGATATGATAATGTCTCGTCTTTTGCAAGCAGTCCAAGCATGTCCGAAGTGATGTAGTTTGATGCAGTTTTGATTGAATCAGTAGTATTTAGGATTGAGGCAACTTCTTGGAAAAAGGTCCCAAGTTTTATATCTGTTACATAACTTTCAATATCTTCTGGTTTAATTCCGAATTCTGCAAAACGAATTCTTTTTTCTGACGGCAGTTCTGCAAGTTCGGATTTCATTTTTTTCAAATCAAACAAGTCGTGCAAATAAAACTTTGGAATATCTGGATCTGGGAAATAACGATAATCATTACTGTTTTCCTTTTTACGTTGCGAAAAAGTTGCTTGTTTATTTTCATCCCAACCACGTGTTTCCTGGACAATTTCATCGGCTCGTCCCGCCTCGTACAATCCAATCATACGTTCAATTTCGTAATCAATTGATTTCCCTGCTGCTGAAATAGAACCAATGTTTTTGATTTCTGCTTTTGTTGCAAGCTTGTTTGGATCTGTTGAAACTGAGATGTTTACTTCGATACGCATTTCTCCTTTTTCAATATTTGCATGTGCTACGCCCAATGTTCTCACTAATAATTGTAATTCTTTTGCAAATTTCATGGCAGTTTCTGCGTCATGAATCACCGGTTCTGTTACAAGTTCCATCAACGGAACACCTGCACGATTATAATCAACTAAACTGAAATTTCCGCGGTCATGCTTACTGGTTGCAGTGTCTTCTTCAAGGTGAATACGAGTAATGTCTACGCCTGCCAAATGTCCACCAGAAACGATTGGGTATTTATACTGAGAAATTTGATATCCTTTTGGGATGTCTGGATAGAAATAATTTTTACGATCAAATTCAGTAAAGTTTGCAATGGTTGCATCCATTGCAAGTCCAACCTTGATAACGCTTTCTATTGCTTTTGCGTTTGGTACCGGGAGAGTTCCAGGATGCGCCATACATACAGAACAAATATTTACATTAGGGTTTTGTTCATCTGTGTCGTTTTTACATGCACAAAACATCTTGCTGTTGGTAGCAAGTTCTGCGTGGATTTCCAGTCCAATAGTTGGATAGTATTTTGTACCATTTCGTTCAATCATGTTGTTTAATATAACAAAATAAGGAGTTTTCAGATACTTGACATATAATATAAATATGCTATTGTATTAATAATAAAAAAATAACAATGAAAAATAAACAAAAAGCAGCAAAATTTTCAGAAAAAACAGGATTGGCATTTATCTTCCTATTTCTTATTGCATTCTTAGGAAGTATGCAAACAAAAGAGATTACAGGTTTGGCTATCTCAGAAGCGCTGGCATTCATAGGAATACTCTGGCTACTGTATGCTAAACGTCTAAGAGACGGCCATATCTTTTGCAAAAGATAATCCAAAAAGAAATTTTGTTCAAATAAAAAGAGTCCTACAATTAAGTAGAGACTCTTTTTTATTTCCTCAATATTTTAACTAATCCATCCCCTAATTCTTTAATAGATGCATCATCATAAGCAGAAACTACAAATGACTGCTTCCCTTTTGTAATTTTAGCGACTGATTTTAATTTCTCTTTCAAAGTTTTCTCGTCTACCATGTCAGATTTTGTAAATATGATCACCTCATCTTTTTCAAGAAGTTCTGGGTCATGTTCACCAAGTTCTTTTTTAATTATGGTGTAATCATTTACTAAATCATCACTTTCAAGTGATAAAACATGTGCAATTGCTCGAGTCCGCGATATATGTTTCAAGAATTTTGTTCCTAAACCTTTTCCTTCACTTGCGCCTTCAATTA
>CAYSOB010000012.1:0-15511 GCA_964432575.1 uncultured Candidatus Saccharibacteria bacterium
ATATAAGCCCTGGTGAATGTCGGCCGTAACTATAACGGTCCTAAGGTAGCGAAATACCTTGTCGGGTAAATTCCGACGCGCACGAATGGTGTAACGACTGGAGAACTGTCTCGAGGATTAGCTCGGTGAAAATACAATACCGGTGAAGATGCCGGTTACCTGCAGTTAGACGAAAAGACCCCGGGAGCTTTACTATAGCTTCACATTGGGCATATTGGTATTGTGCGTAGCATAGGTGGGAGAGGTTATGCGTATGGTTTCGGCTATACGATACTCGACAGTGAAATACCACTCTCAATATTGATATGTCCTAACCTGTACGAAAAAACGTACAGAGACAGTGTGTGGTGGGTAGTTTGTTTGGGGCGAATCCCTCCTAAATTGTAACGGAGGGGCCTATAAAGGTCAGCTAGGCGTGAATGGAAACCATGCCGATAGTGTAATGGCACAAGCTGGCTTGACTGCAAGACGTACATGTCGAGCAGGTGCGAAAGCAGAGCATAGTGAACCGACCTAACGCTTTAGATGCGTGGGAAGATCAACGGATAAAAGCTACCCCGGGGATAACAGGCTAGTATCGCCCGAGAGTTCATATCGACGGCGGTGTTCGGCACCTCGATGTCGGCTCATCTTATCCTGGGGCTGGAGAAGGTCCCAAGGGTTTGGCTGTTCGCCAATTAAAAAGATACGCGAGCTGGGTTCAGACCGTTTAGGAATTGTCATTGATATATTTATATAACTTTAATGATTCCTATACCGTCTGAATCCTCTCACAACGACACAATCAGGTTTTTCGATCTAAAAATAAATAAATAAGATAGACCCATCCAATTGCGGCGGTCATATATGGCGACATATATCGACAGATTCAACTGATATCGGAAAATTCCTAACTCATTCGAGTGGATAATTCCGAGGGAAGACTTTCAAAAGTCACCCGTAGAGACTGAATGTTGAAATACTCTCTGAGTATAAGCTACAGTCCGATCCCTGAAGTAATTCAGGTTCCAAGAAATGTCTCATCACATGACTTGGATGTAAAACTAAAGTGCGCAAGACAGGTTGGTCTCCTATCTACTGCAGGCGTTGATTATTGAGGAGATTTGTTCCTAGTACGAGAGGACCGGAATGAACTAACCTCTGGTCTACCAGCTGTCCCGCCAGGGGCACCGCTGGGTAGCTAAGTTGGGAAAGGATAACCTCTGAAAGCATCTAAGAGGGAAGCCAACTCCAAGATCAGTAATCGTAGGATCCTAGAAGATGACTAGGTTGATAGGCTTTAGGTGGAAGTGCAGTAATGCATGGAGCCGAGAAGTACTAATGATCCATATTCCTATTAGGAAATGTGTATATCACACACAAGCAAGAATGTTAATCTTTAACGTTTCTGAATTATGTGCTTGATAAATATACTTACGCTATTGTTACATGCATTCATTTGATAAGTGCGCAAAATATTCAGTATTTTGTTCTGGTGATTTGGTACAGTGGTCACACCTCTTCCCATTCCGAACAGAGTCGTTAAGCGCTGCTACGCCGATGGTACTGGGTTTCCCGGGAGAGTAGGTGTCGCCAGAACAAAGTATTGAATAGTTGAAAAGCATCCGTAAAACGGGTGTTTTTTGATATATTGACTTTTTACCTATAAGATGCTATAATTTTAGAGAACACAGTAATCCTCTCGCTGTTTTCGACTAACCGAGTAGAGGTTCTTTAAAAAAACTAATAAACAATGAGAAAGAAAACTCTCGAGCAGAACACGGCGCAAGATTTCGCTGGACTGCAAGTTGACCAACTGCAAAAACTTCGCAACGGCAACATGACTTTTGAACAGGTGAAATGGTTTAACAACCTTTCATTCGAACAACGTGAAGCGTTGATGGGCAAGCAACCTGAAAAGGAAGCCATCCTGAAACTTATTTCTGAAGCACATGAGATTATCATCGAAACCTGTGACGGCTCTCAAACCATCGCAAACGCCAAAGATACCTTTACATCAGGAATCGACGGCGACTTCAAAAACTGGGGTCTTAACAAGGCTGGAAATTCCACCGAAAAAACACCAGTGCAGGTTCATGAAATGGTAAAAGATGCAACGTTCGCGCAAATGTTTGGTTCACTCGGAACCGATCTGGACAAACTGTGTTTGACACAGCACCAGATAAAAATATTTTGTGAAGTTCACAAAGAGTGGCTACGCAAAGACGGATATGCAACATTCTTCCTGTTTAAGGTAGATGAGCAATTCTTCGTTGCCGACGTGGACGTGACCTCTGACGGCTTGAACGTCTACGTGTGCCGTTTCGAGGGCGACGGCGTCTGGAATGCCAAGTACACTCATCGTGTAGTGGTTCCGCAACTGAACGCTTAAAATCTTATGTTTTGACACTTATTTACTTAGACCCTTTGTCTTCAAAGTTTGCTTGCGAACTTCGATACAAATGGGTCTTTTTTGTATTTAGATTTTTGTGTATACTGGGCGTGCAATAGTGCATTATATCGTGGTCACGGCTGCGATATCACTATTGTTCAAAACAATCCCTGAGAGTTCTGGCGGCTACGGCTTTCAGGAGAGTGGGGATTGTTTTGAAATTAAAAAATTATTCAGTTGGTGTGATATGCTTGAGGACTTTTGATGTCCCAAATTATATACAGCATGATCCCTCACAGAAACGTGCTTGGATCGGCAGTGGCACAGACGGCTTATCACACAATTCTTCGTTGCCAACGTGAACGTGAACTCTGACGGCTTGAACGTCAACGTGAACCGTTTCGAGAACGACAACGTCTGGAATGCCAAGTACACTCATCGTGTAGTGGTTCCGAAAATGGATGTTTCTCCTCTCTATCCGAGAGGAGTTTTTGATTCCAATCCTTTTCTCCATCCTCCGAGCATTCGTCCAATCTCATCAAGCTGTGACGAAAGGATGATATACTTTTCATTCGGCAGACATTTATTTTCCCATGCTAGTTGCAAAAAGAATTTCACGCCATCAAGCTTTGAAATTGAGATCGTGATTCGGTTTATCTTAGAATCTCCTGATAAGTAGAGTGATACGAAAACATTTTCTAAAAGTTCCAAGAAATATGAGTCGATTTTTCCACCAAGATTGTGACGATGTGACTTTGGAAAATCTGCCAGCAACTTAAACCAGATTGAATACGAATCTTTTGCTTTTACGAGCACGGATGGTGCACGGGGGGGGGGGTACACTGTTTTTGGACATAGAAATTTAAGTTGTACACATGAAAAAATTCAATTGCGCTTACCATGATATCATAACCATCGAAAATCTCCTTCGCGCGTGGGAAGGGTTTTTGTCTGGAAAGAAAAACCGTTCGGACGTGATACTGTTCCAGAGTCGACTCATGGATAATATCTTCCAACTGCATCATGAATTGAAAGATAAAACATATAAGCATAATGCGTACTATGCATTCAATATCTCCGACCCAAAACCAAGGAATATTCATAAGGCAACGGTGCGAGATCGATTATTGCATCATCTTTTACATGACGAACTCTATCCATATTTTGATAAAAAGTTTATCCACGACTCATATTCGTGCCGAATCAACAAAGGAACGCACAAGGCTATGGATCGGTTCAGGGATTTCGCACGCATCGTTTCCAAGAACAATACTCGGACGTGCTGGATTCTGAAGTGCGATATCAGAAAATTCTTTGCGAACATCGACCATGCAATCCTAAAAGGAATTCTTGCAAATCACATCAAGGACAGGGATTTTCTGCAATTGCTCGATCGCGTCATTGATAGTTTCTCAACGGAAGGAAAAGTTAATGTTGGATTACCGCTCGGTAACCTTACCTCGCAACTCATGGTCAATGTGTACATGAACGAGTTCGATCATTTTATGAAACGGACGCTCAAGGCGAAACATTATATCCGCTATGCTGACGACTTCGCTATTCTGCACGAGGATAAAAAGTATTTGGAAAATCTAGTCTCTCAGATATCTGAATTTCTTGAAACAAAACTTAAATTATCCCTCCATCCAGATAAATTATTTATAAAGACGTTTGCATCTGGGGTTGATTTTCTTGGATGGGTTCATTTTCCAAATCATCGAACACTTCGCACTGCAACCAAATGGCGAATGCTTGGAAATCCTGGCATCTATTCAGGCGATGAAGCGGTTGTAAATTCATACCGAGGATTATTGTCGCATGGGAATGGTTGGAAATTGATTCGCAAAGTTGAATTAATAAAAAGTTTAAGCAAGGCCATTACCTAGATTTTAAGCCCTATTTCTGTTACTATGTAAATAACTATGGATTGGTCTACAGGTCATAAAACAAAAATTATTACATCAATATCTGCAATACTACTGGTTATAGTGTCTTCTTTTGTGTATTTTAAATTTATTAAACACGAACCAACTTGTTTTGATGGTAAACAAAATCAAGACGAACGTGGTATTGATTGTGGTGGAATCTGCTCGATCATGTGTTTAGCAGATACAAAACCATTAATTCCATTATGGACTCGCCCAATTAAAATCACTGGCGACGTATATTCTGTTGTGTCATATATTGAAAATCAAAACATGGGCAACGGGATTGAAAAAATTCCCTATGAAATTCGTATTTTTGATGATAAGAATATTTTAGTATCAGAACCGATAAAAGGGGAAACGTTTATTGGTCCTAATGATCGAACTGCAATTTTTGAAACGGCAATAAAAGTTGGGAATCGTATTCCTAAAACTGCATTTTTGAAATTTACCCAGACACCGACATTTATAAAAATTCAGGATCGATGGAATGATCAAAATTTAGTTGTCGAAAAAGATGAACTAACTGATTTAGATACAGTACCTAAATTAACTGCAACGCTTCGTAATAAAACATTAGAAACATTTATTAATATTCCTGTTGTTGCGATTATTTATGATGCAGAAGGAAATGTTTTATCAGCCAGCCAAACATTTGTGGATTCAATCGGACCAGAAGAATCTATTCCGGTGTATTTTTCATGGCCAGAACCATTTTCAGCAGCCCCTGCAAAGCGTGAAATTATTCCTCGAGTCAATCCTTTTATTCAATCAATTATTCGTTAGTTATATATGATGCAACGCTTGCAATTACAACATGTTGATTGGTGGATTATAGGATCAGTGGTTGCACTGTTGTTTTTCAGTACTATCACCATGGCGTCATTTGGTTCAGGTGACGGGTACTTGGTAAAGCAAAGTATTTGGGCTATTGTGGCGCTTTCTGTATTGTTTGTTTCAGCAAAAATAGACATGTCCCTTTTAAAGAAGTCATCGATTCTATCAATATTTTTTGTTGCTGCAAATTTTTTGTTGGTTTTGGTAATTATTTTAGGAAAAACAGCAAAAGGTGCTACCAGTTGGTTTAATTTAGGAGGAATTTCTTTCCAGCCGTCTGACTTGGTAAAAATTGTTTTAATTTTAATTATGGCAAAATACCTATCCAGACGACATGTTGAAATTGCTGACATGAAACACTTATTAATTACCGGAATGTATTGTTTTATTCCGTTTGTTTTGGTTTTTTTGCAACCTGATTTTGGGTCTGCGATTATTTTTGGCTGCATCTGGTTTGGAATGATGATGGTTTCAGGGCTTTCAAAAAAACATCTGTTAATTTTAACAGGTACTGGCCTGGTGATTGGTGCGTTACTGTGGGGGTTTGTTTTTAAACCATATCAAAAAGCAAGAATTATGAATTTTTTAAACCCATTGGCAGATATTCGTGGAACAGGATATAATGCGTACCAATCAATGATTGCTGTGGGTTCTGGGCAGATTATAGGGAAAGGTGTTGGATTTGGTACCCAGTCACGTCTAAGTTTCTTGCCCGAATATCAAACAGATTTTATTTTTGCCGCATTTGCAGAAGAGTGGGGATTTGTTGGGTCAATTCTCGTACTGACTTGTTACAGTATAATATTTTGGCGACTAATCAGATTAGCAACGGGGGGTGCAACTAATTTTGAAACGTTGTACGCTTTAGGGATTGGTGTTTATTTTGCAAGTCATGTTCTTATTAATATCGGTATGAACATTGGGCTATTGCCGGTAACAGGTATCACGCTGCCGTTTATGAGTTACGGCGGATCACATCTGATTGCGGAATGTTTGGCACTAGGTATTTTGTTTTCATTATCGCGCAATCGTCGAGGAATCCACCGGGATGATACTCAGTATGAATTTTTAGGCGCTTAATTTTTTATGAATACATCACTTTTTTTCTTGTTATATAGCTTCGCACATCGCTATCAATGGCTTGATGGTATTGTTTCCTTTGTTGCTGGAACAGCTGACAAGGTTGTACTATTGAGTGCAATGGTGTATTTGGCGATATTGTTTTTAATAGATAAAGATTGGAAAGAAAAAAGATTTATAGAATGGATGAAAGAATCGATAATAATAGGGACGAGTATTTTTTCTGCCTGGCTTGTTTCTTTTATTATTAAAAACATTGCCCAAGTTCCACGACCTTTTGTAACATATCCACAAGTAGTAACCCTGATTAATCAGGATACGTTGTATGATTCGTTTCCATCGGGGCATGCAACAATATTTTTTGCACTTGCAACGGCAATATATTTGTATAGTAAACCAGCTGGAATTATTTTTTACGTATTTGCATTTTGTATTGCAATTTCCAGGGTGATTGCAGGTGTTCATTATCCTGTTGATATATTTTTTGGAGCCATTATCGGTACTATTATTTCTTTCTTGGTTCATCGCACTCTTTTAAAGATTATATATCGTAAAAACGACAAATAGTTGTGGAAATAAAATAAACATACAGTCAAGTATCTTTTTCCTGAAAAATCTTTAAAATAAGGCTCATATGTGGAAACAAAGAATTATTGCAGTTATTTTATTAGCAGCAGCCGTAGGAATCGGTTTTTTGGTGTATCGCACCGAAATGGATAAAACAAAATCATTCCGGCTAGGGTTAGATTTATCAGGGGGAACTCATTTGGTGTATAACGCTGATGTTTCAGGTGTTCCAGCAACACAGATTACTGATTCGCTTTCAACACTACGCGAAGTTATTGAGCGACGTGTAAACGGTCTTGGGATCAGCGAAGCAACAGTTACCAATGAAACAACAACATTAACTGGTAATCGTGAATATCGACTGGTTGTTGATTTGCCAGGAATTACCGATGTACAAAAGGCGTTGGATATTATTGGGCAAACACCATTACTTGAATTTAAAGTTCAAAATCCAAATTACGACGCTTCAAATCCGCAAAAACAGTTAGTAGTTACTCCGGATATGATGAAAAATGGGCAGATCGATTTCTCAAAAGCAATCGAAGCAATGTCACCATTTATTTCTACTGGATTAACTGGGCAATATTTGGATCATGCAACTCTTGAGTTTAATCCAACAACAGGTACTCCTACCGTGGGATTACAGTTTGATGATGAAGGTTCAAAAAAGTTTGAAGATATTACAAAAAATAATATTGGGAAACAAGTAGCAATTTATCTTGATGGGGCTCCAATTTCAACTCCAATGGTGAATGAAGCAATTACTGGTGGGCGAGCAGTTATCAATGGTGATTTTACACCAGAAGAAGCTCGACAATTAGTAGGACGATTAAATTCAGGGGCACTACCTGTTCCGGTAACCTTGGTTTCAACTGAAAGTATTGGTCCAACACTTGGTGCTGACGCGTTGCGTGCAGGAATGCATGCAGGACTTATTGGATTGATTGCCATCATGGTTTTGTTGGTACTATGGTACCGATTACCCGGATTTATTGCGTCAGTAGCGCTCTTGGTGTATACGATTATCAGTCTTGCATTGTTTAAGTATATTCCTGTAACACTTACGTCAGCTGGAATTGCAGGTTTTATTATTTCACTTGGTATGGCGGTAGATGCAAATATTCTGATATTCGAACGTATGAAAGAAGAATTAAAATCTGGAAAAGGTGTAAAAGATGCTATTTCAGAAGGGTTCAATCGCGCATGGACATCAATTCGTGATGGAAACATTTCAAGTATGATTTCGGCGATTATTCTGTTCTTGTTTGGTACAACCTTAATCAAAGGTTTTGCAATTGTATTTGGATTAGGAGTTCTTGTTTCAATGCTTTCAGCTATTACTATTTCACGCATTTTCCTAAAGGCAGTAGCCGGAAATAATGCAGGTCGAATCAAACAATTCCTATTTTCTAGTGGGTTGTCTAAATAATATTTTTCAATAATTTTTATGTTTATACTTCGATTTAAAAAAATATTTTTTGCACTTGCGATAGTATTAGTTGTTGGGTCTTTAGCTGGAATTTTTGCAAAAGGTTTCCATTTTGGAATTGATTTTACAGGAGGTTCAGTAGTTGAGATTGAATACGCAACTGCGGTACCAAGTGTAGAACAAGTTGCCGCTACTGTTAAAACGTTACTGCCAGATGCATCTGTTCAACAGATTGGGGACAAAGGGTTTTTGATCCGCACCACCGTGTTAACACAAGTTCAAAAAGATGAATTACTAAAAAGTATTTCATCAACCGGTGAATTTACAGAAAAACGATTTAACACTATTGGTCCATCAGTAGGAAAAGAATTACGAACTAAATCAATTATATCTATTATTTTGATTTCATTTGCTATTACTTTGTTTGTTGCATTTGCATTTCGATCTATTTCACGACCTGTTTCATCATGGAAGTATGGAGTAATTGTTATTGCAGTATTATTGCACGATATTATTATCCCTGCAGGATATTTTGCTTGGACAGGAACACAGGTTGATACATTGTTTGTGGTAGGAATTCTAACTATCCTAGGTGTTTCTGTAAATGATACCATTGTAGTATTTGATCGAATTCGTGAAAACCTTACACGGTTTCATGGTGGGAAAAACTCACTTCCGTTTACAGAAATTATCGGCAAAAGTATTTCAGAAACATTTACCCGGTCTATCATGACATCGGTAACAGTTCTGTTAGCCTTGCTTGCATTGGTAATTTTTGGACCAGAAAGTACTCATAGTCTTTCTATAACTATGCTTTTGGGAATGTTCTTTGGTACCTATTCCTCAATCTTTGTTGCAGCACCACTATTAGTGGTATGGAACAATTGGCAAGAAAAAAGAGCGCTTACTTCTAACAAAAAGTAACCATAACAAAAACCCTTATCGAAGGGTTTTTGTTATGGTATACTGTAATTGTTATAAATCTTTATAGCATATAATATCTATTTACTTATGGAATCACAAACTTTTTTTCAAAAAAATAAAACATTATTAATTATCGGTGCGGTTATTGTCGTTATTGCTCTTTGGGCTGTGAATTCATACAACTCACTGGTTGCAGGGAACCAAATGGTGAGCAGTTCATGGGCACAAATTGACACTCAACTACAGCGCAGATTTGACCTGGTACCAAACTTGGTAGAAACAGTAAAAGGTGTTGCAAAACAGGAACAGGATGTGTTTGGTAAAATCGCCGATGCACGATCCCGATACGCAGGTGCAACTACTCAAAATGAAAAAGTTGCAGCAGCAGGAGAATATGAATCTGCTATTGCGCGATTATTGGTAATTACTGAAAACTATCCTCAATTAAAATCATCAGAAGCATATACTGGATTGATGACTCAACTGGAAGGAACAGAAAACAGAATTGCTGTTGCACGAAAAGATTATAACGATGCGGTTGCAACATGGAATGCGCGCGTAGCACGATTTCCTGGTGTAATTGTTGCAAAAATCTTTGGTTTTGATGCAAAAGAATATTTCAAAGTTGCTGATGGTGCAGAACAGAATCCTCAAGTAAAATTCTAGTCACTATGAAACTATTGGTCCGAATTAGTATCAGTATATGTATAGTTTCGGCACTCTTTCTGTTTGGAAAGGGTGTTTTGGCATATCAGTCGCCAGGACAACCAAGTGGTTTTGTGAACGATTTTGCGAATGTTTTAACTGCAGACCAAAAAATAAGTTTGGAAAAAACATTAACTGATTTTCAAAAGCAAACAACAAATGAAATTTCTATTGTTACTATTCCAACGTTAAATGATGAACCAATCGAAGATTATGCAAATACATTATTCCGGGAATGGGGAATTGGATCAAAAACAAATAATAATGGTGTATTGATTCTTGCAGTGATCGGTGATCGAAAATTACGCATTGAAGTTGGATATGGACTTGAAGGTGCGCTGCCTGATTTATTAACAAAACAAATTCAGGAAAATGAAATAGTTCCATTATTTAAAAATGGATTCTATGGTCAAGGATTAGAACAAGGAGTGAACGCAATTATTCAGGCAACACAAGGTGAGTATGTTGAAACCTCTCAAAAACAGGAAAAATCTTTTCCTGTTGAAATTATTTTATTTTTACTATTTTTTGTTTTTCAAATTATCGTAGCAATTCTTGCCCCTACAAAATCATGGTGGCTAGGAGGTGTGATTGGTGGAGCTGGGGGAGGGGTTGCAGGTTATGTGTTTGGATCATTGATACTTGGAATTATTGGCGGTCTTGCAGGAGTTGGTCTTGGATTATTACTTGATTACATAGTGTCAAAAAATTACAAAGGTCCAGGTAATAATTCGGGCGGTCCATGGTTTTTTGGAGGTGGTGGATCATCATTTGGAGGCGGTGGATTTGGTGGTTTTGGCGGCGGATCGAGCGGCGGCGGCGGATCTAATAGTAATTGGTAAATAAAAAATCCCTACAAGGGGATTTTTTATTTACCATAATTCTTTTATTTGAAACTCACTTGGAGCTTTATTAAGCCACTCTTCAATTTTTTCTTTTGATAATAATCCAGCTTGTGCGCCAACTTCTTGTACAACCGACATTGAATTTGTCACTCCATACATAACTGATGTTGGAAGGTCTTTTCCGAACATCCAAGCAGCAACTGTTGTTGATGAACATGCATCACCGGCACCCGTTCGTTCTACGGGTGGTTTTGGATCAGGATACATTGGAATAAACCATCCATGTTCCGAATTTGAAATCGTTGCACCATTTGGTCCATCGGTAATACAAACAATCTCAGGACCAAGTTCTCGGAATTTTGCGTGAAGTTCTGGATAGTCTGCGTTTGGTAATTTGAGAATATCTCGTGCCTCGTCCTTGTTACAGAAAAAAGCATTTGTTCGTGCATAGACCCGCTTCATTGACTCTACACCACCTTTCATTTGGAATGTACCAGGTTGAAATGCGAGTTTTATTTCTGGTCTGGTTTCCAACCAATCAACAAGGGCATCATGGTAGAGTTCTGTTCCGCTTGCAATTGATGTTAAGTAAATCCAGTTAATATCGTATTGGTTTAACTTGTCGGTATCAAGTTTGTAGTCATAGTGTTCGTGTTTTACTAGAATCGTTCGTTCGGGTCCATAACTTAATACGTAGTGATAGTTTGTTGGAATACCATCTTGTGTCGTAATAAAGTCATTCATTACCGATTCATTTTTGAAATGTTCATGTGTTTTTGCGCCTTCTTCATCGTTTCCTACAATTGCAATTAACGCAGACGTTAACCCAAGGCGCCCAGCAGCAACGGCTGCATTAGCTGCATTTCCTACGCCTCGTAATACCTCAACTGATTTGTAGGGAATTTTCGCACCAAAAGGGAGCGTAATAGTACAGCCTGAATTATTAATATTGCAGTGGACTTCTGCATCTTGTAAATGAATAAATGCATCAGTCAAAACATCGCCAATGGCTAAAAAATCTATTTTTGGTTTCATATTCCATAGTATATCAAAAATTGCTATACTGTCATATATGAATCCATTACAGCAATTATTACAGAAAAAAGGTACCGATATATTTCTAGACAGTGGCGATCCAGCAGAAACAGTACAGATGGTCCAAATGCTCGGATTTTTGGACGGTCAGACAACAAACCCAAGTTTGATCGCAAAGAGTCCGCAAGTTCAAGAATTCTTGAAAACTCAAAAGTTTACGCGTGCAGACCTCTTTGAAAAATACCATCAGATCGCACTGCAAATCCGTGAAGTGATTCCAACAGGAAAAATTTCTGCAGAAGTATATGCAGACATGAATAGTACGGTTGATGAATTATTAGAACAAGCTTATAAAATCGCAGAATGGTTTCCAGGAATTTTTGTTAAGCTTCCTATTACTACGGCAGGACTTGCCGCAGCACAGCAATTGGTGAGCGATGATATTTCTGTAAACATGACGTTATGTTTTTCCCAAGACCAAGCAGCAGCAGTGCATGCTGCTACAAAAGAAGCAGTAAATGCAAAAGTGTATGTGTCACCATTCATTGGACGATTGGATGATATTGATCAGAATGGTGCGGACTTGATCAAGAATATTCAGAATATGTATAACCAGTGGAACAGCCATGTTGGAGTACTAGGGGCAAGTATCCGTAGTGTTGATCATGTTAATGTTTGTATGGAGCAGGAAATTTCTGCAATTACGATTCCATTCAAATTGATCAAGGAAATCCATGATGGTACTGTTTCTACGGCAGAGCAAAAAATATTTTCACCGATTGAATACAAGGATTTAGGAGAGACAGTATGGAGCGAGTATGATATTGAGCACGAATTAACTATAAAAGGTCTCGAAAAATTTGCGGCGGATTGGAATGCGTTGTGTGAATAAATAATCATTATTTTAATCTTATGAATAATAATAAAACTACAAATATTTTACTTGGGATCTTAATCGTAGTGTTAATTGCGATTGGAATTATTATGGCAAAAAACCAGAATCGTAATTCGTATCGAAATGATATGGTGCAAAACAATGACTCAATATTAGATAATCAATACGATGTTTCTATACCAGTAAAATCTAATTCAACACAACAAGTTTCAACCACAACAAGTTCAAAAAAAGTTAACTGGCAATCAGTTACAAGTTCCTCCGTATTTAATCTCTATAAGAAAGAGAATGTGTCTGTTGGAAATGAAGATAAACCAGCGCTCTTGCAAGAAGTGGATTTGACCGGGGATGGTATTCCAGAGGCAATCTTTAGTGCTTCTACAGGAAATGCTAGTAGCTCTGCCATTTTCATGAGTAATCCTGATGGATCAATTTCACTTATGAAAATGAAGAATATTCATGATAGTGTTAGTCCTGCTGAACTTTGGGAGGTAGGAATGGCTTCTTATAGTATGAGTTATAGACTATTACCTGGTGATAATGCCTTTTATCTCGTCTCAAGAACACTTGATGAAAATGCAAACAATAATGATTATTCTCATTTTATATGTAATAAAAATGAAGGAGTAGCAGCATATAAATGGAACCCAAAGACAAGTCTTTTTGAATACAATAGTGTTTTGACTGCAAAATATACCGCAATCGAATGTAAATAAAATAATCAAACAAAAACACACTATGCGTGTGTTTTTGCGTTTATAAATGCTTGGTATAATTTGAAATAATTTTCACCAATTTGTTTTATGGCGTCTTCGTTCGTCATTTCACCTGACAGATATTTTTTAATCGCATCCAGAAACACGGTACGGCCGACAGCAAATCCAATTACAAAATCATTCTGTGCGCCAACGGTTAACCATTCGCAAACTTGTTCAAGTGTTTCATTGCGACCCAGTACTACAATCCGTGCGTCAGTATCGTGTGATGTAATTGCATCGGCAGATTTTGTATAAAATTCTGCACTGTCTGAGCCTTCGATTTTCCAAACCGTCGGGGCAATTCCTGCACTGTAAATTTCATGAATCATTTGCACGGTTAGGTCTGGTCGCATGGTGTGATCAAAATCAGAAATTTCTTTTTGAGGTTCTGTTGGTTGCACCAGCGGTTCGATCATAAACGGAATACTATGTTCATGTGCAAAATCTGATACGATTTTTAAATTCGTAAGTGTTGCATCCAAATCTGTGCGATTTGCAGTTGGGTTGTACCGAACTAATGTTTTGATCCACTGTGGCTTACTTGCCAATATTCGTTCCTGCCAGTCGTTGTGTTGGAATACTAATGCGGGCTGTCCAGATTTTTCTAATGTATAAATTAATGGGTGATGGTTTTCTTTTGCGTGTTCTATTACATTTTTTCCGTAGATGTCATCAGTCAGGATTGCTGTATCTGCAACAGGAATTCCTAAAGACAGTCCGTACTGGTAGCCTTGGTACGTGATATCACGTGTTTTGATCATTAGTGCGGTCTGGTCATCGGTAATAGGGTTCATCCAACCAAATTCCTTCCATAATCCGGTTTGGTGATCAAAAGGTAATACAAAGAGATGTTTTGGTGCTTTCATAGGTCTTTAGTATACCAGGAAACAATAGGAGAAGCATGCCATTGACAATATTTAAATTAAAAGTATAATTATATTAATAATATAAAAAATTAATAAGATAAATATATAACAATGAAGATAACAGTAATAATTGCGACGTGCTTAATGATATGCTTGAGCGCTTGCAGCCGTAAGGTCAACTATACAACTACGTTGGCTCAAAAATCTTTGAATAAAACAGGGACTACTAAAAGAGGGAAGACATTAAAGAAGTGGTATTATTCAGATCTGATCAGGGATTTGAACTTAGTGCTTTTTGAACCAGATACTTCAAGTATTGAAGTTATCAGAAGAGGGGTTATTAAAGAAACAATAACCTCGTCCGGGGATAAATTCACTGTGTTGAAAAACACTGTTGGCGGGGCATTCGGAACAGAAACATTAGGTGAGATCAATATAAAGTTTGATAAAGAAACTGACCGTACTGTTCCATTTAGTCCAGGACCCGATGGAAATTATTATTTAAAAACTATTGATGTACCAACGCAGGCAAACATACTGGTTGGCGGAGGCTATGTTACTGAATGGAATGGATATTATTGGCAGCAAAGATATGTGTACCCACATTATGAACTGCAAAACATTATCCGCTATTTTGTAAAAATTAAAGCGCCAGACAATACTGAAAAAATATATGAAGCAGATACAAAAATAATGCTTTATATAAAACACTGGTTTGCTCGCAAAATAGAAAGAACATCGAAAGTTGCTTCTGGATATAAGCCGAAATAGTTTTTATACAAATGAATAAAAAGAGCAATTTTTTCCACCCGAAAAAATTGCTCTTTTTGATTTTTAGTTTTGTTTGGTATACTGTCGTCATATGAAACTATTATCAGATCACGTTATCCGTTCTTTGCGTTCAGTATTTTCTGGCGATATTGAAACTGCTCCTGAAATTCTTGAAAAATATTCTCGAGATGCCAGCATGTTTAAAATTGTTCCACAGATGGTTGTATTTCCAAAAAATTCATCAGATATAAAATCTTTGATTACCTGGGTTACAAAACTGAATGAAGATTTTCCGCTGGATAACCAACTTTCTATTACGGTCCGTTCCGCGGGTACTTGTATGTCTGGAGGTGCTATTAACGATTCAATTATCGTAGATGTGACAAAATATATGAATGAGGTTATTTCCGTAAGTACCGAGTTTGCCACAGTTCAGCCAGGATGTTTTTATCGAGATTTTGAACCAAAAACATTAGAGAAAAATGTAATTTTCCCTTCATATA
>CAYSOB010000013.1:0-8643 GCA_964432575.1 uncultured Candidatus Saccharibacteria bacterium
CCGATCGCCTCCGTCGCCTCGTCGAACGCGATCCGGATGCGGTCCGCCGCGCCGGCCTGCGTGTTCGCGTAGGCGTCGGCTTGTCCCGCCACACGGGTCTGCAACTGCGCGAGCGCCTGCGTCGCCGTGGCCCCGTCCTCGACGGCCAGGCCGTAGCGGCTGAGGATGCCGGTGTTGCCGTTGTAGACCTTGCCGACGATGTCCGCGGCACTCGCCAGATCGATCCCGCGCGCCCGCGCGAGGTCCATCGCGAGCCCCATCTGATCGAGCGCGGCCTGCGTGCTGCCGGTCGCGACGGTCAGTTTCACCAGCGCGTCGCGGACCTTGTCGTCCGCGTACGCCTTGTCCTGCCCCTTCTTGATGGCCGCGTCGAGCTTGTCCGCGTAGTCGTCGTAGGCCGCGCCGGTCGATTCGACCGCCTGCTGCAAGCGCGCGGTGCTCGCCTCGTCCTCGGCGGCGGCGCGGCTGAACTCGCCCAGCGCGAGCGTCGCCGTCCCGATGGCCGCGCCGATCGCGGCCGCGCGCTTGTTGAACCCCTCGAACGAGCGGCCGGCGCTCTCCGAGGATTGCGTCACCTGCGCGCCCATGCTCTTCGCTTCGGACGCGATCCGGCGGAACGTGGGGCTCGCCGCGTCGGTGGCGCTGATGCGGATGATGACGTCTTTATTCGCCACGGCCGCGCCCCCGCTTTGCTACGATCCCGCGCGCAAGGAGGAGCCGCCCCGTGAAGGAAGCGCCGCCGTTCCTGGTCGTGCTGGAAACCGTCTTGAAAGTCATCCTGGCGCTGGCCCTCGTTGCCGGTGTGCTCGCCGTCGCCGTCCTCACGTTCGATCAGTGGGTGTGGCCGCTGTTCGGCTGAGCGCCTTCCGTTCGTCCGCCCGTTCCTCGCGGTAGACCGCCTGGAGCTCGCGGATGCGGTCGTACTCCTCGCTGTCCATCTGCCAGTACTCCCACGGCCGGAGCCCGTCGACGTTGACGCTCATCGCCCAGATCAGCTCCGGCGGCGGCGTCGGGTGCGCTACGTGCTTGGCGCCGCCTCGCTCGCGATCTGCGGCCCGCTCGGCGGCGCGGGCGTAGCGGCGGACCCGCTCGACGAGCTCCGCACGCCTTTTCCCCCGCGGTAGCCCCCCTCGATCTCGCGCACCAGCCAGGCGGTGATGACCGCGTCCGCGTGCGCCCAGCACCCCGGCGCGCCCGTCTCCGGCGGCGGCACGTCCGCGCCGTCCGCGTCGCACAGGTTCCACGCCCGCACGTAGGGCGCGATCAGCGCCAGCCGCTCGTCGCGCACCCGCGTCATGGCCGCGTCTTCGCCCGCCGCGGCGGTGTTCAACGCCGCCCGCGCGGCCGCCAAGCGGTCCTGCGCGGCCGGCAGCGCGTCGGCGTCCGCCGCCTTCGCGTCCGCCTCGGCGCTGCGCAGCTCGGCGAAGAGGGCGTTGATGTGCGCCTCGATCTCGCCGTTCAGCTCGATCACGCGCTCCACGAACACGGCGCGCTCGCCGTTGGTGAGGTTGGTGCGGATCTCGGCCCACAGGCCCGCGTAGTCCGGCTCCGGGCACTCGACCCTGCTGTACCGCGCCCGGAGCACGAACCCGCCCGGACGCGCGTCGGCGTCGCTCATCGTCATCCCCTTACGGCAGCGAGCTCAGCGCGTTGATGATCGTCGCGCTGAACGTCTTGGTCGCCGTCGTGTCGTAGAATCCGGCGAACCCGAACGTCGCCGTGAGGTTCCCCTGCCGGTCGCCCCGGCTCCAGCTGTTCCAGTAGCCGTACAGGTCGAGCGTCATCTTCTTGGTCACGGTCGGGCCGGTGTGCACCGTCGTGCCCGTCTGCTCCAACCGGATGAGCCGCTGCGCGGCCGTCGTGCTGCGGTACTTGGCGAACTCGGTGTCGGCGTCGAACTCGAAGGTGAACTGCGCGTCGACCGTGCGCTTGCCGCGCCCCACCTTGTTGGCCGCGACGTAGGTCGTGTCCTCGGCGAACGCCTTGAAGTGGATGTTGTTGTTGACGGTGATCGAGCACGAGATGAGCGAGCCCGTCTTCTGCGTGCTGCCGATCGTGCCGCCCGCGTCGTCGATGTAGAGCTTCGTGCCGCGCGCCAGGATGACCTCCGTGGCGCGGTCGGAGAGCGCCGCCGTGTAGGTGGTCGTGGTCCAGTCGCGGCCCATCAGCTCAAGGTCGATCATCCAGCCCGGCTCCTGGTCGTTGTCGGCGTCCATCCGGAGCGTGAAGCTGTTGACCATGACCTGCGTCGACTTGTACGGGTTGCCGCTCTCGCCGAACTCCAGCGTCATCGCCTTGATGTCGTCGGTCGCGACGCTGGGGGTGAACGTGTAGGTGTAGGCGGCCGGCGCGCCCGCGTCGCCCGCGCCCGCGACGCCGCCCTTGATCCCCAGCTGGAGCCACCAGGGCAGGTCCTCGTAGGTGCAGATGTCCATCGCGGAGAAGCCGACCTTCTCCCGCGCGTACGCGACCCGGCGGCGCCCTTCGTAGGTGCCGCTCTGGTCGTCGAAGTCCATCAGCGCGCGCTGGTAGCTCGGCGTGATCTGCGCGTAGACGATGCGGGTGGCCGCGACGCCAGTGCCTCTCGTCGATTCAAGTCCAGCCTGGTTGCGAAGCAAGATCGTCTCGTTGGTACCGATGGCTCTACCCTCTTTCTAGCCGGGTTGCCTCGGTCCGCACGGGACGCTGCTAGAGTTTCCGGTCCGCCGGTTCGTAGAAGTCGATGCCGCGCTTGCACCACTTGCACCAGGGCTGCACCCAGCCGGCGAAGTGGCCGACGAGGATCAGGTGTCCGCAGTCGGGGCAGCGGTAGCGTCGGGCTGGTTCGCCGTAGACGGCTTGCTCGCGCTGTACAGGCGCTTCCCCGCGGGCGATTCGATGCACGCCCATTGCTCCTCCGTCAGCGCCGCCGTGGTCGCCTCGTCGAGGTCTGCCGCCGGGATCGGCTCGCGCACCCCCGGCACCGCGCCGAAGAACTCCAGCGGCCGCCCCTCGGCGTCCCGCTCCCCGATCCACCAGAGCCGCTTCGGCCGCGCCATCCGTGCCTCCCTAGCTGAACGTCACGGCGGATTTCTCCTTGACCGTGAAGGTGATCGCCGCGCCGACGTACGTCTCGCCGGCGTAGCTGATCGGCGTGATCTCGTACCCGGTCGGGCGGCACTCGTAGGTCAGCCCGCCGAGCGTCTGGTTCGTCCGGAACGCCGCCAGCACGTCTTCCAGCACCGGGACCACGGCGGCGATCTTCTGGCTCAGGTCGTCCCCGCGCGAGACGAGCACGTCGAGCACGATCTCGTGCTGCCGCCCGTCGTGCGCGTTGCCCCAGGCGATCTCCGCCCGCATGCTCGGCTCCGGCACGACCGCCGGCAGGTTGCCGTCCTTCGGCGCGGCCTGCGGTGGGGCGGCGTACGCCACGCCGACGCTGGAGACGCCGTTGCAGACCGCGGCCATCGCCGTGAGGATGCTCAGCAGGGCCACGCTAGTACCGCCCCAGGTAGCGGGCGATCCGGTCCGCCGCGCTGTCGATCGCGCGCTGGATTTGGCCCTCGCTCGCCTTGAGCCCCTTCTCCATGAACTTGTGCCCGGGGAACGCCTTGGCGAACTTGGTGAACACTTCCTGGCCGTTCACGAAGAAGCGCAGGAACTTCTTGGTCACGGGCCGGACGGGGCCGCGCCCCTGATCGGCCCACCAGGCGTACGGCACGACGCTGCCGCGGATGAAGACCTCGCCGCGGACCTCCGTCGCCGTCTGCCGGACGCGCGTTTGCAGGTTGCTGCGCAACTTCCCGCTGCCGCCGTGCGGCGCGATCTCGCGGATGTTCTCGCGCGTGTCGCTCGTGCCGAGCCGCATCGCGTTGAGCAATTCGCGCTGCGCGACCTTCGGCGCGCCCTCCATCGCGTAGGCCATCTTGACGAGGTCGCCGGTGTAGACGCTGAACGCGCCCTGCACGTCGCTCATGCGTCCGCCCCCGGCGTGCGCACCATCGTGCAGACCACGGGGTACAGCAGCTCGCTGTTGTGGCGGCTGCCGACGCTCGCGACGACGTACTCGACGTTGGTGCGGTTGTCGGTCAGCCGGTCGCCCGGCTTGACGCCCGTGCTCGTCTCCAGCCAGATCGTGACGCCCGGCGCGTCGCCGGGGTACAGCATCCCGTCCCCGCCGTTGCCGGTGCCGGGCTGCCCGACGACGCACTTCACCGCGCTGCCGGTGGCCCACGTCTGCGTGCCCGCCGTGTCGCTGACGCGATCCAGCCGGCACGTCCCGGCGACGAGCGCCGAGAGCTCCGCGCGGATCAGCGTCAGGTCGAAGGCATCGAGCACGTCGTTACCTCGCGAAGTAGGCCGGAGACGGATAGCGCGACGTATCCGCCGGATCGGTCTGCTCCGGCCGCAGGCGGTCGAACGCCATCGCCGGCCGGTCGGTGTCGGCCTCGCGCGTGTCCCGATCGCTGATCGAGATGCCGCCCGCGAACGGGGCCGCCGTGCCGCGCTCCAGCGCCTTCGTGCGCAGATCGGCGGCGAGCTTGCGGTACGCCTCGGCCTTCTGGCTGGCGCTCACGCTCGTGTCGCCGACGCTGGTATCGGCCAGGCGGCTGAACTTGGCGGCGACGGCCTCCGCCGCCGCCACCGCCGTGCGGTACACGTCGCTGCTCTCTTCCGAGAGCAGCCACGTGATCTCCCCGTCCGCCAGCAGCTCGGTCGCGCTGCTGTTGCTGGTGTCGCCGATGAGGAAGCGCACCTTGTCGCGGCTGGTGGACAGGGAGCTGTCGTACGTCATTACTGCGCGCTCGTCTTGATGACGACGAAGGAGATCTTCAGCGTGCCGTTGAGCGCGGACGCCGCGTGCACGTTGGTGAACGACACCGTGAACGAGCCGCTGCCCGGCGTCACGGAGACGACCGCCGCGCCGAGCGTGGTGTTGGTGCCGTTGCCGATCATGGCGATGACGATGTCGCTGGCGGTGACGAGGCTGTTGGTGATGGTGTAGGTCTGCTCCGCCGCCGCGGCGGTCGTCAGCCCCTCCGTCGTCACCACCCCGCACATCGTGTTCAGCGTCGCGGCGAGCGCGGCCCCGGTGACGGTGCCGAACGATTCGAAGGCGAACCCGCCCGCCGTCGCGATCCCGTTCGTGAGCTTATAGACGGCCACCGCGGGCCTCCTTCCGCGCCGGGACCGCCTCGCGCTCGACGAGCAGGACCGGCGTGATGTACCGCTGGTCGATCAGGCGCGGGATGCGCTCCGGCGGCCAGTCGGTGCCGTCGACGATCTCCCCCGCCGGCACCGTCCGATCCGCCGCGAGCTGCAACGGCCGCTGCACCTGGTAGAGCCTGGATTCGCTCATGCCGTCAGTCTCCTTTGTTTGCTACACTCAGGAGACGGCCGAGGCGAAAAAGTACCCGAGGTCTGCGGCCACGACCTTCGAATCCCAAGCCATTTGGGATTCTACCCTCACCGCCCGCTTCTCGGGGATCGGGATGCGCACCGTGCCGACCGCGCCGTTCATGCCGTCGGACACGCCGTTCCAGGTGAAGGTCATGCCCGCCGTGGGGGTGAGCAGCCCGGCGCTCGGCGCGACGTAGCAGAGCAGCGCCGCCTTGCCGGCGACGAAGCTGTACGCGGCCGTCTCGCCCTCGACGTTGGTCGCCTTGATCGCCCGCATGATGAAGATGTTGTCGACGCCGAGCAGCCGCGCGACCGTCGCCTGGTTGACCGCGTCCGGCGCGGTGAACTTGATGCGGTCGACGAAATCCGGGTGGTTGATGAGCTGCGCCCACGTTTGGTAGCCGAGCACCAGCGTGTTCGGCTCGAACCCGGTGCGCCCCAGGATCGTGGTCTTGCCCGTCTGCACGTCCACCAGCGGCTTGCTGGAGGCGTAGTTGTCCCACTGCGTGAAGTTCGTCCCGCCCGTCACGTCGGTGGTCCAGATCGAGGTCGTGAAGAAGGTCGCCGCCCACTCGATCTCGTGCTTCAGCAGCATGCGCTGCATCACGAACCGGGCGGCGTCCGCTTCGACGCTGATCGCGGCGTCGGCGTTCTGCGCGACCTGGTCCGGCACGTCCTTGTGGATCGCGTACACGTCGCAGGAGTAGGAATCCGTCGACATGTTGTAGCCGCTGCCGGCCGATTCGGTCGCCGGGGCGCGCTTCTGGGCCTCGTCGCGGAACCAGTCGTTCTTGGTGTAGGTGAAGTACTTGCCCGTCTGGTTCTGCACCGGCACCGCGGGGAAGACGCGGTTCGCGATGAAGTCGCTCTGGCTCTGCACGTAGGCCAGGCTGTAGGTCGTGAGGGCGGCGTCGACGTGGACGGTCGACGCGAGCGGCTGATTGCCCATCGGCTAGTCCGTCCTTTGCTACGCGCCGCGGTTCGGGACCGCGCAGTTGAAGACGACCGTCGCCAGTCCGCCGGCCGTGGTGTTGTCGTCGATCACCTGACCGACGATGTACTTCGTGGTATCGGTCCCGTTGACGTAGGCCGCCGCCTGGCCGTCCGCGGACGGGCCGATCAGGTTGGCCTTGGAGAGGTCCACGTCACCCTGCACCTTGGAGACGCCCGTCACCATCACGACGGCCATGTCTCCGGACGCCGGGGCGTTCTGGAGGATGCCGATCGGGATGTCGGTATTGGCCGCAATGTCGATCACCTGGCCGGACGAATTGAGCTTGACAAACTTGTACTGGCTGCTGGTCAGCGATCCGCCCGCCGGGAGCGAGATCGTCAGACCGGGGATCTCGTAGGCCATGCGCCCCCGTCCTTACTTGCGCTCACGCGCGTAGGCGGCCGCGAGCTCGCGGTCGCTGTCCATCACCGCCACGAACGCCTGCTCGAAGGTGAGCTTCCCGCCCGCCTCGCTGAACATCTGGCGGGCGCGGGCGTTGATCTTGTCGAGCGCCGTCTGCGCCTCGCTGTCGCCGGCGGAGCCCACCGGCCTGGTCAGCGCGTCCCGCTCCGCCGCCGCGCGGTTGACCGCGACGTACTGCTTGAACGGCGCGCCCTCTTCGCCGAACGCCTCGGCGAGCGAGACCAGCGTGTCGACGTGCGCCTGCACGTCGCCCGGCCACGCCTTGCCGTTCTCGTCGCTCTTGCCGCGCACCTCGGCGGTGAACCGCTGCACGCGCTGCTCGGCCTTGATGGCGTTCAGCTCGCCGCGGGCCGCGTCGCGCTGCGTGCGCGCCTCGCTGAGCTGCACCGCGAGCTCGTCCGCGCGCGCCGCCTTCTCGCGCAGGCTGACCACCTCAGCCTCAGTCAGGTTGACCGCCGTGGGCTCGGTGCCGCTCGCGGCCTGCTGTTCCGGCTTCGTCATGCCGGCATCCTCCCGCCCGGTCGCGACCGGGCCATACGTCCAGACGGCATCGCTCGCCGCGAGCGGCCTCAGAACGCTCTCTTTGAAGTAGGGGCGCGTGCAGATCGCCATGCCCGCCGCGATGTCGCGGTGGTCCGCGCCGCTCACCGGATCGGTCCAGCGCCGCAGCACCTCCGCGCTCACGTAGCGGAAGCGGTCGCCCTCGAGGAGCGCCCGGCCACGCTCGTTCCAGTCGACGCGGGCGTCGACGCTCGTGTCGTCGTTGAGGCGCAGCTCCGTGATCCAGCCGACCGCGCCCGCCGCGTGCGGGTCGTGCTCGGCGTTGACCGGGAGCTGGCGCTGGTAGACGCCGGATTGGAAGTTGGCGATCAGCCGGCGGTAGGTGTCGACGCTGAAGTCGAGCGCGCCGTGCGCCGGGTGCTGGTAGGTGCCCGCGACGGGCAGGAAGGGCGTCCACTCCGGGGCCTCGGCCAGTTCGACCGGGGCGTACACCCGCGCGGCGTTGCCGTCCGCCGTGGCGATGGCGGCGAGCGCGACGGCCTCCGGCACGGGCTGCCCCGCGCGGCGGTAGGCGGCGCGCAGGTGCGCCCGCAGCACGTCGAACTCGTCGTCGGAGAGGATCAGGTCGTCGGCCAAACGGAAACGCCCCCGCTCCGGCGCGCCGGTGGGCGCGTGCCGTGAGGGAGGGCGTCAGACCCGTGGCTCGGTTGTGCTCGCTAGGCTAGCGGACGTGAGACGACGTGTCAACTAGCGACGGCGGTAGGTGCCCTTGCGCTCGTTGCTGCTGGTTCGCTCCGGCCGCAAGAGCTGATGGTGCCAGGCGGTGCGGCTGTTCAGGATCGCGCGCTCGCGGGCGGTCAGCGGGCGGTCGGCGATCAGCACGGGGCCAAGGTAACCGCCCAGAGGGGACGCTCCCGCTGGTGTGCAGCCGATCCCGATGTAATTCGTGGATGAATCGGTGTCGCCGTAGTACAGGCGGTTCGTGATCGTCGTCGCCTGCGTCGTGTCGCGCCACAGGTCCATGTTCGCCCCGCTCCACGTCACCCCGGCAAGATACCACGTTCCCACCGCCAGCGCCCCGGCGACGGTCGGTGTGACCTGCGACACGGTGCCGTATCGCCAACTCGACTTGAGCGTGTCGTCGCTCGCGACGTAGAGCTGGAGGCAATCCTTATTCGCGGTGTTGTAGTCTCCGAAGTTGACGATCTCGGTAGACGAGCCATTGTCGAGCGAGCGGGCGAACCGGGCGAACGCCGAGCCCGCTGCGGCCGGCATGACGAGCGACGCGGATTCGGCCACGCGCACCGACGTCGCCGTGCGCGTGCTGGTGCTCGCGTGGGCCGTGC
>CAYSOB010000013.1:8743-15485 GCA_964432575.1 uncultured Candidatus Saccharibacteria bacterium
CCTCCTCGATCCACCCGACCGCCAGCGACACCGAGGGCGAGGCGTGGGCCGTGCCGAGAATGCCGGTGATCGGATCGAGCCACACGCCGCCCGTGCTGCCGTCCATGTAGTCGCCAGCAGCCGAGCCGTCCGTGATCATCACGCCGTCGACGCGCACCGTTCCTGCCCCGGCCCCGGCTTTGACCACAATGAGACCACCGTTGTGGATTGCCTGACCAGTTGGCACCGTGAACGTCAGGGTATAGCGCGTCCAGGAGGCCGTCGGCGTGAAGTTGGTCACGCTGGTGTTCC
The DNA here is from genome assembly GCA_964432575.1 of uncultured Candidatus Saccharibacteria bacterium. Classification (GTDB taxonomy): domain Bacteria; phylum Patescibacteriota; class Minisyncoccia; order Phycocordibacterales; family UBA1006; genus CALMMZ01. Next base: position 9,035 of record CAYSOB010000013.1, read on the forward strand.
CGGCCGTCGTCCCGGCCGCGTTGGCGTAGTTGAGGTAGAACTTCCAGTCGGTCGCGCCGCTGACCAGCTTGACGTAGAAGCTCAACGTGTAGGTATTGCCGGGAATGAGCGACCGGGTGTGCGAGCTCCAGACCCCGCCGTCGAAGTTCGCGGAGCCCGTCACCTCGAAGCAGCAGGAGCCGAACAGCCCCTCGGTCGTCACCCGCGTAAGCGTCCCCGCGCCGGCGGCACCGGCGCTGCTCGCGTTCGTCTCGGCGCTCGGGTTGACGATGTAGTTCCAGCGCGCCCCGCTCGCCGGGGCGTAGCGCATCGCACCGCTGGAGGTCAGCGTGCCCCCGCCCGCGCGGTCGGTGTACGCGAGCGATCCGTTGAGGGGCGCAACGAACAGCGTCGAGTTTCCGCTCATGCGACAATTCCCCCAACGAAGGAGGTGACATGCACAACGCCCTCCCGCCATCGGTGCGGTCGCTCGATTTCTCGCGCGGCTCGTGGTTCGTGCTCTCGTGGTATCAGCGCCCGGCGGCCGGCGGCGCCTGGGAGCGTCACGAGGTCCAGTCCCAGGACCGCCAATCCGTTCGTGACCGCATGGCCTCGCTCGGCGGCGACGTGACCATCGAAACGTCGTGCGTCGAGTTCCGCGAGTACGCCCCGCCCGAGGAAACCGGCGTCCTGCTCTCGCAGTACATCGACCCGCCCGTTGGCGTGCCAGGGACGGGGGCGTCGCTGCGTCCAGGCGGCGCTATGGTGCGGCTGAGCGGCGAGTAACCTCGTCATGGCGTTACGGGATGTTCTTCGCGTTGCGCCGCGAGGCGTTGCGAATCGCGCCGCTCACCAGCGCCAGCGTCGCCTTGACGTTGCTCGCCCACGCGAGCAGCTGCGTCTCCATGAAATCCGCCTGGGCGCTCGCCGTGCCCTGTCGGCTCAGCCCCCAGGCGTCCCACTGGAACGGGAGTTCCGCGATGATGTCGAGCTTCGCCTCAGTCGCGGGATCGCCGGGGGTGTAGACCACGGTGCCCGGCCCGGCCCCGAACGGCGCGGCGAACTCCGTATCGTCGTACTGGATGACCTGCCCGACCATGATGACCGTGCCGGAGCCGGCCACGGCGTTGCCGTCGATGACGTGCAGCGTGCGGTCGACCAGGTTGACCGGCTTCCACCGGGCGCGCGTGCGGTTCGCCATGATCCCGCCCCCCTAGCTCTTCAGCGCGATCACGAGCGACCGGTCCGCGCCCTCGGCGGAGCCGGAGACCACCTTCATAAATCCGTACGTGGTCAGCGTCGCCGGGAGGTCGTAGGTGCGCGACGCCGCGACCGTGACGCTCACCTGCGTGTTGAACTCGTCGTACAGCGCCTGGAACGTGGTGCCGTCCGCGCTCACCTCGAAGGTGATGCTCGTGCCCGTGAACGCCGCCGGCATGACGAGCCCGACGAAGGCCGCGCCGCTGATCTCGATGCTGCCGGTCTTGGTCTGCCCGCTGGCGATGGTGGCCGTCATGTAGGCCGTCTGACGGAGGAACCGGGACATACGCAACGCCCTCGCCGCGGCGTCCCGGTTGGGACGGTGCCGCACGTCGAGGGCGTCTGACCCGTACGTGACTTGTTGAACCGAGTCTAGCATGAGAAACGGGGCGGTCAACCGACCGCCCCGCTCCCTACCTTGTCACGCCACGCCTGACCACGCCAAGCACAGCCTTACCCAGCCCTAGCTGGCCCAAGCTTGCCACGTCACAACATGTGCGCCTGCATCTTCTCGACGGCGAACCGCCCGTACGTTGGCCGGAAGTCGCAGAGGCCAACGAGCCGCCCGGCCTGACCGATCAGGTGCGCCATCGTCGCCGGAGGCAGGTATTCCGGCGTCGTGATGAGCAGATCGAACCCGATGCGCCAGCCCTCGCGCATCGCGGGGCGAACGCGCGTGACGCCAGCTCGCTGCACCGTCACGCGACAGGCGTGTTCGAAGTCCCATTTGGTCGTCTCGGGCAGGAACGGCGCGATCGTGGAGAGCGGGATCACGCCCGCCTTGCACAGATCGAACGCCGACTTGCGCGGCGAGCGCGGGTCCTGCATGAACTTGCCCGCCATCTGGATGGCCGCCGCGAAGTTCTGCCCCGGCACGCCGAGGTGGCCGTCCGGCGTGCGGTAGACGTAGGACTCGATGTTGTCCTGCTTCTTGGTCTTGCTGCCCTTCGGGGCGGCGGCCTTTTCCGCCACGGACTCGATGTTCCAGGCGTGGAAGAGCAGCGGCGCCGTGCCGACGATCACCACTTCCAGCCGGTACGGGATACCCGCCTCGATGGTCTCCTTTGCGCCGTTCGTGATCTGAGCCTCGTCAACGCCGTATTCCTGCAACGCTGGCATTCTGTCTCCTTCGCGGGATGCCCCGCCAAACCTAGCCGGGACCTCGCCCGGCCTCGCCAGGAATTGCCACGACACGCCCCACCCAACCGTGCCTGGCCTTATCCCGCCCAACCCGGTCTAGCCTAACCGCGCCAACCCACGCCCGGGCCCTGCCCCGCCACGCCAAGTCGTGCCATGCCCGGCCCGATCCGACCGTGCCACACCCAACCAGGCCCAGCCCTTGTGCGGTAGTATAGCATCACTGTGATGCTATGGCGACGCCAGAAAGGGACGTGCGATGCTTCAACCGGGGTACGTGATGGGTGAGATCGTCAGGTTCGTGCTCCGGCTGCCGCCGGAGTTGCATGAGGAACTGAAGTCATGGGCCGAGCGTGAGGAACGCTCGCTGCACGCCCAGATCGTGTTCATCCTGCGGCGCGCGCTGCGGGAGTGGCGCTAGTTCCGGGACACCTTGGGCCACTCTAGGGTGAGTTGCGCCCAACTTTTGCAACGATTGCACTTCACCCGCGCGTCGCCGGACGGCGCGGTGCTCGCCAGCAGGAAGCGGCCGCAGAACGGGCAGTGGTACTCGGTCGGCGCGGGCCGCCCGCCCGCGTACGTCGGCTTGACCAGCGTCGCGCTCACGCTCACGCCTCCACCACCAGCGTCGTGTACCAGCGTCCGTCCTCCCGCTTGCACCCCCGCCGTTCCATCTGCCGCCGTTCGCGCTCCGTCAGCCCGTGCCGCTCGCGCAGCGCCCCGGCCCGCTCGCACGCCCGCTGCCGGCGCGTGAGCGGCGCGAGCCCAACCAACAGCACGTCGCGCCGCGTCACGCCGCCATCCCCGTCATCGTGCCCGGCTGCTCGTCGACCGGCTTGGGGAAGCGCAGCGGGTTCGCCGGGCCGTACATCTCGCTGCGCTGCGTGCAGCCGGGGCACGTCCGATCGTCGTTCTCCGCGATCCACGTCGCCGTCCACCCGGTTTCGTCCTCGACGATGTCCCACGCACAGCGGCAGTTCGCGAGGCAGTCCGTCTCGCCGTCCGCGGGGTAGCAGGGCAGCTCCCAATCGGCCGCGCTGTCGCCGATCGCCGCCTGGTGCTGGGCCTGCTCGAAGGCGTTGACGCTCGCCCCGGCGTACGTCTCGGCGCGCGCCGCGATCTGCGCGCCGGAGAGGTTGCCGGCGTCGACCTCGGCGACGAACCGCCCGAACACGTCCGTCTGCTCGCTCAGCAGCCGCGCCAGCCGGTCGTAGTCGCCGTCCGTCATGTTGGCGAGCCCGCCGCGGCCGAAGGCGTAGCCCGAGCCGGTGCCCTCGGCGATGAAGCGCTCGACGTTGCGCCGCCACGCGGCGAGCTCGATGTCGCCGGCGAGGAACGTCTCCGTCTCCTGCCGGATCAGCGACGCCACCTCGGCGGCCAGGTCGTCGCGCAGCTTCGCCACCTGCCGGGACGTGAGCAGCCGCCCGTTGCCGTCGCGCCACGACCGCTTCGCCGCGTCCCACGCCAGCGCGCCCACCTAGGCGTCCCCCGCGTCCATCGCGTCTTCCGTGTCCTGCGTGTCGCCCGCGTCACTCTGCGGGCCGCTCGTTGCGTCTGGCGGGGTGTCCGGCTGCATCTGCTGTTGCATCTGCTCGGCGTTGGCCTCCCGCTCCGCCTCCGCCTCCTGCAACTCGCGCAGGCTCGGCACCGGCAGCCCGGCCAGTTCATGCACGAACTGCCGCAGCGCCGGGGTGTCTTCGAGCAGCCCGGTATTGCTCAGTTGCACGAGGTACGCGCCGATCCGGGCGATGTCCGCGCTCTCGATATCGCCGTGTTTGAGCACCGGCGCCCGCCGCACGTCCATCCCGTTGACGCGCAAGAGCGGCCGGATGCATTGCTCGTTGACCGCGGTCTGCACGATGTCGAGGTGCGCGCCGAGGCTCGTGACGAACAGATCGCCCATCGTCTCGGAGAGCGCGTACGCCCCGGTCGCGTCCTGCCCGACCCGCAGCACGTTGGCGAGGAACGCCGTCACGAGCTCGTTGCTGTAGCGCCGGATGATCGCGTCGGTGTCGAAGCTGCGCGCCCCGCCGGAGCTGACGAGCGTGAAGTCCTGCACGTAGTTGCCGGACGCCGTGTCCCGGTCCGAGGCGAGCACGAGCCCGGCCATCGCGTCGTTGCGGATGCCGGTCACGATCTGCTGCGCCGCCTGGTACGTCGCGGTGTTGTTGCTGATGTCGCGGCTCGGCACGCGCATCATCGGCAACCCGGCGAGGTCGCGCTCGATCCCGATTGCCTCGATGCGCTTGAGGTTGCGCAGGTAGTACCAGGCGTCGTAGGCGTGCCGCAGCGGCGTCTTGCCCTCGGGCGAGCCGCCGGAGGAGCCGTAGCGGACGTACAGGCAACGGTTCAGCGGGATCTCGACCGTCTGCCAGTTGGCCGCCCGCTGCCGGAACGCGACCGGCGCGTCGCCGTCCATCACCCAGCCGTCGCGCGTCGCCTGCGGCCGCAGGTACCAGCCCCGCCAGCCGTAGCGCCCGTCGTCCGCCACGGACGCGACGCCGTCCCGCCGCTTGTAGACGATCTCCAGGACCGCGTACCCCCACGGCAGGTAGGTCAGGATATCGGCCAGCGTGTCGCCCGGCCACGTCCCCTCCATGTCGTCGAGGCAGGATTGCACGAACGCGGCGTCGGCTTCCGCTTCCGGCGTGTCGTCGAACGGCTCGACGTGCCAGTCGACGCGGCGCACGAACATCTCGACGGCGAGCAGGATCGCGCCGATGTGCGGGTCGCGGATCATGGCCGCGATGGTGCGGTCGCGCTCGATCCCGCGCCAGGCGGTCGTCTGGTCGTCGTCGTACACGACGCCGCCGTACATGGTGACGCCGGACGAGCCGACCGGGGCGAGCTGCGCGGCGTCAGTCACGACGGATCACCGTCCGGCGCTCGCGCGGCATCGGCTCGCCCGGCGTCCAGCCGTCGCGCTCCGGCACGCCCCCGCCCAGCGCGGCGACGGCGTCGTTCACCGCCGCGTTGTGCCGCCGGTTGAGCGTCACCGCCGTGTCGTCCTTGGTCGCGCCGGTCACGATCTCGACCGCGCCGTCGTCCGCGGGGCGCTCCCGCGTGGTCCGCTTCACCGCCATCGGCTCACCTGCCCGATCCCCAGCGCCGGCAGCGCCGGACCCGTGTCTGCCTCAATCTCTAATATGCCGTAACGTAAACTGTCGAGGGCATGATCATGCGCCTTGACCGGCACGTCGTTCGCCAGCGCTCGCGGGTTGTAGCTGTACGTCTCGAACTCTTCGATCAGCCCCGTGCAGGCCGGATCGACGGTCAGCGTCGGCAGCGCGTCCGTCACGCGGGCGATGCCGACCTTCACGTCGTTCTGCGCCTTGCGCACCGTCAGCCCCGCCGCGGCGAGATCGGCGATCAGGCCGGCCGCGCTCGGATCGACCACGACGAACTCGGCGTCGGTCGCCCGGTAGCGATCGATCGTCGCGTCGACGATCTGACTCGCGCTGTACCCGCGCTCGTACACCTCGTGCGGGACGTGCAGGCGGTCGGAGCCGAACGCGAGCGTCAGGATCGCGGTCGGATTGCGCGTGCCCACGTCGACGGCGAGCGCGTGCCGCCAGCCGGTCGTATCGACGGCCTGGACGTGCGTGGCGCGGGTGAAGCCGGGATAGACGACGCCCTCCGCCGCCGTCCACAGGCCGAGGCGGAGGCGGTCGCGGCGGAACCCGGTCAGCGCGTCGAGGCGGGCGATGTAGGCGCGCCCGGCCTCCGTCCAGTCGTTCGTCTTCGGGTCGAACAGCGCCGGGTTGTCCTCGTGGACGCTGGCGAGCATCACCGTGCGCCCGCTCTGCACGCGCTTGTAGAGCCAGTGCCCCGGCCCCTGCGGGTTGCAGTCGCCGAACACCTGCTGGTAGGGCATCGCGCCCCAGCGGCAACGCGTGGTCAGGTTCTCCCACGCTTCCTCGGAGACTTCCGTCGCCTCGTTGATGTAGACCAGATCGTATTCGCGGCTCATCACCTTCTCGGGCTTGTCGAGTCCGCCGATGAGCAGCTCGGAGCCGTTCGGGTACTGGAACCCGGCGGGCTTGAGCTTGCTGCCGCCGAACGCGCGCACGCCGAA
>CAYSOB010000014.1:0-14015 GCA_964432575.1 uncultured Candidatus Saccharibacteria bacterium
CACATAAAACAAAAAACAGCCATATGGCTGTTTTTTGTTTTACCACTCCAGATATACTGTTTTCAACGGTTCATCCGGTATATCGCCTGTATCTGCATATTCTAATAATTTTGCAGGAATGTCAGACAAGAATTCTGATGGCGCATTAAAATTCTGTTGACCGTAAATGGTTCGTGAATATGCGTATGATAAATATAATCGTTCACGAGCACGCGTAACCGCCACATAAAATAATCGGCGCTCTTCTTCTTGTTCTTCTTTTCCTTTTTTCTGATCATACCCGGCATGCGGGAATAACCCCTGCTCCATACCTGTTACAAACACATAATTAAATTCCAACCCCTTTGCAGCATGCACCGTCATTAATCGAACCGCTGGACGATCGTCACGAATATTATCTTGTTCAGAAAGAAGCGAAATATCTTCAAGCATTTGCAGTAATCCTTCACCTAGTGGTAAATCATCATAACGCAATGCATAGGTTACTAATTCTTCCATAGTTTCCAGTCGCTCTTTTTCATCTGCAGATCCATTGCTGTATACCGTAAACATTCCTGATCGATGAATCGCATAGCGAACAGCTTCTGATGGATTTTTTTCAAAACAAACTTTTCTGATATCGTTGATAATATTTTGAAAATCTCTATAACCACCTGCGGCGGCACCTGACAATTCATCTGCCTGGCCTGCAAATATTTTTGCCAATGCAACTTTTCCAATCCCACGCTTTGGCTCATTAATAACACGTTTAATATCTGACAAACTATCTGGGTTTACCGATGCCCGAACATAGGAAACTAGATCCTTAATTTCTTTTCGTTCAAAGAATTTTACACCTAATACCTGATAAGGAATTTCGTTTCGTAAACAGACTTCTTCTAATGCTCGTGACTGAAAGTGTGTTCTAAACAAAATTGCAATTTCTGTTGCTGCAATACCACTATTAATAAGTGATTTAATTTGTTGAACTACCAAAGTTGCTTCGTGATTTTCATTTAACCCAATATACACCTGGATTGTTTCTCCATCATGTTTTTCTGTACGTAATGTTTTTTCAATACGGGCAGTATTTTTTGTGATAATAGCATCAGCAACCGACAAAATATTTGCAGTTGATCGATAGTTTTGTTCCAATAAAATAGTAACCGTCCCTGGAAAATCACGCTCAAAATTAAGCATGTTTTTAATATTTGCCCCACGCCAACTATAAATATTTTGATCAGTATCACCCACTGCACAAATATTATGTTCAGTCCCCGCTAATAATTTTGCAATTTGGTACTGGATCTCATTAGTATCTTGATACTCGTCTATGTGAATATATTTAAATTTATTCTGCAAGGTTTTTCGCACTTCTGCATTTTCTTCGATCAACTCTTTTGTTTTTACTAATAAATCATCAAAATCAAGCGCGTGTTCTTTCTGTTTTTTTTCTTGGTATAATCGCCAAACTTTTACAGCATTGTCAGTAATCGTGTTGTAGATTTCAGATTCAAAATCAAACACTTTTTTTCCTGCGTTTTGTGCGTTACTAATAATTGTTCTAATAATGCGCGGATCGTACTGTTTTGAATCAATTGATAATTCTTCCATGCAGTCTTTTATTAGACGCATGGTATCCGTAGTATCCATAATCACAAACTCTTTTCTCAACTTTGCTTGTTGGTAAAAGGTCCGTAAAATATACACTCCTAACCCATGAAACGTTTTCATCATAGGCATCGTTCTGTGTTCACCTAACATACCAAAAAGACGTTCACGCATTTCTGCGGCAGCTTTATTGGTAAAGGTAATAGCTAAAATATTTTCTGCAGAAACCCCAGTGTTGATTAAATGTAGAATACGGTACGTTAGTGTTTTTGTTTTTCCTGTTCCTGCACCAGCAACTATCAACAGTGGTCCGTTTGTGTGTAAGACAGCCCGTTGTTGTTCGGGATTAAGATCATTAAGATAGGTAAATTCATTCATGGGTACGAGTATAGCATTGAAATCAGGTGATCCAAAATTAACAAAAAAAACAAGCCGCGTTGCGCGACTTGCTGCCCCAAGGCAAGAACTAAACTACTAACTTTTTGTAGTATATCAGAAATATAAAAACCGGCAAAAATGCCGGTCTCTTGTATAATGTTTTTCAAACCGCTTACCGAACCCTTGAAAAGGAGTATCAAAGTTGGTAATAACCGATTTATTCTACTATACCACTATATAAAAAATAAAAAAATAACCGGTCAAACCCGAGAAGGCCTAACCAGTTAAGAATCCATAAAACTATGAAATGACCAAATGTCTCCCGACAAGAAGATGGTTCTGTCTAAAATGGTACTCCTTTTATAAAAAAGTCAATAAAAAAACCGGTAAGCGTTGCACCTACCGATTCAGACCCTAAAGTCTAGAAACATAAAAACCCTACAAGCAGTATAGTCTATTTATAAAAAAAGTCAAGTGGCAAGGAGTAAATAAACAATACATTAACACTTGTGTTAAACATTTAAATAACGTATAGTATGGAAAAGAACAATTAACCATTTATCGTGGTTCTCATATATAAGCTGGAAACATAATCCTACAAAAAACTCCGTTATGACACGGAGTTTTGTTTTATATAGCAGGCACTTTATTCTTCCTTACCCATACTTGCAGCTATATCAGCTTGAACCGCTTTAATCTCGTCATGTACCAGTTCAGAAAAAGCTGGGATAGCCCCTTCCAAAAATGCCAATATCTCTGTTGCTTCTTTTCCACTATCGACAACTGATTCCAGCTGGGTTGCCTGGTCTGCATCTAATGCTGCAAGTGACTTAATTAAAACACCCTGTAACACTAGTTCCCCAATTTGATCAACATATTCAATTTGTTCATCTATAGGTAAATCTTTTAAATTAAATTCCGTAACAATAAGGTTGTGAAAAGTGGATGCGTCCATAAAAAAATATAATTAGCTTAACGGTTAAATAAATGTTCTGGGTGTTGTTTTCCATTTGACGAAAACGAAGGTGGGTTAATTACAACAACAGGATCTGGTTTGTTACTTGAAGAGTCGTCGGTTTCAATCGGCACCACCGGTTGAACAGTAGTGGATTCAGTTACAGTATTGACCACTTCTGATATGTTTTCAGTATGAACAGATTCGGTAGTAATATTATTTTTCTGAGCAATATTAAATGCTTTTAAAATAAATGGATAGACAAGGTGATATAGTTTTGCGGTGTTGTTTTTTTTCTCGATAATAGTAGTTTCTGGAATTTGCTCTGAGGCAGTCGACATCTTTTGAGGAATAATTTCTGTAGATGGATTAAGCACTGAACGATTATCTTTATTTGTAGTAGAAAACAATTTTTTCCAAATCGGTTCATTAATAATAATTTGATGAATTCCCAATCGTTCAGAAAGAGGGTTTTTTGGGATAGTTATGGTGCTGCCAATAATTCTATTTCTCGTTTCAATCACGGATGGTATGGTGATATGAAACTTCGAAGCAATTTTTGAAAACAATCCATGCTTTTCGTGCGACAACACATCAGATACTTTTAGTTGTTCTTCGCGAACCAAACTAATGACTTCGGTAAGTTTTAAATTTGATTTCGCAATTTCCCTGAAATATATTTTTTTTGCGTTTTCATAATCATTAATTGTTTTAAAAAGTGAATCGTTAATTGATTGATTGTTTCCAAATAATTGATTAAAGGTTCCTGTTGGTCGCTCTTTGTATCGACTGGAATAATACGGTACCAATTCTCGAGCGGTTGCCATGCGTGATTTATCCAGATTTGCGCGAATATCAATAATTGGATCTACTGTTTCTTGTTTTACTGATTCAACTATTGCAGGAGTGATTACTTCGGTTGGTAATTCTTTTTCTGGTAGTACAGCTACAGGGGCTATTGTTTCATTAATTACTTCTGGTTCATTTTTTTGAGCAACCCCGACTGTTCCTAATGTGTTTGTTCCTAAAACTGGTTCACCTTGCATCAAAGGAACTTCTGGTAAATCAGCATCATCAGAAAATGTTTCACGATCATTACTGTCTGAAATAGAATCTTCTTGTATTTCTACTTCTGGTTCAGGTTCGGGTTCATCGATAATTTCATCAACCCGAAAGGTGCTGTATTTTTTTACACCCCCAACATTGTGTGAAACACTGAAAACAGTAGCGCCAGGCATGTGAATCATTCGAATAATTTCTTGCGCAGGAATTCCATTAGACTCAACAATACGAATGATACGTTCTGGAATTTCTGCAATGACTGACGTTGATCCAAAGGAAACGTCTTCTGAAACATTTTTTGTTTCACGGGCAAGAACCCGGTTCAATACATCGTTTGATCCCGTTTTTTGCTGATTCATTTCATTCATTTTTCGATCGATACTTCTGGCAAGACTGCGTGCACCTAATTCTGCCTGAGTAAATTTTGCAGACGGAGCAGTTGTTGTGGTGGTAACCGTAGTTGTTACCACACCACCAGAAGATGAAGGGGTTTGTTGTTTAACACTCGATGGCATCATAACTAAAGTATACCATGGTCAAGAATTTCTGATAAATTTAAAACATCAATTATGATATACTACCTGTAATTATGACCATTCAAGATTTAAAACGCCAATTTCTAGAATATGTTGAAATTGAAAAAGGACGAGCCCTAAACACGGTTCGAAACTATGAACATTATTTGGATGTATTTTTTGCGTTTGGAAAAATTAATAATGTATCGGATATTAATGAAAACATACTCAGAGAATTCCGACTCCATTTAAATCGATCAAAAGGTGTCCGCGTAAAAGGTCAATCACAAGGCACTATGAAAAAAGCGACACAAAACTATTACCTAATTGCATTACGCTCATTTTTGAAATATTTACGCAAAAGGAATATCGAAGCATTAACCCCTGACGCAATCGAGCTTGCGAAAACTGGTTCACGTGATATCGATCCATTATCCGGAGATGAATTACGTAGATTTTTAGAGGCCCCCCTCCAAAAAAACTTAAAACTGAATAACAAAAATAATCGTGAAACACCCTCTCCTGATGAACCGAGTAACACAAAAAAAACACCCCTATCCAAACAACAAAAAGAGGTGAATGAACAAAAAAGAAATGAAGATGATCACATCCGATCGCTGCGTGACCGTGCAATATTAGAATTATTTTTTTCTACTGGGTTACGTTTGTCTGAACTATGTTCATTAAATCGAGACCTTGATCTTACTAAAGATGAATTTTCCATTCGTGGGAAAGGTGACAAGGTTCGTGTCGTATTCCTGTCTGATCGTGCGCGTGAAACTTTACGTAACTACTTACAGGTGCGCAAAGATTTTGCAGAGCCGTTGTTTGCAAATATTTCAGCTAATAGTTCTGCCGACATGCGTCTAACGCCCAGGTCTATTGAACGTATCGTGAAACACTATGCTACGATTGCAGGAATATCAAAACGTGTAACACCCCATGTGTTACGTCACAGTTTTGCAACAGACCTATTATCAAACGGGGCCGATATTCGTTCGGTACAAATGATGTTAGGGCACGCAAACATTGCAACAACCCAAGTGTATACCCACGTTACCGATAAACAGTTACGAGAGGTTCACAAAAAGTTTCACAGTAAATAAAAACACCATGAAAGGTGTTTTTATTTACTGTGAAATCAGACGATGGAATTCATATTAGTATATGTTATACTCCTGTTGTATGAAAAAAATTTGTATCACTATTCTTGTTATCGGTATTCTTGCAACAACCCCAAAAGCATTCGCATTGTCTTTGCGTTCCTATGGATTGGATTTCTCGAACATAACTACAACCAGTGCTGTTGTACAATTAAATCCTAACGCTGATTACTTTAAAAGAATAAAAGAAAATACTCAAATAAAAATTCAATATCGTCCATGGATGTGTGAAGATGATCCTACGACCGGACCCTACACGGCATGTCCTCTGATTTATATTGAACCATCAACTGAAGTATTTACTTCTATTAAAACAGGTGATGGACAGCCAGTAGTAAATCCTATTACACTTGAAAAATTACAACCAAATACAAAATATCGCGTATGGCTTGGATACGATAATGGAACCCGTTGCGTGCAAGCACCTTGTCCTTCTGATACTTGGGGTAAAGATTTATATTCTTTTACAACAAAAGCATTGCAATCAACGGAACAGGACCCCTTTCCTAATATTCAACTATTAACACGAAAATTACACATTGGTGTTCGTAATCCTCAAGTTAATGTTTTAGAAAACTTTTTATTAACTCGTGGTTATATGAACAATCACATAGATTCATATTACGGAACAACAACACGAGCAGCTATAAAAAAATTCCAGCGCGATCATCAATTAACCGCCGATGGAATTGTTGGAACAAAAACACGCGCACTGATCAATCAGTTACTTAACAGTTCTGAAAAATCTCAATAAACAAAAACAACCCTTGGGTTGTTTTTGTTTCCGTGACAATTATTTTTAGTCATCTATAATAGAAGTAATGACCCCTGAAACACAACATCACTATTTTGATACTGCCTACCGCACTGGTTCAGATATCTGGACACATATTCCCTATCATCAAACTGCACTGGAAATGATCCCATTAATTCCTCAAAACAGTATCGTATTAGATATTGGATCCGGTCGCGGAGTGTGGGCGTTTAAATTAATCGATAACGGTTTTCGTGTGATCGGCCTAGATTATGTCCAGTCAATTGTTGATAAAGTTAATGCAGATATAAAATTACATTCATATGCAGAGCGTGCTCGTTTCATTTACGGAATTGCAACGGACCTACCATTTACTGATGAAAGTTTTCCACTGGTAACTGATATTGGTGTTATTCAACACTTACCTCAAAACGAATGGGGCTTCTATTTATCTGAACTTAACCGAGTTGTTACACAAAACGGCTATGTACTTTCGATCACACTGTCATCTGAAACTCCCCGATTTTTAGGATTTACACCCAAAATAAATAATCAATCACCTTATAAAAAATTTGGTGTATCGTATTATTTTTTTTCAGATACTGAACTTAATAATTTATTTAAAGAACATGGATTTTCTGTGGTGACGCAGCGTACTGAATTTTTTGGAACACAAAGTGATCCTGCGGACAAACTGGGAATGATGTTTACGTTATACAAAAAAGATTAAAACTAAATAAAACCGCCTGAAAATTTCCCAGGCGGTTTTATGATATGATACATATATGAAAATAATTTCTTGGAACATTAACGGTATACGTGCCGTACATAAAAAAAACCTTTTCACACCCATGATGGAAACATTACAACCAGATGTTATTTGTTTACAAGAAACAAAGGCAATGCAGCACGAATCCCCTGTCGACCTGGTTGATTACCATGAGTATTGGAATAGTGCCCAAAAAAAGGGATATAGTGGTACGGCAATTTTTACCAAAGAAAAACCAATTTCAGTAATGAATGATTTTCCAGAATCAATCACTAAAAAATATAATTTGACCGACCAATATGGTAACCCAAACACCGAAGGTCGTATTATTGCAGTTGAACTTTCTAAGTGTTTTATTGTTAATGTATACACCCCCAACGCAAAACCAGATTTGTCACGATTACCTCTTCGTGCAAATAATTGGGATCCTGCCTTTCTGGAGTACTGTAAAAAGTTAGAGAAGAAAAAGCCGGTCATTTTTTGTGGAGACTTGAACGTAGCACATACATTTGACGATCTTGCCAACCCAAAAGCAAATATCGGCGAACACGGCTTTACTGACGAAGAACGTCATGGAATCGACACAATTATTAAAAAAGGTTTTGTTGACGCATTTAGACTATTTACGCATGGTAACGGTCACTATACATGGTGGAGTCACTTTGCAAAATCACGCGAACGAAATGTTGGGTGGCGTATTGATTATTTTTTTGTATCAGAAATTATCAAGAAAAAAATTACCTCTTGTACTATTCATCCAAAATTCACTGGATCTGATCACTGTCCTATATTACTTGACATTTCTATATAAAAGAGTATTATTTTTTTAAATAAAAACGATTAGAAATGAATAAGAAATTAACCGTTCCCGTAATTACGTTTAATGGCCAAACATTTGACCTTTCAAACAAAGACCAAAGAAAAAACTTCCTGAGAAACTTAAAAAAGAGTTTGGAAGAATTTAAAGAAACCTTTACGTCAAAGGAGCCTGCATCACTGCTGGGTACCAGACTGATTGAAAGTATTCAAACAAAAGTAAAAGAACTTGTTGAACCATTAAAACAAACGCTTCAAAACCTAATGAAGCAATTCAGAAAATCAATTAAAAGAAATCTGCAAAATGTTTTCCATAAAATTGATATTCTGGAAAAAGAATTACAAATCGCCTAATAATCCGGTGATAACCGTAGAAAGACGTCTGTTTCAGACGTCTTTTTTTTGTAAAAAACAATGCACAAACAATTTTGAATTGTGTAAATAACTGTCTTTTACAAAAACAGTTGTATACTGATTTTATTATTATGAATCAAAAACCGCTTTACATTTTTATTACTGGCGGAGTCGTATCAGGACTTGGAAAAGGAATTATGGGTGCCAGTCTGGGACTGATATTAAAATCAGCAGGATTTTCTGTCGAAGCGGGGAAAATGGATCCATATCTAAATATTGACCCAGGAACAATGTCACCTTATGAACATGGTGAAGTGTATGTATTACAAGATGGAGCCGAAACAGATCTTGACCTTGGTCACTACGAACGCTTTCTTAACACCAACTTAACAACACGTAGTAGTATAACTGCCGGGAAAATATATCAAACTATTTTAAATAAAGAACGCATGGGTGGGTATTTAGGACAAACCGTACAATTAATTCCCCATATCACTGATTTTATTAAAGAAGTCTACGCAAATACAGAAAGTGAAATAAAAATAATTGAAATTGGTGGATCAACCGGAGACATGGAGGCTGAAGTATTTTTGGAAAGCCTTCGTCAGTTTAAACGTGATCATCATAACCAAGTACTGCATGTTCATTTGGGATACGTTCCTTTCCTTGCTGTTTCTGGCGAATACAAATCTAAACCACTTCAAAACTCATTACGTGAATTACTGCGAATGGGTATTCAACCAGATATTATTGCTGCGCGATACGAACCAAATGGTGAAGAAGAACTACCAGGTAGTTTACTGGAAAAAATTGCCCTGTTTGGAAACCTTTCAAAAGACTGTGTTGTCCCCTGTCCCGATCTTTCAAACATTTATAAAGTTCCCTTACATCTTTCTGAAAATACACAAATAGTTTCATTACTTGGAAATTTTGTAGGGAAATCTTTATCACCCGTATTACCAAAATTTTTTGCAGAATACCAAATACCAAAAAACAAAAAAGTTTCTATTGCACTGGTTGCAAAATATACAAAATTATCAGATTCTTACCTTTCAGTTATTGAATCTCTAAAAATCGCAGCAACTGCAAACAATGTTACTGCGCATGTTGATATTTTAGACGCAGATGATACTCAACTTATTGAAAAGCTTGGTACTTATGACGCCATAATCGTTCCTGGAGGATTTGGCTCACGCGGAATGGAAGGAAAAATTAGCGCAATACAATACGCCCGTACCAACAAAAAACCATTTTTAGGAATTTGTTTGGGACTACAATTAGCCACTATTGAATTTGCAAGAAATGTTTTAGGTTTAAAAAATGCAGTAAGTAGAGAAATGGAAAACACCCAAGAAACTAACGATTTTATTATTGATTTTATACCTGAACAATTAAAAATTGAACAAAAAGGTGGAACAATGCGCCTGGGAAGTTATCCTTGCACCATAAAAGAAGGTACGAAAATCTACGAATTGTTTAAAACCAATCAAACTATTGAGCGTCATCGTCATCGTTTGGAAGTGCAAAATCAATACGTATCTCAATTAGAGGATCATGGTTTATTAATAGCAGCCAAGTTCGTAAAAGATAATTCTGATGATTATTTAGTAGAAATGATTGAATTAAAACAAGATCTACACCCCTACTTTGTAGCAACCCAATCACACCCTGAATTTTTATCTCGACCAGACAAACCACACCCACTCTTTGATGGATTAATTAAGTCCTGTTTGTAAATAAAAAACCCAGATGGGTTTTTTATTTATTCGTTTACAATGTTTCGTAAATCTTCATGCTCATCTGTTTCATCCATAATCTCCCCCACCAATACTTCTAATACGTCTTCCAGCGTAATAAATCCGGTCATCTTTTTTTGGCGATTAACTACAATTGCACAGTGAATTTTTTTAGATTGAAACAGTGCCAACAATCGATCTGCGCGGATAGTTTCAGGAACAGACACGCACGGCTTTGTATAATGACCAATTAATGTCTTATGTTCATCTTTTGCTAACGCCCGTAAAATATCTTTGGCCGTCACAACACCAACAACAGTGTTTATATCTCCTTCATATACGGGCATTCGCGAGTATGGTTTTTCACCAATAATATTCAACGCAAACTCTAATGTACTATCTTTTGATAGTGCCTCAACCACTTCAACCGGGGTCATAATTTCCCGTGCCAACACGTCGTTCATACGAAAAGTGTTAAGAATGATATTTTTCTCATCTAATTCAATATTCCCTTCTGCATGACTGGTTTCGGATAAAATACGTAAATCATCCTCTGAAACAGGAACGGTATGATTCCCAACCAACATATGAATAATTTTTTCATACCCCCAAACAATCGGACTAAACAATTTAGTAATAATAAGAATAAATGGAGCAAAAAACCTTCCCAGACTTTCCGCATGTTTATCACCAATACTTTTTGGAATTAATTCTCCAAAAATAATAATACCAATGGTCATTAATACCGAAATCAATCCAACAGAACCTTCAAATTGTTCAGCTGCATGTTTTCCAAGAACAATACTGCCCAGTACGGTTGATATATTCATAAATACTACTAGTAAAAAAATGGATCGAGCCATCGATTGTTTTACGACAACCAATGCATCAGCACCTTTCTTTCCTTGTGATTGTAAAACCTTTGCACGGGACAGCGGAACAGTAAACAATGCGGCCTCCAGCATTGCAAAAAAACCGGTAATTAAAATAATAATAACTGCTTGAATAAGTATTTCCATAGAATATGGTTACTATACCACAATTTCATAGTTGCAGTGACTCAGGACTATTTACAAGTAATTACCTATTATCTATACTCAGGACAAACTTATATTATGGCAAAAATAAATAAAAAACATAAGAGTATTTTACGGGACATTCGCTCAAAATCTAATTCAAAGGAAACTCTTTATTTAAGAGAAAAAAGGTATGGCCACAACTGCTCAACTGCAGTTTACTTTAAAGAAGGATTAGAAGTTGCAAAAGTCTTCAGAACTGACGGGGAAATAGGTCATATTTCTTACTCAAATTAACAAAAAAATGCTGATTCTAACGAATCGGCATTTTTACTTCTTCACACCATGTTTCACGTGTAACTTCTTCACCTCCTCTTGTTCCTCTTGCTCTTTTCTTTCCTTCCCTGCTTCACCCAGTTTTTTAAGATTTTCATCTGAAAGTTTTTCAAGCTCACTAACACGATCTGATAAATATTCAGTCGTGTTTTTTTCTGGGTTTTCTAAAACTTCTTCAAGAAGTGCGTGTAACATCCACCCCATGCGCGGTCCTGGTTTCACGTGTAACTCATTTATTAAGTAATTTCCATCCACTTTCAATTGTGAAACACTGATTGGATCGCGCAGACATTCCTCGATCATGGCAAAATACTTTCGTAATCGATATGGTGCTTCTGTTTTATTCATTCCAACACGGTCACATTCACGAATCTGCATCAGTTCCCAGATATGGTCAGCTCCCACATTTGCAATCATGCGTCGTACTGCTGAAAGTGTTATTGATTCTGTATCACTGAAGAACATGTGCCAACGAACGAATTTTACAACCAATTCCGTTTCGGCTTTTGGAAATTTTAATCGCTCCATTATTTTCTGCGCAATACGAGCCCCGACCACCTCGTGTCCATAAAATGTATATGCTTTTTTATGTCCCGGACGTCGTGTCTTTGGTTTTCCAATATCGTGAAACAGAGCTGCAAGTCGTATATGAAATGGGAATTTCTTATCAGCAGCATGCTGAAGCGCATAAACCAAGTGATCAAACACATCATATATATGTACCCCGCCTTGCTCACATCCAATCGCAGGAATTATTTCAGGTAGTATTATTTCAAGTAATCCAAGCTGTTTCATGTGAAACAGTGCAATAGCTGGTGCATCTGAATTAATAATTTTTATAAACTCATCACGAATTCGTTCTGCGGAAACATTGTGTAACAAGTCCTTTGTCTCAATAACCGCACTCATTGTTTCATGTGAAACAGTAAACCCAAGCTGTGCAGCAAACCTAATTGCACGCATAATACGTAAAGCATCTTCTGAAAAACGTTCTTTTGCATTACCTACAGAAATAATCATCTGTTTTTCTACTGCCTGTTTCCCGTGAAACGGATCAATTATTTCAAACGTTTCAGGATCCAAAGCAATGGCATTCATAGTAAAATCACGTCGTGATAAATCGTCACTGATTGTATTACTAAAAGACACGCTGTCTGGGTGTCGATTATCAGAATAAGCGCTTTCTAATCGATATGGCGTTATTTGAATATCACGGACACTACTTGTTAAAGACTCTTCTTCAAAGACAATAGAAACTGTGCCAAACACGTTTTCATACACAACCTTGAAACCTTTGTCTTCAAACAGCTTCACAATCTGTTCTGGTTTTGCATTTGTTGTAATATCCCAATCTTTTGGTTTACGTGAAACGTTATTCAGTTCACCTATTAATAAGTCTCGCACACACCCACCAACAAGAAACGCTTCAAAATGAGCGTTTTTCAGCGTTTCTGTTACACGTGAAACGTTTGTTGGGATAAAAAATTTCATAACTATAAAACTTGCTTTAATGTTTCAATAAAATCACTGTTATCTTTATTATTAAGCATATCAACCACTTCTTCTAAAATTACATATTTCCATTCCGAGAATTTCTCTGGCTCCATTATTTTTGGAAATTCGTTTGTAGTACCCAAAAACACAGGAACCTTATCTCCTTCTTTTGCACCATCAAAAGTACCAACATAGGCATCTATACTAAAATGTCTTATTCCTGTTTCTTCATAAACTTCTCTTCGTAAAGTTTCTTCTACTGTTTCACCCTCATCACACCTGCCTCCAGGAGTGGTCCAAACTGTTTTTTTAGAGTAATGACGAAGACCTGCAATAAACTTACCGTCTTTGATAAGCAAAACTTGAGGGCAAAAACTATTTGATTTCTTTTGAGAAAGAATTTCCATACAATATTACACTTTGGTTTCTTGTGAAACATCTGACTTCTCTTCTGACTCCTTTTTAGACTCTTCATGAGTATGGTGTTCATGTTTTGTTTCATGTGAAACTTTCTTTGGGATAATTATCCAGGCAATGAAATAAAACAACACCCCTGCAAAGCAGGAAAACAATGTGATTAATACATATCCAAGCCGAACAACAGTCGAATCAACATCAACATATTCAGCAAAACCACCCAACACTCCTGCAATTACCTTGTCAGTATTTGAACGATATAATTTTTTCATAATAAAATAGTTAACGTGAGTAAATACCAGTAATCTCGAATCTTACAGATTCTGTATATCTTTCGTATCGTGCTCGCAAGCTCCGCGCGATATACTCAAGATCTTCTCGTCCTGGACGCATGCAAAACTATTTGCATGCTCAGGTGCACAAAAACTCGCTCCGCTCATATTTGTGCACCTGCCAGGACTCGAACCTAGAATAACTGATCCGAAGTCAGTCGTGATATCCATTTCACCACAGGTGCAACGAATATAAAATAGCACGGATTTAAAAGAAAATCAAATTAAACTATAAAGAAAAACCACCTGCTTTAATTGGGTGGTTTTTCTTTATGTGCGGGCAGGGAGAATCGAACTCCCGACTCCTCCTTGGCAAGGAGGTATTTTA